>NZ_AZNV01000005.1:0-212371 GCF_000510625.1 Rhizobium sp. IBUN
TCCATGACCGAAGTCTCTCTCCACGGCATCCACACCTCCCGACCAAAATCGAAAAATGTAACCCATGTCTCCGGTACGTTCTGTCACCTATCTCTCAGGTCGGGCATTAATCATAACACTGATATCAGACGATTTTCATCGATAGCTCGTTCTCGCTCGCACCTCCCTTCAGCCATGGTGGGCGGCCAGATGGGACGAGAAACCTATACTGGGACCGAGGCTCGGCGCTCCATAAGAGAATTCCACGCGGTAGCCGCGGACGGCCCACACGGCTATGATATGTTACCGATGAGAAAAAATTCCTGCGATGAAGCGACGCTGCGCCACTATATGGGTTCCGTCTGCCATCTTTGCCGTTGGTCTGATGCTCGACGGACTATCCGCCCTTGCTCATTATCAGGCTGAGCGCAGGGACAATTCCGATGCGAGCTTCGTGGTTATGGCAAATGAAAGTGTGGTTGGCGCTCTCAACGAGTTTCAGGCACATGCTCTGAGCGGCCCGATACTCGCGAGCGTAATCACTGCCAGCCGCAATGAGGCCATGCACGACGCCCTGCCGATACCTGCAGAGATTCGCCGTCAGTTGGCCGGCTATGCCAGCGAAGACTCAATGAATCGCGTCAGATACAAAATCATTAGCGACAGTTCCTTCAGCCTTGGCTACTTGCTGGAGCATGGCGGTTTTGCAGATGCAGTTACCCTAATCGATGTCGTTGTGTTCAGAGACCCGCGTGTAGCCGCGAGTCCCTGTGCGTGGGCCCATGAGTTGACGCATGTCGACCAATTCCGGGAATGGGGGGTGGAGGGTTTTGCCGTCCGATATGCGCGGGATTGGCGGACGGTCGAAAGTCAAGCTTATGCCAAAGGTGACGGCTACGACCGTTGGAAGCATCAACAGAAAGAATTCCCCAGCCTTGATGTCGAGCACAAATGCAGCCTGAAATGATCGGAGTCGAATGCCAGGCAAACGCTGCCCAAGGAGCGAGGCGCTTGGGCTAGCCAGACAAACATTCCACTGATGATCCAACCTCGACCTTCCTGAGAACTCTCTGAATTTCTAGGATCTTGTCCTTCATCAGGAACCAGGAAAATGGAGTTCATCCAGGCGCGAGCCGCTCTTGGTGCGAACCTAACTCTCGGTAATTCGCCGCTCCTCGTCCAAAGCCACGGCAAGCTGCTTCCAGTCGAGATCCTCCTGCAGTTCAAGATACTGGCTAGGACCGACAAGATCCGCGTCGCGCAGTTCGTCGAGGCGCTTGCGTTGTGCCAGTACAGCGGCAAGGGCCAGATCACGACGGCGTGCCGGCAAAGACCCAGGGCCGTTTTCGCAGATTTCTCGATAGGCTATTCTGATGGCCTCGACCTCCGGGCCCTTCTCGCCTTCAAGGCGGCCAAGGGCAGCCTGGGCAAGAGACTTGCGTGCCATGTGGACTTCCTGCCTCGCCTTGTCCTCCCTCCCGAGCTTCAGGAGGCGGATCATGGGCGCGAGCGTTGCGCCCTGGATGACCAGTGTTGCGAGCACGACCGAGAAGGCCGTCAAAACCACGAGGTCTCGGTCGGGGAAGTCCGCGGGCAACACGAATGCGGTGGCAAGAGTAACCAGTCCGCGCATACCCGACCACCCAACCAGCAGCGTTTCACCATGTTCAAAGGGTGCGAGTTCATGACCGCGCCGATGCCGATAGCCGACAACCGCGTGAAAAAAGAATGCAATCGCCAAGCGCGACGCAATAACGCCTACGACGACGATCGCAGCGAACCCGATCGCCCTCTCCAGCTCGGCCGCCGACATGGCGCCAACAATGCGGCGGGCCTGCAGTCCCATCAGCAGAAAGGCAACCACGTTCAACAAGAAGACCACGGTCGTCCAGACGGCAAACGAGTGGACCCGCATGCGCGGAGGATCGTCGACCTTGGCAAGGGTAGCGAGTGTCATCGCACTTGCCACTGTTGCCAGCACGGCAGACAGGTGCAGACGCTCGGCAATCAGCCACGTCGCGAATGCATAGACGAACTGAAGCAGCGTGCCGCCAACCGTATTGTCGGTGGCGGGACGAAGTCGTGAAACCAGAAACCCGAAGCCAATGCCGAACGAGATTCCGCCCGGCGCCGCAAAGGCCATCCGCGCTACGGTTTCAGTATCGAACCCACTCCTCGCCTGGATGGTCAAAGCCGCGCTGAACAGCAGCAGCGCCGTGGCATCGTTGAACAGGCTTTCGCCTTTGAGAAGTGCGTCGACCCGGCGGTCGACCGGCAGATTGGACAGGACCGCGGTGGCCGCAGCTGCATCCGGCGGTGCGACGATCGCACCGAGAGTGACTGCCACCGCGATGGGCAACCCGACGGTAAGTGCACTGATCGACACCACGACTCCAACCGTGAACAGCACTGCCACAACCGCGTAGACGAACAGCGGCACCAGCATGCGCCGCGCCGCACCGAGAGGAAAGTCGTAGGCGGAATCGACAAGTACGGGGGCGATGAACAATGCAAGGGCGGTCGGAGGGTCGATGGGTATATCTGGCGCACCCGGCAACACCGCGACGGCAACGCCGGCTGCGGCGAGGATGCCGGGATACGGCAGCCGCATTCGCCTGGTTACCTGCAATAGCAGGATTGCGACAGCAAGCAGTGCAACGAGTGTTTCGAAGAATGTCATGCCCCGAATAGTAGCAGTCTTTAGCGCGCGTTGAAGAGGGATCGATTCCCTTGTAGAACCCGGTAGTAGAACCAGTCAAAGACGAGCGATGAGCGCCTCAAGGCGGAGCGGCGACCATGGATTACGACGTAGCGATTGTCGGTGCCGGCGCTGCTGGAATTGCGGCGGCACGGACCCTGTCCAGCGCCGGCTCCTCGGTCATCCTCCTGGAAGCGAGTGACCGCATCGGCGGTCGCGCCTGGACAATCGAGATCAGCGGAATGCCGCTCGACATGGGTTGTGGTTGGCTTCATTCGGCTGAACGGAATACACTCGTCAAGATGGCTCGTGCCGCCGGGTTTACCATCGAAAGCGGCCCGACAGCATGGCGAAGGCAGTGGCGCGATTTGGGCTTCACGCCGGAAGATCAAAAGGCGGCGGAAGCAGCGTGGGACGCATTCCAAACCCGCATTCGCAACGATCGTCAACCAAGCGACCGTGCTTCCGATGCGTTGCCGGCAAACGCGGAATGGAATGCCTATTGCGACGCGACAAGCGGATACATGAATGGGACACCGCTCGAGCTGCTGTCGATCAAAGACTTCCTTGCATACGACAACGCTGCATCCGATGCCAATTGGCGGGTTCACGAAGGCTACGGCGCTCTAATTTCTTCGAGCATTCCTGATGTCGCATTGAGACCCTCGACAGCAGTGCGCCGTATCGCGCTGTCCGATCGCGGAGTCCGGCTGGAGACTGACCGCGGTCCGATCACTGCCCGGAAGGCTGTGATCACGTCGTCGACCAACGTCCTTGCCAACGGTATGATCGCGTTCGATGCGGCAGTTGACGATCATCTTCACGCGGCAACCCAATTGCCGCTTGGCCTGGCAGACAAGCTTTTCCTCGAACTGCACGGGAACCATGGCCTCGAACCCGAGACCCATCTTCTCGGCGATCCCCGCAACGCTGAAACTGGCAGCTACTATATCTGTCCGCTTGGCCGACCGATTATCGAGGGCTTCTTCGGAGGCGCAGGTGCCCTGGTCATTGAGCGTGCGGGGCTGCTGGATGCGTTCGCTTTCGCGATTGAACAGTTGTCGTCCCTGCTGGGTAGCGGCATACGACGGCATCTGCGGCCACTGGCCGCGACTTCGTGGTGTCGTACCGATTGGATACGCGGTTCCTACAGTCATGCGCTCCCAAATCACTCCGATTCCCGCAACATACTGGCGCGGCCGGTCGATGATCGGCTGTTCTTTGCGGGCGAGGCCACTCACATCTCCGATTTCTCGACGGCGCATGGTGCCTGGGAAAGCGGTATAAGGGCCGCCAACGAAGTCTTGCGCGGCTGACTTGAGGGGGTCGCAACGCGTTGCCCCAAACCGCTTGACGAACGATCAGAGCCGCGTTCCACGCATCAAGTGCGAAGCTGACAAACTGTGTAAGTTAGGCGCCTTGTATTGTTCCGCCGATCAGGATTGATTGCGGCTTGAGGTCGTCATCGATATCGCGGCGAGTGTCTCTGCATCACGACCGTAAATATCATCGAAATAGTGCACGACGCCATCTGCGGTTGGCCATGCTGTAAAGTATGAGACATATACCGGAACTTCTTCCGGTACTTGCATGTCCTTCTTTCCCCCATCGGCTATCTGTTGTGCAACAAATTCAACGGATGTTTTCAGAACCGCAGCCGCCATTGCGCGTGGGTTTTCCAACCGTACGCATCCGTGACTAAACATTCGATCCTGCGCGGCGAACTTTCCACGCGCCGGAGTATCGTGCATGTATATGTCGTGGGGGTTCGGGAACAGGATCTTTAGCTGTCCTAGGGCATTGTCCGGCCCCGGCGGCTGAACAACAGAGATGTTCTCGAGAGGCTGGGCCCAATCGACCTTCGCGGAGGACATCGGCTTTCCTTTTACAGAAACCTTGTAACCTTCCCTGTCGAGATATGCGGGGTCGCGCTTCAGATGCGGTAGCATCTCGTTGCGAATGATCGATTGCGGCACGCCCCAGTCGGGATTGAACTGAACAGTCTTGATCGAAGCATCGAAGAAGTTCGTCTGATGATCCTGTTGCCCGATTACGGCCTTCATCGAAAGTGCCAACTGACCCTGCTCATAGTAATACGCCATGTAAGCCGGTTGATTGATGAAGACATAGCGATCAGGAAACTCCTGAGGCAGCCAACGGATTTCCTCCATCGCAACAATGACCCTATCAATGTTGGCGGCGCTATCGCCTCCCTGACCCGTCGATCGCAGCCAATGAAGTTCCGCTGCAAGCTGGGCGAACTTCGGATTGCTCGGCATAAGTCGGTCGACGACCGGCATCAGATCCGGATGGGCAGACAATTGGTCGATGGCCGCCTTCAGATCAACTTGCTTCCGCTTGAAGTCATAGTAGTTGGAGAGCTGGTTGGGATCGATCCGCCCGCGGTAGTTATCCTGCAGAAACATCAAGAACTTGCCGGACAGCGATGCTTCAAATAGGGCCAAAGACTTCGCGTATTCGGGCGAGCCCCGCGGAACCGTCTCAAACGTCGTGGCGACCGCATAGTCACTGGCGCTCAGGCCCCAATCATCCGCCTGCTTCAACAGGTTCATCGCCTGCACTGCCTTGGCGGTGGGACCTCTGCCATCGACCCAGATAAGTTTTGCTTTCGGATTGCCGTAATAGGCCTCGACTGCGTCCGCTATATCGTTGTTCATCACGATCGAGACGCCGCCCATCTCGCGCAGTACCCTTGATTGATTACCTCCAACAGTCTCAAACAGTGTCGAGAACGAACTGGCTCCCTGCCGAGAAATGTGGACAGCCCGGCGCACAGGAACCGCGTAGGCATTTTTCGGGCTGGCCTGCTCGGCAAGTGCCGGCTGCGGCTCGGCCCTAACCTTGCCTTCCAACGCGGCAAACAGAACTAGACTGGCGAGCGCACCCGCGAAGAGTGTCAGTGTTCTCAGGGCCATCGGGTGTCCTCGAAACATTAAAGCAAGATCCGTGCGCTGCTACCGTTATGTTCTATGAGCCAGACTACAGCGCCGATATTCGGGCGGAAGATGGGCGGTATGGACCTCGGCATGCTGCCCCTTGTCTTCCTGCTTCTGAGAAAGCCGACATGCAACAGCCTCGGCACCTACTTCCTTGACGCCGAAGACACTGGTCGCGCGAGCATTCTGGAATCCCACCCTATTTCTTCAAGCGCGAGTGTACTGACATCGTGGCACCGCTGGCGCCATGCGCGCGGCGCGCTCGCATTGTTTATGCAGTTCTGGCAGCCGAGGCGGATACAGCGAGAAGATGGCGCTCCGCCGATATCAAAGAAATGGTGGTTGCTGACTAACGGAGCCGCCGCAGTGCCGAAAGGCCGGCAGCTTCGATAAGGTTGCAGCCACGTCCTCGGCGCAGGATCGGGCGAGTTCATAGGGCTCGGCTATCATAAGCCCACTGAAGTAGTGCCTGTCGCTGCCGAGGACGGCAGAACCAGTCGTGGGGCTCGCAGTGGCGACGTAGCTGTGATGCATGTCGTTTCATAGACTTCCAACGCCCAATCTGGCGTTCATCCTCGCCGGACAACCTGCGGCCCAGGAAATAGCGGCAGTACCATTGAAACCACCCGCGGGGATCGTCCGAATATATCCAGCCTTTGGCTCGCCAGACGCTGAGTGGTTGGCTGGCACCCACGCCAAAGAAATTCAAACTCGGATCACACCAGGATGAAATCTTGGCCGCGGCGAACCATTCTTTGGGGAATTCGTCCGTGCAATCGGTCATGTACTTGCCCCCGAATACACCGAGCCTTAGCATCTCCGCAGGTGTCAGTTCCGGCGCAAAGCCCTGGTGGAAGTCTTGGCCCGTGGGCGCGGTCAGCTGATATCGATAACCCTGCTGCATCCGATCGTTCACTTCAATCCACGAAACGACCATCGGTGATCTCCCTACTCGCGTACGTCATCGACTAGCTTCATAATGGGACAGACGAGTGATGCCTGCTACTTTAACTGAAACATTTCGATGTGGGCTTGCTCATGTCGAGGTTGAGGCGCGGCTGAGACCAGCCACAGCATTTCGCGGATATCGCCGTTAGAAATCGATTTGCGCCACCAGAACTGCCTGCCTGCATTAAAGTTCCCTCGCTCAACGTCGAGGTTCAAAGACGGAGAACTTGCTTCGGACAATCATAAGCCATGGTGGTCAGACTGGTGGAAACGCCGAAACCCTTGGCTCCATGGGCGACGAGATCTGCGTTGTTCCGAAGATTGACGGCAGGATGCTCTTCGTCGCAAAAGCCATCTGCGACTGATAGTCGATCATGATCAGCGTGTAATCCTTCGGCGTGAGGAACTGAAGCCTGGCAGCCGCAGCGGAGCTAATGAATGTGCCGGCTGGCGAGGCCGAGGCAAGGCGCAGGGCTGCGAGCGGCCACAACGGCTAGAATTGCGACCGCAGATTTGTCGTTACGCAGTTCGCATGGCCAGTTACGCAGCCGTGGAACTTGTCTGCTCCGTTGCGCCTTTCAGAAGCTTGACGAGGGCCTGTGCACCTGACGTGGACGAGGCAGGGTTCTGGCCGGTGATGAGCCGACCGTCGGTGATGGCAAAGGGTTGCCAGTTGTCTTTCTTCTCGAAAAGTCCGCCGAGCCGTTTCAGTTCATCCTCAACAAGGAATGGCACGACGTTGGTCAGTTGAACCTCCTCCTCCTCGGTGTTGGTGAACCCTGTGACGCGCTTTCCCTTGACGATCGGCTCCCCCTTGTAGGTCACGTGATGCAAGACGCCAGGCGCGTGGCACACCGCCGCGACGGGCTTTCCGGCGTTATAGAAGGATTCGATCAAGGCGATTGAGTCCGGATCCTCGGCAAGATCCCACATCGGCCCGTGGCCGCCAGGATAGAAGACCGCGTCGAAATCGTCCGACCGCATATCCTTCAGCTTTTTCGTCGTCGCGAACACCTGCTGCGCGTCCGGATCTTTCTTGAAGCGAGCCATCGCAGCGGTCTGATTTTCTGGCAGATCGCTCTTTGGGTCGACTGGCGGTTGACCGCCCTTCGGCGAGGCGAGCGTCAGATCGATGCCAGCGTCGCGAAAGACGTAATATGGTGCTGCGCCTTCCTCGAGCCAGAAGCCCGTCTTGCGGCCGGTGCTTCCGAGTATGTCATGCGATGTGAAAACCATCAGGATCTTCATCTGTCGGCTCCTTCCTTTGTCGTTACGCAGCAAACCGGCTGCGTTAGGAGAGTATGCCGACGACTGCCGGGAAGCGCACTTGCACCTTGGTATCGGCAATACCTTGGCATCGGGTAACATCGTGCGCTGAAAGCCCTCGTTTGCGCAGTACCCGAATCGAAGCCAGACGATGGTATTCGCGATCCACTAGCCAATGGCCAAACCGGAGCGACGATGTTCTCAGGTTGGCTGCATCGATCGGAACCATAGCGGACAGAGTTGAATACGAACATCCAAACGTGCTCTCGTTTCCACTATACGAAGGTGTCGCCGATACCTTAGTTCAATGGCTGCATTTCCTCTTTGGTGACTTGTTACTCGCCAGCAAGCTAACTCCAGGAGGCTCTCATGTCCCATAACCAACCGGCGGTTTCGCGTCGTATACTTCTTGCAGCGGCGGCATCAATCAGTGCATTGGGCGTGCTTCCAGAAGCGTTTGCCGCGAGTGGCGATCCAAACGAGATCAAACCATTTCGATTCTCGGCTAAGGATGCGGAGCTATCCGACCTTGCCCGACGGGTCGCGGCGACCAGGTGGCCCGACCGGGAAACGGTGAAGGATCACTCGCAGGGCGTCCAGCTCGCTAGCATCAGGAAGCTCGCCGACCACTGGGTCAAGCACTACGACTGGCGCAAAATCGAAACGAAACTGAACTCCTACCCGCAGTTCACCACGAAGATCGACGGGTTGGACATTCATTTCATCCATGTGAAATCGAAGCACGCAAATGCCCTCCCGATCCTTGTCACCCATGGATGGCCCGGTTCCATCATCGAACAGCTCAAAATCATCGAGCCCCTGACCGATCCGACCGCGCACGGCGGCAGCGCCGACGACGCCTTCCACGTCGTCATCCCATCGCTTCCGGGTTACGGCTTCTCCGGCAAACCGACAGAGCCCGGATGGAACCCTCCCCGCATTGCCAAGGCATGGGCTGTACTGATGCAGCGCCTCGGCTACCCAAAATATGTCGCGCAGGGCGGCGACTGGGGCAATGCCGTTACCGAGCTGATGGCTGTGCAAGAGCCTCCGGGACTGCTCGGCATCCATACCAACATGGCAGCAACCGTTCCCGCCGACATATCCAAGGCGCTGTCAGCCGGCACGCCGCCTGCCAACCTTACGCCTGAAGAAAAGCGCGCGTGGGACCAGCTCGACGATTTCTACAAGAATGGTCTTGGCTACGCCATCGAGATGAACAACCGTCCGCAGACGCTTTACGGCATCGTCGACTCACCGATCGGTCTTGCCTCATGGATGCTTGACCATGACATCCGCAGCTATGACATGATCGCTCGCGTCTTCGACGGCAAAACGGAAGGCCTGACGAAGGACGATATCCTCGACAATATCACGCTCTACTGGCTGACCAATACGGCGATCTCTTCCGCCCGACTGTACTGGGATAACGCGCACTTCCCTTCGGGTGGTTTCTTCGATCCGCGCGGCATCAAGATACCGGTCGCGGTCAGTGCCTTCCCGGACGAGATTTACCAGGCTCCCCAGAGCTGGGCCGAGAAGGCATACCCGAAGCTCATCTTCTACAACCGGCCTCCCAAGGGCGGCCATTTCGCAGCCTGGGAGCAGCCGATGCTTCTCACGGCCGATCTGCGCGCCGCCTTCAAGCCGCTCCGAAAATCGATGTGACGGCGTCTGCGGCGTTCCCTGGTGCCGCAAAATTCCCACCCATTGGATGAAGGAGAAAGACAATGTCAGACAACCAGATCGTCGATTCCAGCTTCACGGCCATCATCAACGCGTCGATCGAGAAGATCGACATCCCGACGTGGTGCTTCACGCTGCCCGAAAAGGAATACCAGAGCTGTTCGCCCGCCCATATCGCTGCCGGCTTCACTACCGCTCCAGACGGTACGCGCATGTCGATCAACGTCGAAACGATCGGCGGCAGCCTGATGGTGCAGCACTACGTCGAAACGCTCGGCGAAAGGGATCATCTGATCCTTGATTCCGACTCTGATGTGTTCACGCCGACGGGCCGGGTAGCCATTCACGTGATCTGGGAACTAAGCGTCAAGGCAATCGACAAAAATCACTGCGAATTTACCAACCGGGTTCAGTCCTTCGCGACCCCGGACATGCTCGCCTCTCTCGACCGGCAGGGCATTCCTTTCGAGATCTTCCGCACGCAGCGCCAGCCGATGTCGATCGCCCATAACAAGGGCGAGACGCCACTGTTCGCAGCCAGCATCGAGCGCCACGCGCTCCGCAGCCAACAGCCGTCGAAAGCAGCCTGAAGCCCAAAGGAGCCGATAATCATGCATCTGTCCTACGAGCGCGGTATCACCGGTCTTCTGGTGGTCGACCCGTACAACGACTTCATCTCTGAAGGCGGCAAGATCTGGCCACGCATCAAGGAAGTCGCCGAAGCCAACAATTGCGTGCCGCACATGGAGCAAATCCTCAGTACGGCACGACAGGTCAAGATTCCCGTCTTCTTTGCCATGCACCACAGGTACCGCGAAGGCGACTACAAGAACTGGAAGTACATTGCGCCTATTCAAAAGCTTGCGTGGAACCGTAGGAGTTTTGAATACGGGACCTGGGGCGGAGAGTTCAAGGCCGAATTTGTACCCGCGTCCGGCGAGATTGTCGCCTCGGAGCATTGGTGCTCCAGCGGCTTTGCCAACACCGATCTCGATCTGCAGCTCAAGAGGCAGGGCATTCACAAACTCATTGTCATAGGGCTGATCGCACACACCTGCATCGAGGCGACCGTGCGTTTCGCGGCAGAGCTTGGATACGACGTGACAGTCGTGAAGGACGCCGTCGCCGACTACTCCGACGAGATGATGCACGCGGCGCTGGTGATCAATATGCCGAACTATGCGAGCGCGATCGTAACCACTGAGCAGATTGTTGATGCGCTGAAAACCATGGAGCCCGTGGCCCCTGCCACCTGAGACAACCAGTCATAGCGCCTGCCCACAGACGCCGGCGCTGCTCGTCGGTCGTACGGGACCGAAAACGACGTCCGTCGGTTCCATCGCAGCTTCACACAGCCGATGCCTCGATCAATGCCTTTGCCTCGAGAAGCCTCGGACTGCTGAAGCCCTCAGTGAATCGCCGATAGACAGGAAGCAGAACACTCGGAACGCTTGCCTGGCGGAACGCACCAAGGCTGACGCCCGCGTTCAATTCCCAATACAGTGCTCCCTGCTTCGCCGCTTCCGCCATCGCCTGTTGAAAAAGACCTTCGATCAGGGACGTCTCGCTTGAGCCTTGCGCCTTGAGCACTTCTGCTTTCCGCCTCAGGATTTCGGGCACCATCCAACGGTAGCCTTTCTCTTCCGAGAACAGCAACGCGTTGGCGACCTCGTTCAAAGCCTCGTTGAAACGCCCCATTGACTGTAGCGCAGCTGCGGACTCACAGAGGTAGAAAGGATAGAACAACAGGTAGGCCCCACTACGCAGTTCCACGAGGCCGGTTCGAAGAGCCTCGATACCCTCGGCCGGGCTACCCGTTCGATAGGCGAGACTGCCCTTGATGCACAAGCCGGCGGCATGGAAGGGTCGAAGACCGTGCTTGGATGCCTCCGCTAAAAGCTCCTCGCCCCATTCCTGCGCGCGGTCCAGATCGTTAAGCGTTAACGAAACGAAGGAAGCCGACCATGCGAGCGCGACGCAGAGGACGAAAGGCTGCCGTGTCTCTCGGGCCTCCTGTATGGCGACCTCTGCTGTAAGAATTGCGGCGTCCAGTCGGCCACCTGCGATCAGGTTCACTGTGTTGTGAGCCAGAGAAGACGTTCGTACGTCCGCTTCCAATCGCAGCAAGTCTGTCCGGCGGTTCACCAGCGGATAGTGTGTGGCCGCCCATTCAAGCCTCTCGCCGGCTTCTTGATGCAGCGCCTGATAGGTCTGGGGAATGCCGACAAGCCATGAGGCCGTTGCGCGTCCGCGCATATCGTGTTCTTCAACTGCCCCCTCATATTCGCGCGCATAGGCTAGAGCGTCGCTCAATTCCGCCGAGCGGGCGGAGAAGAGCCACAGGGCGCAGGTTAGGCGCTGGCGATAGTCGTAGTCGTTCAGATCCCTGGCAAGTGCCAGCGCGCCGGTGAGCACTTCCTTTCCGCGCTCGTTCATTCCCTGAGTGTAGATGAGCGCGTATCCCAGAGCACATCGCAAGACCATCTCGGTGCGCGAGCCGTTTTCTTCTCCGATGCTCTCCAGCGCGCGCTCAGCCCAGTCGCCAGCTTCGGAGACCAGCGATATTGCCGTCCAAAAGTCGCTCGACGCGGCAGCAAGCTTCGCGCCGAGCACGCCATCGCCGGTTTCCGAGAACGCCCATCTCAAGGCCGCACGCACGTTGTCGGTCTCCTTTCGGTAGCGACCGATATTGTCGAGCGCCGTCTGAAGGGAGCGCTCCTCCGAAAAAGGTTTAAACAGCTTGAGGAAGTATTTCGTAACTCGAGACATTGTTCGCCGAAACTCGTCCCGAGCTCCCAGCTTTTCCAGCGAGTAGACCCGCACAGTCTCAAGAAGGCGCCAGCGCGGAGCAGCGTCGAAACCGTCGAATGCGATCAAAGATTTTGAGACGAGATTTGATATCACGAGCGCCGTTTCTGCTTCCCCGTCGCCGCTGACCGCTACCGCCGCGTCCAGAGTAAAGCCGCCAGGAAAAGTCGCCAGGCTACAAAGCAATTCCCGTTCCACGTCCGGCAGAAGTTGATAGCTCCAGTCCAGGGTAGCGCGGAGCGTCTGATGACGAGGCAGTGCCGTCCGGCGCCCGCCAGTGAGCAGCACGAAACGATCGTCGAGCCGGCCGGCGATCTGCTCTATTCCCAGCGTCGCAGCACGTGCCGCTGCGAATTCGATTGCCAGCGGTATGCCGTCGAGATGCCGACAAATCCCGGCAATGGCCAAGAGCTTCTCCGTGTCGTCCGCGAAATCCCGTTGCAGCGCTCGAGCGCGCGCCACGAAGAGTTGGATGGCGCTGTGCTCCAGAGCGCTGGTCGCCTCCTCCCTAGCTGGCACCTCCAAAGGTGGGACGCGATAAGCGAACTCTCCCTCGATCCTCAGCAATTCTCGACTTGTCGCAAGGACCGTCACATTTGGGCACGTGCGGACAAGTGCCTCGATCATCGCTGCCGCAGCATCGATGACGTGTTCGCAGTTGTCGACAACGAGCAGCATCGTTCGCCCACCAATGCAACGCGCGACGACCTGGGCCGAGATTTCGTCACCTTGAAGTTGGAGGTCGAGAGTTTGAGCCAAGGCTGTCGGAACTAGGTTGGGGTCCTGCAGCGAAACCAGCTCGATGAAGAAGGCGTCTCCTTCGACGCTGGGCAAAAGACTACGGGCGATTTCGGATGCAAGTACCGTCTTGCCGATCCCGCCAGGGCCTGTCAGCGTCACGACCCGATAAGCGGATGCGAGCGTAAGAAGCTCAGCCACGGCATTCTCACGACCGATAAGATCAGATATCGACGCCGGGATCTTGGAAACGTAACGGGCGTCGGCTGAATGAGTTTTCACCGACGGCGCCGCTCCGTTGAGCGATGGCGCGCCAGATTTCCAGTTGCCAAGAAGTCGGTATCCACGGCCGGAGATCGTCTTGAGCAGATTCCGGTCTTTTCCCAGAGCCTTTCGAATGGCCGATATGTGGACCTGGAGTGTATTCTCCTCTACGACGATCCCAGGCCATACGCGGCGCATCAGATCCTCCTTCGACACGGCGTCTCCACCGGCCACAACGAGGACCTCGAGGATGTCGAATGCGCGGCTTCCGATCGGAACGGGTGCGCCGAGAGCCCTGAGTTCCCGCTTTGCGAGATCCATCTCCCAGCCGCAGAATTCGAAAAGGCCCCGTTCGATCTGTCCCAAAGCGATCCGATCTCTCTTGCCAATGCCAAATAGTTCAGCGGCATCTGTAACCGCCGCGGCGATTCATGACGGCGGAGACGCCGCACCGGATACTTCAGGATATTTCAGATTCTCTCAACCCACTTAAGTCGCTTCACGGGCGGTATTGGCTTAGACAATAGCCATTCTTGTTGGCGAGCTTCGCGCTGTCGGCGCATTCTAAGATAGATACCACTTCGACGTGAATTCATCTTTGAACCGGAGGAGAATGGCATGTACAATGGCGGTCTGCCTCAGACATTCCCAAGTAACAAGATATCGACGTCGGACGCGCCGTCCGTATCCGTCGTGAGCAACAATGATGAGATCGGCGAGATCCTGCCCGACGAGTTGCGGTCGTGCGGCTGGCGACCTGACATCTTCGGATCAGCAGTTGAATTTCTCTCCGCCCGACGCGTTTCGAGCTTCGGGTGCATCGTTCTCGATGCTGATCTGCCCGATCTGGATGTCCAGACTCTCACCCGGATCATCTGCTTTTATGCGATGCATTGCCCGGTCATTCTGCTAACGAGCCACGACCATCGCGGCATGACCATGACGGCATCTCGGTTCAACTTTACAATCATGTCGAAGCCGGTGAACACGGTTGCTCTCCTTGAAGAGATACAGGCCGCCATTGAATCAACCATCAAGGTCAATGAACTCGACCGGCGTTATCGGTCCCTCTCGGTGCGCGAGCGCCAGGTCATGCAGTTCGTGGTGGCTGGGCTACTCAACAAGCAGGTCGCCTATGAACTGAGCCTCAGCGAAATCACGATCAAGGCCCACCGCGGGCAGGTGATGAGGAAGATGCGTGCACGATCGTTGCCAGAGCTCGTAAACATGGCTGCCAAACTCGAACTTGGCGCTGCACCGCTACACTAAACACGGATCCAGCCGGGGCACCACTATTTGCCGCCGGCTCCGACGGGACGCCGAGAACTGTCAGCGAAAGAGGTCGGAGGCGTCCTCGCCGATCCATTTTTCTCTGACTGCCTTCGACGGAGATCATTGGACCCGTGCTACCGCCCGAGACGTTTGTCCTTAGCCCTCGGATGCTTCCTATCAATCTCTCGGGTGATTGCCGAAATTGCCATCAGGTATATTCGGGCAATACCTAAGTTTACTTACCAGAATGGCCGTCACGGCTTAGGCTATGTTTTATCGCCTCCCTAGTTGGCGATAAGCTTGCGCAGCAAGCGCTCCAGTGTTCCTCCCGCCGCTGGAGCTCGCGGATCCCCCTCCCACGATCCGCCAAGGCCGTCTCCAATCCGCCTGGAGACGGCCTTCCCTGCATTGGAGTGTGGGTCGGCCGATGGTTGATTGTACGGAGCCAATCATGCGGGTGATGTAGGGCACATCAGGCTGGCGGAGTTCGCGGGTAATCTCGAAGGTCCCGGCTTTATCGATTTATGGCCATGGCCATACGTCGTGAACGAGACAGCGCCGACAACCGCCGGCTCTGCCGCTTGGTCATTTGCGTTCGCTAGAGATCAACCGTTGGTAATCGGCAAGCATCTTTGGGTCCTCGACCGATCCGTGATGGTGGAGCAGCCGCCAGGCATCGTCCTTTCGGACAAACCACCGCGTCGTCCGGAAAGCAACGTCGATCGTCTCACGCGGCGTCTTGCATTGGCCTCGCTCGCGACCGACGAAGAGATGCCAGTCGGCGCCACCCTGGCTCGTGAAATCGTGAAAGGTGACGCGGACCTCAGCCTGGCCCTCGAAAAGCCTGGAATAGCCTTGGGAGATCGAAGGCCACCCTCGGCGGATGCCGCCGATGGGATTGTCCATGCTTGGAGCCTCCCCGTTGAACCAGACCGACTCCAGCCCGGCCATGTCTCCGCTGTTGAACGCTCTATAAAACTCTATCAGAGCGTCGAGAGGGCTACCGTCGCCGGCCTTGGCTTCGCTTCCACTGATTTCAACGAAATGCCGTTCCATCGCGAATCCTTTCGTTTCTTCAAAAGCGACCGTTGGGAAATAGAAGCCAGCCCATCAACCTCCCGCGTGCCACTCGACTGCGGCCCCCGTATCAGAAGCGCAATCCGACACACTTCCCAGGCTCAGCCTTGCGTCCGTCCTTCGATGACTTTGAGGGCATCCTGATACAGGCGCCGGGTCAGATCGCCGGCGGACAGCCTCGGTGCGAGCTTCGCCGCCTGCCCTGACCAAAGATTCGTGAAGTCGTTCCTGGACGCCTCCTCCGCTTTCGCCTTGATTGCGGCGAGAGCGGCCGCGGCGGTTGGAAACGGTGGAGCGCTTTCGGAGAGGGGCCCGAGCTCGCGCATGATGCGATTGACAACGCTTCTGGCGGGCCTGCCGGTGAAGACGTTGGTGATCGCGGTGTTGTCGTCGCGCGCATCACCGAGCGCCTGCGCATGAACGGCAGGAATCTTTGCTTTGGGGCAGAAGAGGTACGCAGTTCCGATCTGAACCGCAGAAGCACCGAGCATCAGGGCGGCCGCCACGCCTCGGCCGTCAGCGATGCCTCCTGCCGCGATGACGGGGACCTTCACCGCGTCAACGACCTGCGGGACCAGCGCCATCGTTCCGACCTGCGTGGACATGTCATGCGTCAGGAAATTTCCGCGATGACCGCCGGCTTCAAAACCCATTGCCACGACAGCGTCGACGCCGTTTTCTTCTAACCAGACGGCCTCGGCGACAGTAGTGGCCGACGAGATGATCTTCGCGCCGGTCGCCTTCACTCGCTGCACCAAGGACTTCTCCGGCAGGCCGAAATGGAAGCTCACGATCTCCGGCTTGAACTCCTCCACCACCTCGCAGAAAGCGGAGTCGAACGGTGCACGTCCGGCTGCCGTCACCGGCGCCGCTGGATCGAGGCCGGATTCGACGTAATATGGCGCGAGCAGCGCCCTCCACCGCATCTGCGCGGCTGGATCGGAGGGCGGCGTGTGATGCGCAAAGAAGTTCACGTTCAAAGGAGCCTTCGTCGAGCTGCGGATGCTCGTCAGAGCCGCCTTTAGCTGATCGATGCTCAACAACGCGCTTGGCAGCGACCCGAGGCCGCCCGCCTGTGCAGCGGCGATGACCATCTCGTTCGTGGTCGAACCAGCCATGGGCGCTTGAATGATGGGGATTTCAATCCCGAATAAGTCGAGGATTCGGCGGTCGGGCCAGCGCGTCATGTCGGACTCCATTTCGTATCCTGGGTCTGACCGTCATATCTCCGGTGCTCGTTGCGGTCCATTGCACCTTGGTGTCTACGCGCGCCAATCGATCCCAAAGTATCGGGGACACCTTGGTACAATAGCGCCTCGAGGAAATCGGCGCGATGGTTGCGGAGAACGCAGGGCGTAAGCGCCTTCGTTTCCGGCACGGCCGGCATCAGCGCATCAATTTCGAAACAAGCCGACCTGCCCCCACGGCAGGCGAATGGCTCTTTGCATCAAAACGGAGGCATCCATGAGTGTGCAGAAGACAGTGGTGGTAACCGGTGCCTCGCAAGGGATCGGAGCCGGCATCGTGCAGACCTTCCTCGACAAGGGCTACAACGTCGTGGGAACCTCGAGACGCATCAGCGAGACGACGCCATTCGACCGCGCCGACCGTCTGGAACTCGTCGACGGCGACGTCAGCGATCCCGACACCGCCGAACGGGTCGCGCAGCGGGCAATCGACCGCTTCGGATCCGTCGACGCCCTCGTCAACAACGCCGGAATCTTTTTTACGAAGCCCTTCCTAGAATACACGGTCGACGATTTCCGGAAGCTCTCCGCGACCAACGTGGAAGGCTTCATCCTTTTCACCAATCACGCGATCAGGCAGATGCTTCGCCAGAAGTCTGGCGGAAGCATCGTCACCATCACGTCGTCCCTTACGGATCACCCGATCGCGGGCGTGAACGCGTCATTGCCGATGATCACAAAGGGTGGACTCAACGCGATTACCAAAAGCCTCGCGCTGGAATTTGCGGCAGACAATATTCGCGTCAACGCAGTGTCTCCAGGCGTCGTCGACACGCCGCTTCATGCGTCCAACCCCAAGGACTTTTTGAAATCGCTGTCGCCGATGGGAACGATCACCGCGGTGCAGGAGATCGTCGACGGTGTCGTCTATCTGACGGAGTCCGCAAATATCACCGGGGAGGTGCTGCACGTCGACAACGGCGCACATCTCGGCAAATGGTAGCCCGCGGCCCAGAAGCGCGACTGGAGGAACTGGCCATTGCCTTGCCTCCTCCGCCCACCCCATTCGGCGCCTACGTCGAAGCTGTCCAGTGCGACACCCTGTTGTTCCTCAGCGGCATGTTGCCAGTGGTTGGACACGATCCGGTTTATCATGGGCGCGTCGGCGAGGAATTGTCTGTCCTCGAAGGTTATGACGCGGCGCGGACGGCCTGCCTCAGCGGTCTTGCCGCTGCCAAGGCGCAGCTCGGATCGCTGGATCTCATTCGTCGCATCGCCAAGCTCGGCGTCTACATCGCTACGCCGGGAGATTTCCGTGAACATCCGAAGGTCGCCGACGGCGCTTCGGAACTGCTGCTCAATGTCTTCGGAGCGGATCGGGTCCCACCGCGTATCGTCCTCGGCGTCGCCAGCATACCACTCGGCATGCCGGTCGAAGTCGAACTCGTTTTCGAGATCGAGCCCTAGCAAACCTTTCTCTTCCAATCTGAACGATGGAGTAAGTCATGAAGATCAAGCCAACGGATGCGAGGAACGTCGTCATTGTCTCGTCGAAGTTTCTGACGGCCACCGCCCTTCTGATGCTGCCCGCCCTTGCGCTTTCCGGCCAGGCGGGCGTCGCCGAAAAGACGGCCCGTCCGGCGGGCGAGCAAGCTCAGCCTGCAAGCGAGCAGACACAGATCAAGGTCGACAAGAGAACCCCGGCGTACTGGCGGGTGACCTTCGACAACCCGCCCTTCAACATCTTCGGGCCGGAGACCATTCCGCAGATGGAGAAGGTCGTCGCCGAGATCGAGTCGGATCCCGATTTGCGCGTCATTGTCTTCGACAGTGCGGTGCCGGGCTTTTTCCTGACCCACTACAACTTCACGCCCAAGCTTTCCGAATCCACCAGCCTGCCATCAGGGACGACGGGACTTCATCCGCTTCCGGACATGCTGGTTCGCATCAGCAAGGCGCCAGTGGTGTCCATCGCACTGATACGCGGACGCGCAACGGGGGTCGGTAGCGAACTTGCGCTGGCCAGCGACATGCGCTTTGCGAGCCGGGAGAAGGCAATCCTTTCCCAATGGGAGGTCGGCGCAGGCTTCGTACCCGGTGGTGGTCCTATGGCCCGGCTTCCCCGTCTGATGGGCCGGGGCCGAGCGCTTGAGGTTCTGCTCGGCTCCGACGACATCAATGGCGATCTCGCCGAGGAGTATGGTTACGTCAACCGGTCGTTCCCCGACGACAAGCTTGACCCGTTCGTAGACGCCCTCGCCACTCGCATCTCCGGCTTCGACCGGCAGGCGATTGCCGACACCAAGCGTCTCGTCGACTATGCAAGCCTGCCGTCCAACCCCGAGATCGGCGCCGGGTGGGACGCGTTCATCACCTCCGTACAGCGCCCGGTCGCACAGAAGAACATTGGCAAGCTGATGGACATGGGCCTGCAGACCAATCCGGACATCGAGGCCAGACTTGGCCACTACACAGGGACTTTGGCCGACAAATAGGTAAACAAGTGTCCGTACAGTCCATGGCAAATCGCACGGACACCTCACATGATTCGTGCGAGCACGGGCAAACAACACTAGGAAGCGTGCGCCGCTTCCTCGACGAGATAAAGTCGGCCTCCACGTCGAGGCGATACGCCCATCACGCGCTTGAAAGCGGTGCTGAAGGCCGCCTCGGAACCATATCCGACTGAGGCCGCAACCCTGGCGATAGAACTGCCCTCCTGGCGAAGCGCGCGTTCGGCCTGGAGCATTCGCCATTCAGTCAGATAGTTGAGCGGCGGGCGTCCGGTCACATTACGAAAGTGAACCGCGAAAGCCGTCCGAGACATTCCCGCCGCACGGGCGAGTTCAGGAAGCGTCCAGGAACGGGCAATGTCGCCGTGCATGAGGTTGAGCGCTGGGG
Organism: Rhizobium sp. IBUN; assembly: GCF_000510625.1. NCBI lineage: Bacteria > Pseudomonadati > Pseudomonadota > Alphaproteobacteria > Hyphomicrobiales > Rhizobiaceae > Rhizobium > Rhizobium sp. IBUN. The sequence continues at coordinate 19,782 of NZ_AZNV01000005.1, forward strand.
CGAGTTTTGGATCGCAGGCGGCGCGAAGCCAGCCGGGACGAACCTGGTCTCCTGATGAAAGGTGCCGACGTAGGATCTGGATGAGCAGCAAATGGGCTAGACTTGAACACGCCATTTCGGCCCCTGGAGCGTCGCCTGCCGCCTCTTCGACGAGTTCGCCGATCAAAGCTCCAAGTCGGCTCGCTCCACTTTCGGCCGCCGGAAGATGAACAAAATCCGGCAGGCTTTCGATCATCAGGCGTCCGCCGGCATGGTGTGTATCGATATGACCTCCGAGAAACAGGAAGTCGTCGCCCTGCCCGACTGGAATGATGGACTTCCCGGCGCCCCTGAAGATCTCGGCCGCCGGCTGCGGAGCAAGCGCCAGATCGCTCGCGACCACAAACCCGACGTCACGCGTCAAGATGAAGATGTCGCCGGCCTCGAGCCGGAATCTTGCGACTGTGCCGTCAAGGGCAAGGAAACAGTGCCCGCGACCGACAACGAAGAACTTGATCTTGCGCGGTGGTTCGAAACGGATGGCCCAGTCGCCGCCACCAATAAAGCCGCCGGCATAGATCGTACGAGCGTCAAAGACCTTGAGGGTATGTGATAGCGGATCGCGTGTCATTTTGAACTTTGGCGAAAGAAACTGGAACTTCTGAATATTCAAAGTACGGCAATCGGAGAGCATATCCAAGGGCGAACAGTCACCGAAAGGAACTCACCAAATGCCTACGACGCAGACGCCACTCGGATCCGGCTTCCATGCCTCCAGCACGACGCTCGACATCATCGCCGGTATCGACCTCACCGGAAAGTTGGTGATCGTGACAGGCGGCTATGCGGGCCTTGGGCTAGAAGCCGCGCGGACGCTGGCGTCGGCTGGAGCCCGGGTGATCGTGCCGGCTCGGGACGTAGATCGCGCGCCACGTGCTATCGCGGAGACTGGTGGCGGGATCGAAGTCCGGCCGATGGACCTCACCGATCCAGCCTCGATCGACGCCTTTAGCTGTGACATCGTCCGGTCGGGGCTTCCGTTGCACATTCTCCTCAACAGCGCGGGCATCATGGCGCTGCCGGAACTGAGCCGCGACTCCCGAGGCAACGAGCTGCAGTTCTCGACCAACCACCTCGGTCATTTTCAGCTCACGCTCCGCCTGTGGCCTGCATTGGTTCGAGCTAGAGGCGCGCGCGTCGTTTCGGTCTCCTCAATGGGTCACCGCTTTTCCGACATCGTCTGGGACGACTTCAATTTCGAGCGCCGCCCATATGATGGCTGGAGCGCGTACGGACAGTCGAAGACAGCCAACATCCTCTTTGCTGTCGAACTTGATCGCCGAGGGCGCGACTTCGGGATCCGCGCGTTCTCGTTACACCCCGGCGGTATCGTGACTGGTCTGGCGAAGCACATCTCGACCGAACGCCTGAAGGAAATGGGAAATCTCGACGAGAAGGGTGTGCCTGTCATCGATCCTGACAGGGACATGAAATCGATTCCGCAAGGTGCGGCAACCCATGTTTGGTGCGCAGTCAGCCCTCAGCTCGCCGGCCTCGGGGGCGTGTTCTGCGCGAATTCGGACATAGCGCTTCTCGAGGACGGGTCCATCGTCACCTTGCTCGATGGGCGGGACCGGCGAACGTCGAAAGTCGCGCCTTATGCGGTAGATCCTGCTTCTGCTGAGCGCCTCTGGATGATGAGCGAGAGGGAAACCGACACTCAATTGTCGATTTGAACCGTCTTACTCCTCCCGTTCCTCACCCGCTGGATGCCAGAGTCAATGGGGGCGTTGGCGGCGACACCATTGGATAATGGACGGTCCCCCGAGGCGAGCGCATCGTGGGCCTGGTCGCGGGAAGTTCCCCGCGGCAATTTTACCGAGGGATGACAAGATGACCATTCAGGAGCGTAGCACGACCGCGACAAAGACAGTGAAGGATGCCGACATGAAACTGGAGGTCGTCGTGATCCCAGTTTCGGACGTCGACCGTGCCAAGGCATTCTATACGGGACTTGGATGGCGTCTCGACGCCGACGTGCCCGGCAAGGACGGCTTCCGCGTCGTTCAAGTCACGCCGCCGGGATCTCCCTGCTCGGTGATCTTCGGATCGAACGTCACATCCGCGGCGCCGGGTTCCGCTCAGGGACTGCATCTTATCGTATCGGACATTGAGATGGCTCACGCGGCACTGGCCTCACATGGTGCTGAAATGAGCGGGGTCTTCCACGACGTCGGCGGCGTCTTCCACCACAAGAACACCGATGGACGGCTGCCCGGCCCACACCCTTCGCGCGCCAGCTATGGATCGTTCGCATCCTTTAGCGACCCGGACGGCAACGGATGGCTCCTCCAGGAGATTACGACGAGGCTACCGGGTCGAAAAGAGGCCAACGGCGCGACGTTCACCTCCGGTAGCGATATGGCAGCAGCCCTTCGGCGCGCTGCGGCTGCCCATGGCGAGCATGAGAAGCGAAACGGGGGCAAGCATGACGATGACTGGCCCGATTGGTACGCCGCATACATGCTTGCCGAGCAAGCAGGGGCCGATCTTCCGGATTGACACGATCAAACTGCGCGCTTGCCGCCCCCAAGCGGACCAGGTGCCCTTGGCGGCGGCGAGCTTTCGATATTCCGCGGTCGGCAGCCCGCCCCATCCCTAGTTGTCGAAGTCCACTTCTTCGATCACCACGTAAGTGGATTCGAGCGGCTTGTTGAGGACCTCGAGCAGCATCTGGCTCACGCCCGCAATGAGGCGGGCCTTCTAACCGACTGGCGGCCCGGCGCAGTTCCTTCGCGAGTAACCTGCACGTTTACAATAGTCATCGTTTGGTACCTTCCAATTGTCCGTCTGCCTTCAGAAGCCCAGCGCCGACAGGTGCTGCTCGAGCGCGTCGACGTGTGCATACCCCGAGCCAACCCTGGCCAGCCTGGCATCCTTCCTGACGAAAAGTGTCGGGAAGCTCGAAACGCTCATTGCTCGGGCGGTGGCGAAGTCGTTCGCCGCTTCCGCGATCGTGCTGCCTCGCTTCCACGTCTCCAGGAACTCTTCAGCAGTTGTGGGATGGCCCAAAGTCGTCAGGGCACTGATACCAACGTTTGCGAGGACGACGCCATCGGTGGTATCAAGCGCGTCGACGTAGAAGGCATGCTGAAACGCCCTGAAGACCTTGAGAAGGTTGGCTTCCGGACGCAGGATGCGAGCGGCGACGACCGCGCGGCAAATCGGTTCGGTATCGTAGACGAACCCTTGTCTCGCCAGCAGCCCTTCACGATTGAACGGAAGACCGCTTGCCTCTTCGACCCTAACCCAGTGATGCAGCCTGAATTGCTTTCCGGCATCGTCGAGAACGTCGGTCGCGCCGGCGCGGAGACCGCCAAGTATGATTTGCAGAGAGGCTTCCGGGCGCCGTTCGAGCAGCAGTTCCATTTCCTTTCCGAACCCATAGCACCACGAGCACATCGGGTCTGCGGCCAGTACCAGTTCCATCGTTGTTCCAATCGTTATCGTCTGGGAGGCCTGACGCTCTTGCGTCAGGCCGTTCGGTCCGAAGGCGTGTTACCAGCGACCGGCGTTCTGACCGCCGTCCACGTGCAGGATCTCGCCGGTCACAAAGCTGGCGTTCTCGAGGTAGAGAACGGCGTCCACGATGTCGCTGATCGCGCCCATGTGGCCGACCGGGTGCAGGGCCGAAAGGAACTCGTGCGTTTCAGGGGCGTGCATGGGGGTCTTGATGATGCCGGGCGACACGGCGTTCACCCGAACCCCGGTCTTGGCATACTCAAGCGCGAGTCCCTTGGTGACGGCATTCAGGCCGCCTTTCGTCAGCGAAGCAAGGGCCGCCGGGACGCCAGCGATCGGCTGGTTGACGAGGCTTGTGGTGATCGAGACGATGTGACCGGATCCCTGCTTCAGCATCTCCTTTGCGGCGCGCTGCGTGATATGGAAGAAGCCAGCGACGTTCACGGCGAAGTTGAGATCGTAGTCTTCCTGCGTGAAGTCGACGAACGGCTTGGCTGTGAATACGCCGGCGTTGTTGACGAGAGTGTCGATGCGGCCGAAGCGCTCGATGGCTTCGCGAACGACGCGTTCAGCGGTCTCGACCTTCGAAATGTCGCCGGCGACAGCGTGAACGCCGGCATCGGAACCAGCTTTGATGGAACGCGAGGTGGCTACGACGTTGTAGCCCTTTTCCCGGTATCCGCGGACGAGGCCTTCGCCGATGCCTTGGGACGCGCCGGTGATGATGGCTACCTTCTGATGACTGCTCATGATTGCATCCTTTCGATTGCGACGGCCGATCCATCGGTCCGTCCAACGCCAGTGGCGTCGGTGCAATTGATTTAGATGCTCGCCAGCTTCGGGAGAATTGGCGACAGAAGGAGGATACTCATCCGCCAAACGGCATAATCACCATATGCTTCCTGCCGCCCGGAGATCCGTCGGAGCTCACTCCGAAGATGGGGAGCGGCGCCGCATGTCGGCTTCGCGGCAGTCGTAACACCCGGCCTGCGCTTGCGAGGAGAGTCAAGGCCAACGGCGATCTCTGCTATATGTCGTAACTTCTGCGTGTAAAGGCGAACCTGTTGTTGTCGATGTCGGCGTCAGACGAGACGCACACGTGCTTGTTGCAGGCCCTCGACACAATCCGGAACATGGGTGCCCGCGGCTGGGAATTTCGTGCCGCGACCGACTTAGCTCGTTTCTTAGCGGCTGAGGGTCGCATAAGCGATGCGGAAGCGCTGCTTCAGCCGATCTTGGATAAGTTTGACGAAGCGCTTGATACCGAAGACCTCAAGATTGCGGGCGGCGTTTTGCCATGAACGAAAGTCTGCTGTGTCCGCCCGTCACGAACCTAAGAGAGGGCATATCGCGGCCGGACAGCATTTTCAGGAAGGATCGGCGGTGGTGAAGATCCTGCAGAACCAAAACAGAACGCTGCCGCCCCTTTGCGGTAAACCTTCCCAATCAGTTGGCAAGTCTCGGCTGCCTGGCTAAGGACAGCAAGCAGGAACCCGAAGGCTGAGGAAATGCTCGGCTCCGCGTTCTCGTTTTTGGCCTTGCGCCCAAGCGGGATAGGGCTAGGTTCGCTACGAACAGCTGCTCGGCTGATTTCTTGTAAACATTCGTAGGAGGTTCGTTATGGAATATCGTCGTCTCGGCAAATCGGGCCTGAAAGTCAGCGAATTCTCCTTCGGATCATGGGTCACCTTTGGCAAGCAGGTTGATGGCGGCGATGCGGTCAGCCTAATGAAGCTCGCTTATGACAGGGGGGTGAACTTCTTCGACAATGCCGAAGGCTACGAGAGTGGAAAATCCGAACTTGTGATGGGCGAAGCGCTCAAGACGCTCGGCTGGAGCCGCGATAGCTTCATCGTCTCCAGCAAGGTGTTCTGGGGCGGGGAGAAGCCGACGCAACGCGGGCTGTCGCGCAAGCACGTAACCGATGCTGCCCACGCCGCGCTCAAGCGGCTGCAGGTAGAATACCTGGACCTCTATTTCTGCCACCGGCCGGATCTCGATACGCCGATCGAGGAGACCGTTCGGGCGATGCACGATCTCGTGGCGCAGGGGAAGATCCTTTACTGGGGAACCTCGGAATGGTCGGCGCAGCAGTTAACCGAGGCTTACGCCGTCGCGCGGGATCTTCGCATCACGCCGCCGACGATGGAGCAACCCCAATACAACATCTTCGAGCGCCAAAAGGTGGAAGCCGATTATCGGCCGCTCTACGACCTTCTCGGTCTCGGAACCACGATCTGGTCGCCGCTTGCATCAGGCGTCCTCACCGGCAAATATAACGACGGCGTGCCGGCTGACAGCCGAATGAACCTTCCCGGATACGAGTGGCTGAAGGAGAAGCTATCGAGCGACGCTGGCCGCGCCCAGATCGCGAAAGTCCGCGATTTGGCGAAGCTCGCAGACGAGATCGGGATCTCGATCACGCACCTTGCTCTGCTGTGGTGTCTGGCCAACAAGAATGTCTCAACTGTGATCCTTGGCGCGTCGCGCACGAGTCAATTGGAGGACAATCTTGCGGCCCTTTCGCATAGGGACAAGTTGACTTCCGACGTGCTCGATCGGATCGATGCAATTACCGGAAACAAGCCGGCGGCGGCGCAGCGGTTCTAGCTGCGAGGATCCACAGGCAGCAACGTGTGACGTACTTCTTTTCGTTCGCCTTTAGGACGGCTTAAGATTGAGCCGACATCGGCGCTAGTGAACCTGCCCGGCAGGTGGCGATTTCGTCAGACCATCCGGACGATCGGGAACATAATAGATCCGGTCCATCCAGGAAATTCCGACTTCTTCGGCCGCATCAATGAGGGCCAGCTTTGCATCGTCTGCCGGGAGCAACCCTTCCATAACTGCCGCGCAAACGGCAAGCGCACGCTCAAACGCCGGCCCAAAGGTTACCGGCCACTTGTCAGCTAGTAATGCGGAAGCTTCGCCAGTTCCTTTGATATCGATGGGTTGCGGAAAGTCAGGCAGCCAGATTTCCAGACCAAAGGTCCAATCGCTCGTTGAAAGCATGTGCGTGCTCCTCCCCTGAGTCGCTACGGGCAAAGACTCCTATCGGATCGCGGCGCTTTCATGGTCTCGAACGGTCCATGGCGTGTCGCCCGGACGATTTTACGACACTCTTGAAATTAGACCGCCAATCATGATGTCTACTTTGGATCCCAGCGGCCCGGCCCTAGAGCTTGCCACCGCAGCCTCACCAGTGTCGTTACGTGCGTCGTTTACGGTAACATACTTCACTGCGCTGTTGGTTTCAGGCACCATCAACCCGGCATCCGCCCCGCTAAAGCGCCCCTTCATGCAACACGCGGGACCGTTAACTCGACCTTTGAGCGCGTGAAAGACGGCATGGCACTGCGATGGCTCGTAAACCAATCCCGAAGATCGTGACCGGCAGGTTCGGAGGCATGGAATGGCAGACGACCAGGAAACATCAGCCCAAGCTCCTGAATTGGAGGCGACGGACTCCATTCCCCCGCAGTATGATTGCGGCCCCCTCAAGCTAAGTGGCAGCAGCAACGCGTTGTACGAACGTCATCTTCTGTTCGACAACGTGCGGGCATCGAGCGAGATAGGAAACCGCGAGCGGTATGAGGCAGTCGCACGGTCCGTTCGGGATATTCTTTCCCAGCGCTGGGAAAAGACAGAAGAGGTCTATGATCGCGAGAACCCCAAGCGGGTCTATTATCTCTCGATGGAGTTCTTGATCGGTCGTTCCCTTAACAACAACGTTGTCAACCTGGGGCTAGGCCCTCTTGCGGATCGCTTCTTTCAAAGACATCAGCTGGACGAATTGGCCTTGCTTTCCGAAGAGCCCGACGCCGGGCTCGGCAATGGTGGCCTTGGACGCTTGGCAGCATGCTTTCTCGAGTCCATGGCGACGATGCAATTGCCTGGAATGGGCTATGGCTTGCGCTACGAGTACGGGATATTCAAACAGTCGATTGTCGATGGCTGGCAACGCGAACAACCGGACAATTGGTTGCGCAGGCCTGATCCCTGGGAAGTTGCCCGACCTCACTTGGCCGTGCCGGTCGAGCTTGGATGTTCGTTCGAAGTGCGCGGGGGAAGCCTGAGAGCGATCGCCGGCGTGCCTTCAAGCTTGCTCGGAATCCCTTACGACAGGCCTGTCGTCGGCTACGGCGGAAAAACGATAAACACGTTGCGGCTATGGGCTTCCGCAACTCCCCACGTATTCGATTTCCAGGAATTCAGCGCAGGTGACTTTGTTGGCGCGCTGGCCGAACGGCTGACAGCGGAAACCGTGACACGTGTTCTTTATCCGGACGATTCCACCAGCATGGGACAGGGCCTTCGCTTCGTGCAGGAATATTTCCTTGTAGCGTGCTCATTGGCCGACCTGGTTCGACGCTTCCAAAAAAGCAACAGTAGTTGGGATGATCTGCCGACGAAGGTGGCTATCCAGCTCAATGACACCCATCCGAGTCTCGCCGTCGCGGAGCTCATGCACATCCTCCTGGATACGGCAAAACTTGACTGGGAGCGTTCATGGGACCTCACGAAAAGGACCCTTGCCTACACAAACCACACCCTCCTCCCGGAAGCGCTGGAAAAGTGGCCGGTGCGCTGGTTTGAGTTGATGCTTCCTCGGCACTTGGAAATCATCCTGGAAATCGATCGCCGCTTGCGGGAAGAGGTGCAAACTCGCTGGCCGGGCGACAATGGCCGCATCGAGCGCATAGCCATTGTCGAGCAAGGCGATCACCTGGTGCGGATGGCTCACCTCGCAATAGCCGGCTCCCACAGCACGAACGGTGTCGCGGAGATACACTCGAAGCTGCTCCGAAACGTCACCGTGAGCGACCTCGCAGAACTCTATCCTGACCGTTTCAACAACAAGACAAACGGCGTCACGCCACGCCGTTGGCTATTGCTGTCAAATCCGGGTCTTGCCGAATGCATCTCCGAAGCTATCGGCGACCGCTGGATAGCGAACGCGACGGACCTCGAACGTCTGAGGTCGCTTGCCGATGACAGCGGGTTCATTTCCGCCGTCCAAACCGCAAAACGCAAGGCCAAAGTCCGTTTTGCCGATTGGCTCAAGGCGCAGGCGGGTGTTCTGGTTGATCCTGACACGATTTTCGATAGCCAGGTGAAGCGCATCCACGAATACAAGCGACAGCTCCTGAATGGGCTGCGAGTCGTCGCCCTGTACCATCGGCTGCGGCAGAATCCTAGTCTCGATATGCCGCCACGCACGTTCTTCTTTGCAGGAAAGGCGGCTCCCGCCTACCACGCTGCCAAACTGATTGTAAAGTTCTTGAACAATCTTGCCGCCACGATCGACGGCGATCCGTTGGTGCGGGGTCGCCTTCGGCTACTATTCCTGCCCGACTACTGCGTGTCACTCGCCGAGCAGCTCATTCCTGCCAGCGACGTATCCAACCAGATATCAATGGCGGGATACGAGGCAAGCGGCACGAGCAACATGAAGTTCATGATGAACGGGGCGTTGACCATCGGCACGCGTGACGGCGCAACGATCGAAATGGCCGAGGCCGCGGGCGAAGAAAATTTCTTCCTGTTTGGGCTGACCGCAGACCAAGTTGCAAACAGCCGCTGCTGGTATAGCCCCGGCTGGCACTATGAGAACGAGCCAGAGATACGCGCTGTCCTCGACCTGATCTTCTCAGGCGAATTCTCGCGAAATGAGCCGGCAGTCACGGACGCGCTGCGCAACATACTTCTGGTCGGCGGCGATACTTACATGCATTTGGCCGATTTCACCTCCTACATGGATGCAGATTCCAATCTTCAATCACTCTATCGGAAACCGGAAGCTTGGAGCCGCAAGGCGATCCTGAACATCGCGGCTTCAGGAAGGTTCTCGAGCGATCGCACGATCGCCGAATATGCCCGCGACATCTGGGAGGTAGCTCCATGTCCGTTGCCATCGGCTTAGTCTCATGACTGGATCGATGTATCGGTCCCGGCTAGACCAGCGGGAGTTGGCTCAGAAGTTTTCTGGTTTCGATCCCATCCCAGGGAATGTATTCGGTGATGGCCAACCCCACGATTTCGCAAGCAGCAGACACATCCGAAGGAGCCGCACCACGTGCTCAGGTTCCAGACGCCCCCTGGGGACACCGGATAGAATCGTTTTATCAGTACCCGGTTTATTGAAAAGAATTGGCGGGAAACGGCCGGGCAGGATCGCATCGACGTCGAGATGCGCTGCAAGCTGCTTGATGTCCTCGTCCGCAATCCACTTCAGGATTGCGTTACTGTCGCCAGACAACTCACGCGAGGATGTGTGTCGGAGGTTTAGGCGATCAATGACCTTCTGCTCACTAGCAGACCACTCGTCCAGCCCCGCATACATGACCTTGGACGGTCGAACAGGGATATCAACCTCGCCGACGAAATCGCGGTCGCCCTCGCCAAGGAGCATATCGAGCACCTGCGCGTGCGCGTGACCGGTGTCCTTCAGCGTCTGGATATCTGGATGTGCATCTATCCAGAGCACTCCGACGTCCCACCGTATCGCTTGTTGGAGATACGCGATTGGGCCAGATCGACGAGACAGTCGCCTCCGATTGTAAGGATGCGATCCGGTGCGTGCTTTTCGATCGCGGACCGCGCTGACCGGGCTTGTTGCAGCAAAGCGCTCTTAGCGACAATTCCATCCTCCAGGGGCAGTTCCGCCTCACCAGGCGACGGAACGTCGATTGTTTCCTCGGGGCCCTGAGATTCGGCAGAGGCCACGACAGCAAGCGCGAGCTGACGTAATACTCGGCGAGGTTCCCGCCTTGCCACTGGGGCAAATGTAATCTGAGGGTGTGGTCAACTGTGGCATGAGCAAACACTCCTTCGCCATCGCGTGTGCCACTGAAGTAATCAAGCCGCCGAGTGCCAAGGCGGACATTCGAGGCGTGCGAAACTTCCCTAGTGAGAATGCGGCGGTTACCAAGCAATCATGCTTAGACTATGCAGAATGATCTGCAGTCCCAGAGCGGCTTGGGTAACGCCGAGCACAACCGCCAAAACCTGCAATGACGTTCCGATCCATCTGAGGATGGATTCAGCAAACATCATGGCCAGCCAGTCAAGCGTCAGGATCAGCAATACGATCGCCGCCAGGGTGACGCCTTCCGCTTGCCGGTCACCCGCCAACGTAGCGAAGACGATGACGGCAGCTATACCATAGGGTGTCACAATTGTTGGAAACGCCAACGGTGTCAGAGCAAATTTCAAATCTATCTGGCCCTGCTCCGTTGGCCGTATCATTGGGTCCGCGGTCGGCTGCAAAACGGTTCGCAAAGCCACCATGAACAAGATAATGCCGCCCGTCATCGCCAGCACCGGCAACGAAATCTCCAGATTTTCAAGCATGGTGCGTCCGAGAAATCCGGCGATGGCGAGCGCCGCCGCCGAGAACAGGATCGCTCTGGTGGCTAATTGTCGCCGAACGCTGGGCTCGTAGCTGCCCGCAAGGACCTTGAATGGCACCAGTATCTTAATTGGGCCGAGCATCAAAAAAAGCATCAGGAATATCTTGCGTGAGCCGAATTCCACCTCTGGGAACTCCGGCGGGGGCAAGGATTGCGCAACGGATTGCACCGGAACGCTCACCGCCCAAACCAAAGCGAGAACAGACGCCAGGAGATATCGCCGCACGGGTTCCTTTGCTTTTGTGGTATGGGTCGCCTGGTGTTCGTCAGCCATATCAGCGGAACCGGGTTGCGATCCCGCCTCATACCACTTTCCGTTCTCGACCGCCATTTCGCCTTGGGGTCGAAGCGGCCACTGGCTTCAGTGGCTTCCCCACGCCCGGTCGGCCATTTGAAGTCGAAGTCCGGCCCAGGATTGGACCATGTCCCAATACACGACGGGGTTGGGAACCAACCCGATAGCCGCTTGCATTTCGGCAGCGCTCGTTGTTCAGTTCAGCAGCATGCGTATTTCATGGAGGGAGACATGGGCGCGACGATCGTCGAGCGCCTCGCAGCAACGCATTTCCCGGATCCAAACGGGCGAGGTGCAGCATCAGGCCAGATTCGCTGGTGGGTCCTGGGAGGACATTACGCCGGAGATGCTCGTTCTCTATGAGCGTCTGCTCGAAAACCAAACGTTCCTTGCTGAGGATCTGCGCGGCCGTTTGAGTAGCGGCGATAGCTGATCTCACCTCCCGTGGCCTCACAAGAAGGCGGGCCACCGTGGTTCGAACATTCGGCGCTGTTCGACTTCCGTTTCCGCGCCCATCAGCGATGACTTAGATCGCTGTGACACATGACAGTTCATCGTAGCGCCCGTGACTGCTTGATCAATCCGATCTGACTAGCTCGTCCGGCGATCACGAGCGCGCTATTTCGCACGATCGGCATGAATTTTGCGTTCCTACTGCACGTCGACAGCAATTCTCCGCATTGGACAGCCATGGCGGGCATAGATCGGCTCCCGTAATTTACCGTAACGTACGTGCGGCCGGGACTGATTGCTGCTAGCCTATCTTCATGGAGTTGCGAGGGGCCTCCGCATCCGCAAGTATTTTTCGCTCGACCGGCGGCTGCATTTTCTGCGGGTGCAAGCGAGGTTGCCCAGACGTCCAGTGGAGACGGTGATCCGTCTTCCACCAAAGAAAGAAAAGGTGCGATCATGACAAGGTTTCTTGCTTGGTGTGCAACTTGGCTGGCGGCGGTGTCCTGGCTCGCCATTCCGACAGAGCTACCGACGGCCTACGCGCAGCAGCCAGCACCTGCGCCCGCTTCCGCTTCGGCCGCCGCGCCGGCAGCGAGTACCGCCGAAACAGCAGCAGCGCCTCAGGCCTTGACTGAGGACGAACTCGAGACGCTTGTCGCGCGCATCGCACTTTATCCGGATGACCTCGTGGCACTGATCACGGCTAGCTCGCTCTTTCCGCTGCAGATCGTCGAGGCGAACCGGTTCCTTGAAACGAAGAAGACTGATGACAAGCTTAAGCCCAAGGAGACTTGGGATGGCAGTATCATCTCTCTTCTCAACTATCCTGAGGTCGTCAAGATGATGAACGACGACCTGGAATGGACACAGACGCTCGGACAGGCGATCACCTATCAGCAGAAGGACGTCCTTGTGGCCATTCAACAGCTGCGCGACCAAGCGGTGGCCAAGGGCGCGATCAAGACGGACGACAAGATCACGATCGTCAACGAGGGCGACAACGTTGTCATCCGGCCGACCGACCCCGAGAAGGTCTACATCCCGAAATATCCGCCGGAGATGCTCTACGAACCCGGTTACGCCTACGAGCCTATTAGCTACTACGACCAGCCCTATTCGAACTATTGGTATCCCGGTGCTGCCTTCTTCGCCGCAGCCGTAACGGGCGTTGCCTGGGCGGCCGCGGTCAACTGGGACAACTGGGGCGTTTGGGGCGGCAACTGGGGCGGCGACATCGACGTCGATTGCAACAATTGTTTCAACAACCGCAATTTCAACGGCAAGGTTAAGTGGAACGACGTCGACTGGAAGAACGTCGACCGCAGCAAGCTCAACATCGACAGAAGTCAGTTGGCGAACGTCGACCGAAACACTATCCGAAACAATCTCCAGGCCAATGGCGCCAACAACCTGCGCAATCGCGCCTCCGAGATCAACCGTGAGCGCGGCGCTGGCGTCGCCAACCGGGCGGACCGCGCAGCCGACGTGCGCAGAAGCACCGCGGAGGGTCTGAAAAACCGCGGCGGTAACGCCGGGCAAGCCGGCCTCAACCACCCCGGCGGTGGGGTCGCCAACCGGCCAGCGGCAGGAAATCGACCGGGCGCCGGCGCGGGCGTAAATCGCCCCGGTGGCGGAAACCGGCCTGCGGCCGGCCAGCGGCCCGCGAACGGTAAGCTCGCCGGCAAGGCGGACAACCGCGGCCGCGCAAACGCGCTCGGCAACGTCTCGTCGAAGCGCGGTCAGGTCGACGCTTCGAGGCGTGGAGCGCAGAGCCGCGCCAACGCCCAGCGCCCCAACCGTTCCAACGTCCAGCGCTCACCCAACCGTTCCAACATTCAGCGCGGTGGGGGTGGACGGTCGCAGATGAGCCGTGGCGGTGGCGGACGGCAACAGATGAGCCGCGGTGGCGGCGGTAGACAAATGCCTCGAGGCGGCGGCGGCCGCGGTGGCGGACGCGGTGGTGGCAGACGTTGAGCGACCTTTGGGGAGAAAAACGATGAACACGTTCTTCAAGTCTGCAGGCCTCTGGGCCGTTCTTGCAACAACGACCGTTCTTTGCGGAACTGCACCGGTGCTCGCCCAGGATACGCCGTTCGACAGCTTCACGGCCTCAACTCCGGCGCCGCAATTCGACGACCCGGTTGCGGCGGTCGACAAGCTGAAGGCAGCTCTGTCGTCCGGCGACGTCGATGGTCTTGCTGTGCTGCTCGGCATCGACGCGGTCAAGCTAAAGGCCAACGAGGACGCCATGAATACCTACCGGCAAATCCGCGAGGGCGCCGCAAAGCAGGTGGTCGTGGAGGACCGGGACGGCAAGAAGATCGTCGAGATCGGCGACAAGCTTTGGCCGCTCCCCTTCCCGCTCGCGAAACGTGGTGATGGCAAATGGGCCTTCGATACCAAGGCGGGCTTCGAGGAGATCCTCGACAGGCGGATCGGCGAGAATGAACTCCAAGCGATCGACACCATGCGCAACTACGTCGACGCGCAGCAAGAATACGCCTCGGCCGATCACGACGGCGACGGCGTTCTCGAATATGCACAGAACCTCATAAGTAGCCCTGGCAAGACAGACGGCCTTTACTGGCCCTCCAACCAGGGAGACTCAGACAGTCCCGCCGGAGCCTTCGTCGAACAGGCCGCTCTCGAGCGTGCGAAGGCCGGGGATGGCTATTTCGGCTACCGTTTTCGTATCCTGAAGGGCCAGGGCGCCAACATAGCCGGTGGCGACTACAGCTACATAATCAACGGCAACATGATCGTCGGGTTCGCGCTCGTCGGATGGCCCGTCAAATATGGTGAGACGGGAGTGAAGACGTTCCTGGTGAGCGAGAAGGGCGTCGTCTACGAACGCGATCTCGGCACCAACACCGCCGCGGCGGTCGCGAAAATGACGCGCTTCAACCCTGACGAAAAATGGGACATCGTTTCAAACTGACGTTTGGCACCGCCCCGCCGATGGGAGTCATTTCGCAACGTTCGGACAAAATTCGAATGCGATGCGTCCCTTGCCGCCTGTGACTGGGAAAGACAAGCCTGCATTCCTTTCGTCCGTCTATGGCTACGAGTTGCCAGTCGCGAGTGGCGCTTCGATTGGCGCCTAAATCGAGACTTCTCAGACGACATCTGGGCGATGTTCGCACTGCTGCAAATTCCGTAGCCGTCAGGCGCGACGAACCACCTCGCGGCGTCAGGAATAGGGTTTGCGGACCCCATTTTGGAAACCGCCCCCCAAGCGAGATCACGAGTGTTGCAGTTCCGCACTCGACTCGCCGTTAAAGCAATGCTCCAGTAACAACAGGCTAAAGTTGGGAGTTGGCGATGTACTACGAGTGGAACGAAGCCAAAGCGAGACGGCAGTACCTGATCAAGTTCGCCTCGGTCTGGCTGGCAGCGATCGCGTTGGCATTTCTTCCTGTCTGGTGGTTGGTGCAGGAAACCACTTTCTAGTCTTGTCAGACGAAGATCTTGCCTGATCGGGAGACACCCAAGGGGTGAACTCGGCCGCAACGCCTACGCCTCTCAGAACTCTCGAAACAGTTCCTACCAGCGGTAGCGCCAGTTACCAACATTGGCGTACGTGCGATCGATGGTCGGCTGTGCTTTTATGAGCCCGGCCAGAAAATGCGGCCACTTCCTGTGATAGTGTTCCGAGGTCCGCGCACACCCCTGCGGGCCTCGTCCTTTGCGCCTCCCACCGAATGACTAGCCCTCCCCCTCAAACGGAGGCATCCTGCCCTTCGCCCCAATAGGTTATTCTGAAACTTGTTCGCAGTCCCTCTGTGAGCAGGGTTAACTCAGGGCCCCTCAGAACCCCGTCGAGCCTTGCGCTTCTCTGTTCTACAGCCAGGCCGCGACAATAGCCGCGGCCTCGGCATTTTCAGGAGGGCTTCGATTTCGGCTGCTCCCGACCCGCGATCGACATGTGCTTGAAGCCTCTGTCGTTCGGTTACATCCGCGTGTCATTTGGCTGCACGTTGAAGCCGCTATGTGACCTCTGGCGACTGTCGATCTGCGGGCTCTCGCATACAGATGGCCTCCTCGGCGCGTCGCGGCCGCTGAATGCCTCGTCGGCATGCCCGTGGTGACAGCAGGCTGGATGATGCTTGGACGAGTGAGTGTGCTGGTGGTCAAGAACACTTGGAGGGCGCCTCAATGCCCCCTAAAGTCGGCCTGGACGCACTCCTCATCAACGGCGATGAGAACTGCGACAAACGCTCGGGCACAATTCCGGGCGCCCTGAGCCGGGGCAACATAAACCAGGTGAACCGAAGGCGAGATGAGCGGGCAAGGCAGGGACAGGTTCAAGATTGCCATTCTGGCCGTTGCCCTTACCGGCCTTACGGTTGGGGCCACCCTGAGGCTTGCCGGAAATGTTGATCTCGCCGAGATGGTCTGGGTCGCGGGGGTCGTTCCTGTCCTTGCCGTCCTAATCATCGAGATTGTCCGAAGCCTCTGGAGAGGCGAGGTCGGCCTCGACATCGTGGCGGCTCTGTCCATGTCGGCCGCGCTTGTGTTCGGTGAGACGCTCGCCGCGGCCGTCGTCGCGCTGATGTACACTGGAGGCACATTCCTCGAGAGCTTTGCCGAAGGCCGTGCCCGTCGTAACATGCAAGCCCTCCTCTCACGCATTCCACGCACCGCCGCCCGATACCGCGACGGCGCGTTGGAAGAGGTGTTGCTCAACCAAATCGCACCCGGCGACCTTCTCCTCATTCGGCAAGGGGACGTCGCGCCTGTCGACGGAACTGTCGAGAGCGCGCGCGCGGTCGTCGACCAGTCAGCCATGACAGGTGAATCGATGCCTGTGAGACTGATGCACGGGCAAGAGGCGATGAGCGGCTCGACCAATGTGGGTGATGCCTTCGATCTGCGCGCAAGCCGCCGCGCTGCGGAGAGCACCTATGCAGGAATCGTCCGTCTGGTCGAGGAGGCGCAGCGGTCGAAGGCGCCGATGTCTCGACTGGCAGATCGCTATTCGATCCTGTTTCTCGTCGTTACGGTCACGCTTGCCGCTGCCGCGTGGTGGATGACCGATGACCCAATCCGGGCCGTAGCCGTGCTGGTCGTAGCCACACCCTGCCCTCTGATCCTTGCGGTGCCGGTCGCGCTGGTCGCGGGCCTATCGAGGGCAGCGCACTTTGGCGTGCTGATCAAGGGCGCGAGGGCCCTCGAGGCACTCACGCAGGCCCAAACATTGATCCTCGACAAGACCGGCACACTGACGGACGGCCGTCCGCAGATTGTGTCGGTCGACACTTATGCTGACTTGCCGCCGGGTGAAGTGCTTCGCCTGGGTGCGGCAGCCGATCAGGCATCGAAGCACCCCATGGCACAGGCGATCGTTGCCTCGGCACGCGCGCAGGGCATGCCCCTGCCAATACCGACGCATATCGAGGAAGTTCCAGGAGACGGGGTCGCGGCTCAGGTGGACGGCCGATCCGTCGTCGTGGGCGGGACAGATTTCGTCATCAGCAAGATTGGCAGATCGCGGGCTCCGGATCAGGAATCCGAAGCGGGCTCTGTGCTGGTCGCGGTCGCGGTGGACGGCCAGCTCGCGGGAAATCTGGTCCTGTCCGACCCGTTGCGCCGGGAAACGGCAGGCTTCCTTTCCGGCATCCGCCGCAGTGGCATTAGACGGATTGTGCTTGCCACAGGCGACCGTCACGCCGTCGCCGAGGCCGTTACTGAAGGGCTCGGGCTTGATGCCGTCCGCGCCGACCTGACGCCCGACCAGAAAGTTCTTCTGGTGCTGACCGAACGCAAGAACGGGCCGGTGATGATGGTGGGCGACGGCGTCAACGACGCTCCCGCATTGGCGGCCGCCGATATCGGCGTAGCAATGGGAGCACGGGGGGCGGCCGCCTCCGCCGAGGCTGCTAGCGTTGTTCTGCTGGTTGACGACCTCGGTCGGCTCGTTTCGGGGCTAGAAGTGGCTAAGCGATCACGCGGGATCGCGGTCGAAAGCGTCGTCGCGGGCATCGGTCTTTCCATGGCCGGAATGGTTGCGGCAGCCCTTGGCTACCTCACGCCAGTCCAAGGCGCGCTCCTTCAGGAGGCAATCGATGTTGCGGTCATCCTGAACGCCTTGCGCGCGCTGCGAGTAACACCAAGAAACGTGTCGGCAGTGGGCACACGGGTTAACCCTGTCGAGCTCCAATCCCAGGCAGAACGCTACGGTGCCTCTCAATGACTAGCCTCTCCCTAGCTGAGACGCATATGGTGTCTCGACGCTGATACGACGCCGATCTGCATCGGCGATGCACGCGGCAATACCTTTGGGGGACCGGAAGCCCGTCATTGAAAGCCTCAAATTGCAAGATGTCAGAAAGGTTTAGGCTGAGCGTCGAACGCGGTCTCGATCTGCCGCGAATATTACAACCAGAAACTTATTTTGAGACGACACGGCCACTAAGTCGGGTAGGCTGCTTCCATGAAGGGGGTAGCTGGAATGAACTCGGAAGCGCGAGACTATGGACATCAAACCGACTGGCAAAGCATCGCCGTGCTAACGATGCCATTGGCCATTGCCGTCGTTTCGTTTGGATGTCAGTTTTTCCTGTAGATATCTCATTATGCAAGGCTCCGCGCTTTTGCAGCACAACGCTGCAGCGCAGTGACTTGCATCCTATTGGACGCCCCTAGACTGTCACAAGGAGAGCGTTGCCCGAGGCGGTTGCGCTTTATCCAGACAACCTCATTTTAAGCTCGACAAGCACGATCCGAGGAAATTCGCTGCACCCTCGCGCGACGAACTGGCGCGGCGCCCAAGGCGCAGCGATTTGATGGCGAGTCCGAAAACTCCACCGCCATGTCGCGCTGGACAGCTTTGTAGATAATCGTTGCCCTCCCTGGGTCCTCAAGCTTGCGCTGGGTCAAGGTGCGAAACGAGCGGGCCACCTGTTCCGAACGCGGCATCATTGGAAACAGCGAAAGCGACTCCAGATGTATTTGGCGACGTTTACTTCGAGCCATATTCACTTACCTAAAGGGCAGAGTAGCCCGAGAATTTAAGGGAGCTGCCTGGGCAACAACCTCCTCGCAGCAGGCAATACCGGCAGCTGCCTTTTGACGGAGGAGAAAATGACCGATAGCCGCTCAGATCCGAAGGGACCCGATCTCGCCCTCGGAATAGCACTCGACGACCTTCCCGATGGAGGCAAGCTGGTTGGTCACAAAGACGGCGAGTCCGTGCTTCTCGTGCGTCGTGGAGCAGAGATATTTGCCGTCGCCGCCACCTGTTCGCACTATGGCGGACCGCTGGTCGACGGCCTGGTTGTCGACGACAGTGTTCGTTGCCCCTGGCATCATGCCTGCTTCGACCTGCGAACCGGAGAGGCCCTGCGCGCACCGGCCCTGTCGCCGCTCACGTGCTGGTCGGTCGAGCAGCGCGGCGATAGGATTTTCGTTGGCGAGAAACGCAAGAAATCGTCGCAAGCCTCGCGCGATAGCAATGCCGAGGTCTTGCCGGAAAGAATCGTCATCGTCGGCGGTGGCGCGGCGGCTTTTGCCGCGGCCGAAAGACTGCGGCGCGAACAATATCAGGGCGCCATCGTCATGATCAGCGACGACGAGGCGTTGCCGGTCGACCGCCCCAACCTCTCGAAGGACTATCTTGCGGGCAAGGCTCCCGAAGACTGGATCCCACTGCGCACGGAAGGCTTTTATGCCAAGAACGGCATCGAGGTACGCCTCGGAACGAAGGTTGCCGACATTGATGTCCGCGCCAGAGAGGTCGTGCTCGCCGATGGCGGCCGGGTCGCCTTCGACAAATTGCTGCTAGCGACCGGCGCCGAACCGGTGCGCCCCAGCATACCGGATGCCAACCAGCCTCATGTCCACACACTGCGCTCGCTTGCCGACAGTCGCGCGATCATCGCGCAGAGCGGCGCGGCGCGGCGCGCTGTCGTGCTGGGCGCCAGCTTCATCGGCCTCGAGGTCGCTGCCGCGCTTCGGACCCGCGGTGTCGAAGTGCATGTCGTGGCGCCTGAGGAACGGCCGATGGAACGGGTGCTAGGTCCCCAGATGGGCGACTTCATCCGCGCCCTGCATGATGAACATGGTGTCGTCTTCCATTTGAAAGATACCGCTGCGAGCATCGGCGCCAGCGAGGTTTTGCTGACGAGCGGCAGCACGCTGACTGCCGACCTGGTCGTTGCCGGCATCGGCGTGCGCCCGCGGGTCGATCTCGCCGAAAGAGCGGGGCTTACCATCGATCGGGGTGTCCTGGTCGATGCCTATCTGGAGACCAGCGCGCCGGGGATATATGCGGCCGGCGATATCGCGCGGTGGCCCGACCCCCACAGCGGCGAGAACATCAGAGTTGAGCATTGGGTCGTGGCCGAGCGGCAGGGTGCTACCGCCGCGCTGAACATGCTCGGACGCCGGAAGGAGTTCACGGATGTGCCGTTTTTCTGGAGCCAGCATTACGACATCCCGATCAATTATGTCGGACACGCCGAGAGATGGGACGCGATCGAGATCGAGGGCGACATTGCTGCGAAGGACTGCCTCCTGCGCTTCACGCACGGCGGACGCGTTCTGGCGGTTGTCACGATCTTCCGCGATGCGGAAAGCCTCGAGGCAGAACTGGCGATGGAACAAAACAAGGCATAACGCGCGTAGTGGCTCTATGCCAACCCGCATCTCTCCTGTCGAAAAATAGCGCCGTGGAGTTGATCCATAAAGCACCGTGTGGCTGCCGACGTGAGCGTCACGCGCGCGGCTGTAATGGCTGCCAACGGCATCACATGTCGATCCAGGCGCCCGACCTGCAGTGCAAGATGGGGCTTTTCCGTCCCGCGACAGCGAGGTGCCCTGAGTTGACAAATGGCTGACTGCCCATAATCTGCGCGTACGCCTTTTAGATCGCCGTTTTTTTTCGTGGTGAGGTTCATGCCCATGGCAAAGTGCATGAGACGATTTCTGCTGGCGAATGTTGCCCTTTGGCTTTCCGCGATCGCGGCGGGCGCTGCGACGCTCGATACGGTCACCCAGCGCGGCAGTGTGCGTATCGGCTACATTACCGACGAGGCGCCCTTTTCCTCCGTCAAATCGGGCGCCGATCCGATGGGATATGCCATCGACCTGTGTGGCAAGATCGCCGACGAAATAGAGTATCGGGTTCCGCAACTGAAGCGCGAATACGTTGAAATGACGCTCGCCAACGGCTTCGATGCAGTGAAAAACGGACAGATCGACCTGCTTTGCGGCGCGATCACAGTCAATTTGAAGAGGCGAGAAATCGTTGACTTCTCACAGCCAATCTTTCTGACGGGGGCGACCGCGCTGCTCCGCAAAGATTCGCCTAACTATCTGCAGACTCTTTTTCTCGAGAAGCCCGCTGTTCGCCCGGTCAGCCAGCGTGTCCCCTCCACACGCGTAATCGGGGTGCGGGCAAGCACAACAACTGGAACGACCCTGCGCGAGGCGTTGGCCATCCAAGCCTCGAAGACGAAGCTTTCCGATTTCGAAACGCACGAGGACGGGCTTAAGGCGCTGGAGGATCACAAGATCGACGCCTATATCGCCGATCAGGTGCTACTAATCAGCCTGGCCAAGAGGGCACGCGATCCATCGTCGCTCGAGATCGGTGATCGGCTCTTTACGCATGAACCCTATGCAATAGCGCTGCGTCGCGACGACGCCGACTTCCGCCTGCTGGCCGACCGTGCGTTGACGGCATTCTATCTGTCGGACGATTTTCTGCCGCTGCTGGAAGGCTATTTCGGATCCGAGGCGCCGATGCTGCACACGCAAATCATCATGGAGCATGTTCCCGATTGATTTTAATCACCTCAATCAAGGGATTACACAAGCAGCTGCACCGCCTTGCGGAACGACCGACCGCAAAGGGGTATCCTGATGGCTAATGCCCGCCGCGCCGGAGAAGATGGGCAGCCAACCGCCAGGTGTGATGCGCGATTCGGTCGAGTCGTCGAGCGGCGTCGATCCGCGCGAAGGCACTTGCAGCTACCAGCTCTCCCGGTGCAACCGAGGCAAGAGTTGTCGCGCGATGGTCCTGCTTCAGCGCGCTGAGTTCTTTTGCCGCCCGTTCGGCTTCCAAAAGCGTCGCGGCGACCTCGGGTGACACGCTCCAACCGATAGCCGCGGCCTGAGCGCTGAGGGCGGTTTCAGAAGTGATCGAGCGACCAATCGCTTCGGCCGCGATCATCACACGTGCGCATAGCTCGGTCGCGCGGCTTTCGAGAACGGCTTCGACCGGCCGGCCGGGGAGCTCCCCCTCCTCCAGGACCTCCGCAAGGCGCGAAGCGTGATCGAGCGCGTGCAGCATGCTCGTCATGCGCAACCGCTCATCCTCAGTCTCGGGCGGCTCCTTCAATTCGGAGAGAAAATCCCGTATCTCCGACAGCACAATGCCGGTCGAAACGCCTCCGGTCGCAATCCTCGTCAGGCCCGAGAGCGCAGCAGAAACCGAGGCAGTGTTCGTCGCGAGGACGTCCGCCAGGACGCGCCTGACCGTCTCGATCGCGATGACCGGACTGGCAAGGGCGCTTGGATCAAGCGCGCGCTGAACGGCTGTCTGCCTCGACGGCAACATACGCTCGACAACGCGGGTAAACCATTGCGTCGCCGGAAGCAGCACCGCAACCCCTACGACGTTATAGGCCGTGTGATAGGCAGCAAGCTGCGTCATCCCGTCGACCGACGCGGAAAAGCGTTTCATCAGTACAGTCGTGAACGGAAAGGCGATGATCGCGATAAGCGCCGCGATCATCTTGAACAGCACATAGGCCAGGGCGAGGCGCTTGGCCGTCGTGCTGGCGCCGATCGCGGCTAAGGCGGAACTCGTCGCCGTCCCGATATTCTGGCCGATGATCAGTGCTGCGCCTTGCTCCAGGCTCACTGCCCCGGCGTAGAAGGCGGAAATGGTCACGGCGATCGCCGCCGTCGAGGACTGCATGACCGCCGTCATCGCCAAGCCAACGCCGATCAGCATCATGAGGCCAGCCAAACCCGCGCCCCAGCTAACTCCCGGAGAACCAAGCACCGAGGGCAGATCGGACGGATGCAACGTCTCCGCCAGTTCCCCCATGCCCTGCTGCAGCGTCGTCAGCCCGTAAAGAATGAGCGCGAAACCCGCAAGCGCACTGCCCCCCGCCGCGATCCTCCCACCGCTCAGTAGCTTGGCCAGCGCTCCGATGAATATCATCGGCAGCGCGTAGGCTGAGAGCGAGACTCTCATGCCGATCAGCGCAACCAGCCATCCCGTTCCCGTTGTGCCGACATTGGCGCCGAAAACGAGCCCAAGCCCCTGCGGGAAGGTCAAGAGCCCGGCGTTGACGAGACCGATCGTCGTCATCGTCACCGCGCTCGACGACTGGACGAGCAAGGTGACGACAGCGCCCCAGAAAGCGCCGGAGAGCGGCGTGGCGACTGCCGCGCCCAAGGCGGTCCGTAACGCCGATCCCGCCAATGCCTTGAGGCCCTCGGTCATGACGGTCATGCCGAGGAGAAAGAGCCCAATTCCACCGAGAATGGCAACCGCTGTCGACATCGGCGTTTGGCTCCCTTCGCTTCGCTCTTTATCTCTTCAAGCTAATAGGACCAACCGCGCCGTGCAAGCGGGCTTGGAATGCCCTTCCCTTGGGTGAGTGAGCGCACGGGAAAGCCAACGCGCGGCCTTCGATTCGGTGCTTATCTTTTCCGAATCTGATCCGCGGCGGCCGGCCTCCCCCCCTTGCCTCTCCTTGCCGTAAGAGGATGCTTCTCCGCCAGTTGTTGCGACTCAGCGGCTTGCAAAAAACCTGTTGACGGGCCGAGATAGGCCAAGGTGTTCACGTAGCGTCGCACCCTCGTAATCCCTCCTGAAAACGCCTCGTCGCTGCAGCTCGGGTACAAGCCGATCAACGACATCGTCGAGACCTTGGGGAAGGTAGGGGAAGACGATGTTGAAACCGTCGCTGCCGCGTGCCGTCAGCCATTGCGCCATCTCATCGGCGATCGTTTCCGGCGTTCCTACGAAGGCAAGGCCCGCGTAGCCCCCATAGCGCTGCGCGAGCTGCCGAACGGTCAACTGCTCTTCCTGGGTGAACTTCAGCACTTGCGCGCGGCCGGTCTTGCTGGCGTTCGTCTCGGGTATCTCAGGCAGCGGCCCGTCCGGATCGAAGCCGGAAGCATCATGACCAAGGGCGATCGAGAGCGAAGCGACGGCGCTGTCATAGTGAACGAGGCTGTCGAGCAGCGCCCGTTTCGCGCGCGCCTCCTCAATGCTGTCGCCAATGACGATGAAGGCGGCCGGCAGGATCTTGAGGCTATCAGGATCGCGGCCGACGGCGGCCATCCGCTCCTTGATATCGGCATAGAGTGATTGCGCCGCCGGGAGATCGCGCGGCGAGCAGAAGACGACTTCGGCTGTCTCGGCGGCAAGCTGGCGGCCCGGCTCTGACTGCCCCGCCTGCACGATCACCGGCCATCCCTGAGGCGGGCGGGCAATATTGAGCGGACCGCGCACGCTGAGCTCCTCGCCCTTGTGATTGAGGACATGCATTCTGGCCGGGTCGAAAAACTGGCCACTTTCCACGTCGCGCGTAAATGCGTCGTCGGCGAAACTGTCCCAGAGGCCGGTGACGACGTCGTAAAACTCGCGGGCGTGGCGATACCGTTCGCCGTGTTCGACATGCTCATCGAGGCCAAAATTCAGCGCGGCGTCGGGATTAGCCGTCGTCACAATGTTCCAGCCCGCGCGCCCGGCGCTGATATGGTCAAGCGAGGCGAAGCGGCGCGCAACGTGATAGGGCTCGTCGAAGGTCGTCGAGGCTGTCGCAACGAGCCCGATCCGATCGGTGACGGCGGCAAGCGCCGACAGCAGTGTGAACGGCTCGAAGGAGGTTACCGTCTGGCTCCTCTTCAGTGCCTCCAAAGGCATGTTGAGCACGGCCAGATGATCAGCCATGAAGTAGGCATCGAACTTCGCCGCCTCCAGCCTTTGCGCAAACTCCTTTAAGTGCTTGAAGTTGAAGTTCGCGTCCGGGTAGGCGCCGGGATAGCGCCAGGCTCCGGTATGCAGACTGACGGGGCGCATGAAGGCGCCGAGATGCAATTGTCGCTCGTGTGCCATCAAGTCGTCCCGCCTTATGCCTGCCCGTGCCCGCCGACTACGCCTGCGGCTGCTTGGTCTTGCGCAGGTACGGCAGCACCGTGTCAAACGATCCGAAGCGCGTTACCGCGTCCTCGTTGGAGACGGCAGCCGTGATGATGACGTCATCGCCCTGCTGCCAGTTCGCCGGCGTCGCGACCTGATGCTTTGCCGTCAACTGAATGGAGTCGATCGCGCGGAGGATCTCGTTGAAGTTTCTCCCCGTCGTCATCGGGTAGGTGAGGATCAGCTTGATTTTCTTGTCCGGGCCGATGATGAAGACGGAACGAACGGTTGCGTTGTCAGCTGGCGTGCGGCCTTCCGACGTTTCTCCGGCTCCAGCCGGCAGCATGTCGTAGAGCTTGGCAACCTTCAGGTCCTTGTCGCCGATCAATGGATAGTCGACATCAAAGCCGGTCGCCGTCTTGATATCGCTCTTCCACTTGCTGTGGCTTTCCACCGGATCGACGGAGATGCCGATGATCTTGGCGCCGCGGCTGCGGAATTCGGGCTCCAGCCCTGCCATCGCCCCAAGCTCGGTCGTGCAAACCGGCGTGAAGTTTTTCGGATGCGAGAAGAGTACGGCCCAGCCGTCACCGATCCAGTCGTGGAACTGAATGGGACCTTGTGTGGTGTCGGCGGTGAAATCAGGGGCAATATCGTTGATGCGGAGGCTCATGAGTAGTGACCTTGTTGGAAATGGCGCTGGTGTTCAATGACAGGCGATTCTGTAGTCGTTTTCTGGCACTGTTCAAGCACTTGTGCCACGATGCCGGTGATCAATGGCCGCAAAGTTCGCGTGCCGGCCAGTTGCCTCGTCGATGACATCGACTACCACGCGGACGAGGCCCCTCTACCAAGAGACGGCTTTTTCGGCGGTATCTTATCGAGATGCCGCGTTCTGGCTTTCAGGGTTTCGAAGGCACGGTAGCCCCCCGGCCACCGGCCATAGCCGCTGGCGACATTGACGTGCCCGGCCAAACCGGCATTGCGAAGCTCGCTGCCCCAGAGACGGGCAAACAGTGTCAGCCGATCGAGCGACATGTAGTGATCGTTCAGGCTGCCGACGACGATACTCGGAAACGGCAGCTCGGCCGTCGGCATTGTACCAAACGCAATCTGCCCGGGATGCAGCTTCTCAGTCACCAGCAGGTCGCACGGCGCCACGAGCAGCGCTCCCCTCACCCGCGCCGCAGCAGGCCGCCCGGCAAGGCTTGCCGCGAGCAGACATCCAAGACTGTGAGCAACGATATAGGCTTCACCGGCATCTTCGAGCACGGCCTCGAGCCTCGCCCGCCAGAGGCTGAGGTGCGGATGATCCCAGTTGTCCTGCCCGACAAGGCGACTTTCGGGATGGTCCCGCAGCCATGCGGTTTGCCAGTGCGCATCTTCTGATCCGAAGAGCCCGGGAAGAATAAGTACTGGCGCCATCATCAATCCTTATCCGCGTTGTGTGAAGGAGTATCTGTTCCTAGAGAACGCCGAGGGTGATGGCGAATAGGAACCCGAAGGCGAACACCGTCGCCGCGGAAGCAGCCACATCCGCCGCGGCATCGGCAAGCCGGCTACGCGGAGCAATATGGCGAGCATCGAAAACGGCCATGACGATCCCTCAGTACCAAGGCGCCGGAGACGAACTCCAATAGTAGATTTCATAGTCGCGTGCCGTCAGTTCGCCGTCGCCATGCGGCTCAAACCGTGGTGCGACTGCCGGTTGGGAAAGTCCGATGAGGACCATCGACCGGAACCAAAGAAGAAGAGACTGCATCATCGTTTTCTCCTTGCCCTACCTCAGATCAGCTGGTTGCGCCTCGCATTCGAAAGCAGGTCCGCGGCACTGGCGACCGGGCCGAACAACATCAGCAGTCGATTTTGCTCGCGCATCGTCAGCCGATAGCGACGCGCAAAGTCGAAGACGCTCCAAAGCTCGCTCCCCATCGCCCGTTTCTCCGAACTGTCCATGCCACCATTCCTCCAAATCTCATTCGGCCGCCTGAAGCGAGGCCCTTGCCGACGGGACGAAAGAGAAGGCAGCGAGTTCATCGACGACAGAACCGATGCGGCCAGACAGCGCCTCCGAAGCGATTTTGTAGTCGACGAAATCGCGGTCAGCGGCATAGACGGCCGTCGGCAACGTGTGGGCCATGAAGAATCCGAACAGCGGCCGCAGCTGATGCTCGACAATCAGGGCATGGCGGTCTCCGCCTCCGGTGGCAGAAATGATGATGGGCTTCGAGCGCAGTTCGCTCGGCTCGATTAGATCGATCAAGTGCTTGAACAGGCCGGGATACGAGCCTTTGTAGGTGGGCGAGCCGATGACCAGGACATCCGCCTTCACGATATCATCGAGAACCTGGCTGGCCTGTTCATCCAGGTCGCGACGCCAGAGCGCAGTGCCCAGCGACGGACCGACGTCCTTCAGATCGTAGATCTTGCTTGAAAAGCCGTAGTTTTCAGCAGCAAGCCCCACAATATGCTCGACCAGGGCATAGGTCTTGGACGGACGGTTAAAGCTACCGGCAATACCCACCAATCGCAGCGACATAGATCTCTCTCCTTTGTTGTTAGACCGAATATTGTCTATAAATTTTATGAACAAAAGAAATGACGTTCCGTTATCTAGGAGAACCGTGAAATTCGATGCCCTCGCACGCGCCGTCACGCAGCCTGGCTTCTGCAACTCTCCTAAGCTGTTGAACAGCAAACCTATGAGGCGGCAGAGAGCGACGGCCAGACTGTGTAATCGCGTGCGCCTGCTACGGCCCGGCCGTTCAAAAGTTCCAAGGTGTGCCGCAAGCTTTCTGTCTCGGCATACGCGTTTTTCTTGGAACCTTTGGCCGCGCCGCTCGTTGTGTGATTGCAGCGTTTGAAATCCGCGCTGCCGGACCAGCATCGCCTATGTAGGTTCGTCAAAAAGGCCCGGTGGTTTCTATCCCGCCGGGCTTTTCTTGGTCCCTTCCCCCGCTTTTTCTCCTTCGATTGTCGTTCGTTTTGAACAACTTGCGCTCTCGAGCATTAACTATCGTCTGCAACCAGGAAACAACCCAATGACGATCACCGCCAAAGTTGCCGCCGCCCTATGCATGCTCATGGCACTGAGTTCTTGCGCAAACACGATCAAGGGCATTGGGCGCGATACGGCTAATACCGTCAATGCGACCCAGAACGCCGGCAATCGTGTAGCGAATGCTGCGTCCCGCTAATCTCGTTGATGGCTTCTCCGCCAACAACCGGACCCTGCATGCTTCCGGTCTGAAACCCGCCGAGACGCGTTTTCTGGTGGACAACCTGAGCGCGTTCGAAAGGAGCGTTTCAATCTCTTCGCGTTAATCGACGGAAATAGCCGGCGGGCCTTGAAATCGCATCGATCGAAGCAAAGATTCGTCTGGATGCGATGGAGGCCTAGCCATGTCGAACTATAAAGAGGAAAGGCGGTTTCGGTGTCAGGACGACAGAGGAAAAACCTATGTCGTCATTCAGCAGATCAGGATTTCTGGCCAAAACGCGCCTTCGCCCAAGACCGACTATATGACCGAAGAAGGCGAGATCGTGAATCGACTCGATGAAGATCATTTTCTGCTCCTGCTCGAGGGGCAGGTACTGCACATTCCCCATATCTCGGATACGGATCACTGAGCGGTGACGGCAACGACAGAAATGGCGCGCCGCTGACTCCAGGCGGTTGCTTTCGCTGCGTCTGCCGCCGACCAAACTCAACCGAATCATGATTCGGCGCGATCATCCGCATGACTGGGACATGAACGCCGGTTTCAGTGCGCATTCATTCGCCACATCTAATCTGCCCAACCATCAGCGCTCCGAAGCGTTGCGTTGACAGATACAGATGGAGACCGATCATGAGAAAGCTAGTTGTTGCAGCCGCCGGACTAGCGACGCTGCTCGTAAGCGCACCGGCTTTCGCGGACGGCGTATACTTCGAGTTCGGCTCCGGCCCACGCTATTATGACGATCCGCCTCCGCCGCGCTACTATAGGCACGGCCCGCGCTATGCGTACGACGATGATGGCGATGATTATTATCGCCCGCGTTATGCGCGACAGGTGTGCTGGGACCAGCCCTACCAGAAAAAGAGCCATCACCACTACATCACCAAATACAGGACGGTCTGCCGCGACCGCTAACATGTAGTGCGGAAGGCAATGATGGTGCGCCCGGCGGCGCACGATCACCGCTTCCGCATCCTGCGTCCTTCCTTCCTTTTTCAACGAAAGCGCAAAAAGGTGATTGGCCCCGATGGTTAGGTTGCGATAGGACTTCGCGCATCATTGCCTGCCGCCGGAGTGCCTAAGTGTCGATTGCCGATATTTCCTTGTTGAGCGCCCTTTTTGCCGGCGCGCTGTCGTTCCTGTCGCCCTGCGTCCTGCCTCTCGTTCCCCCCTATCTCTGCTATATGGCCGGCATTTCCGTCGAGCAGTTTCGCGGTGGCAGCGCCGTTGCCGTTGCCCCGGACGCGCGGCGGGGCGTGCTGTTTTCGGCGCTTTTCTTCACACTCGGCTTCGCGACCGTTTTTGTGGCGCTCGGAGCTGGTGCATCCAGCATCGGCATGGCGCTTCGCCAGCATCTCGATCTCCTGGCAAAGATCGGCGGCCTGATCATCATCGTCATGGGATTGAATTTCCTCGGAGTCTTCCGGATTGGAATTCTGGCCCGCGAGGCGCGCTTCCAGGGCAGCGGCAGGCCCGCGACGCTGACCGGTGCCTATATCATGGGCCTGGCTTTCGCTTTTGGCTGGACACCCTGCATCGGTCCGGTACTCGGTGCGATCCTTGGCGTTGCGGCCTCGCGGGAGACGGTTGGCTCAGGTGCTGGGCTGCTGGCCGTCTATTCCCTCGGCCTTGCCATCCCGTTCTGGATCGCCGCTGGCTTTTCCGGCGCCTTCATGAACTTCCTGACGCGCTTTCGCCGGCATCTCGGAACGGTCGAGAAAGTCATGGGCGTATTCCTCGTCCTGACCGGCCTCGCCTTCATGTTCGGTTTCGTCAGTGACGTCGCAATCTGGTTCCAGCAGACCTTTCCAATCCTGATGAAAATCGGCTAAGCCGAAATCACCCTGCAGAAATTTGCATTTGGAATAGCCGTTGTTCGACATTGTCAGTCTGCTCCTGCCGTTCTTCGGCCTGATCCTCATTGGCTATATCGCAGGCAAGGTGACGAAGCAGCCGGCCGACGCGCTCGGCTGGATGAACACCTTCATCATCTATGCAGCGCTGCCGGCGTTGTTCTTCAAGCTCGTCTCACGCACGCCCTTCGAAGATCTGACAAGGATCGACTTCATCGCCACCGATCTCGCGGCAACCTATTCGATCTTCATTGCGCTGTTCGCGATCGGTCGCTGGATCCGGGGTAATTCGCTCGCCGACTGCACGATCCAGTCGTTTGCCGGCGCCTACGGCAACATCGGCTATATGGGGCCTGGCCTCGCTCTGCTGGCGCTCGGCCAAGCAGCGGCCGTCCCGGTCGCGCTGATCGTCTGCCTCGAGAACGCGCTGCACTTTATCGTCGCGCCGGCGCTGATGGCAGCGGCAGGCGATGACCGGCGTTCCGCGGGACGGCTGGCGATCGACATTACTCGGAAGGTGGCCTTCCACCCCTTTATCCTGTCGACGGCGTTCGGCTTCGTTGCTGCCGCCTTTCACATCGATCAGCCGGCCGCATTCCAGCATTTCGTCGACTATCTCGCGCAGGCTGCCGCCCCCTGCGCTTTGTTTGCCATGGGCGTCACGCTGGCGCTTCGGCCGGTGAGGCGCATACCGGCCGAAATCGGCTATATCGTTCTGGCGAAGCTCATCGTGCACCCGATTGTCGTCTATCTCGCGCTGACCGCCATCGGTGGCTTCGAGCCGGTCTGGATCTATGCCGCGGTACTGCTTGCCGCCCTGCCGACGGCAACCAACGTCTTCGTCATCGGACAGCAATATGGCGTCTGGAAGGAACGCGCTTCGGCAACGATCCTGATCACGACGGCGCTTTCCGTCGTGACCGTCTCGCTCTTCCTGATTGCGATCAAATCAGGCTTTCTTCCGGCTTAGCTTTTCCTTGATCGCGCCGGGAATATCGCGGAACGAACGACCAGGCTCGATGCCCTCACGCATGACAATGCTGCGCAGTGGGGGGAGTGCCGACAGAATGTGCAGGCCGGCAGCGCGCATCATCTGCACAGGCAGGAAATCGGACAATAGCGAGCGATTGAGAAGATCGACGCTCGCGGTGCGGCTCATGATATCGGCGCGACGCTTCCGATCGAAACGGTCGCCGGCATCAGCCGCGATCGGCAGTTCGGGTCGCGTGCAAAGAATGTCCTGAAGCGCCATGACATCGCGCAGGCTGAGGTTCAGCCCCTGCGCGCCGATCGGCGGGAAGACATGCGATGCCTCGCCAATGAGGGCAATCCGCCCCTTGCCGGAGCGATGGGCCATCATGCCTGATAGAGGCCAGAGCTGCACACCTTCCTCGACGGTCACCTTACCGAGCAGTGACTGCATGCGCTCCTCGACGACATTGCTCAGTTCGACGAGCGAGAGTTCATTGCGGGCGACGGCATCCGATGGGTTCTGGACCCAAACGAGGCTGGAGCGATTGGCGGGCAGCGGCACCTGAGTGAAGGGTCCGCTTTCCGTATGGAACTCCGTCGAGATATTCTCATGCGGCAGCGTGTGTTCGAAGTTCAGCACCATGGCCGACTGCGGATAAGACCAGGTGCGAACGTCGATGCCGGCGGTTTCGCGCAGCTTCGACTTGCGCCCATCAGCGCCAACCGCGAACGTCGCCGACAGGATTTCGCCATCGGCAAGCGTGACCGTCACCGCCTCGGTGCCGATATCGATCACGTCGGCAAACGAGGTAAAGCGCGTGATGTTCCCCTCACCGGCGATTGCGGTCTCCAGCACCCCCATCAAGGCTTTGTTCGGGAAATTGTAGCCGAAGGCCTCAAGATCGAGTTCGACCGAACGGAATGTGGTGATCGGCGCCCGCAGCAGGCGATTCGTGCCGTCGATGATGCGCATGGTGGAAAGCGGCGCGGCCGCTGGCCGCAACTTTTCCCACAAGGTCAACCTGTCGAGGAAACGGATCGATTGATCCATGAGCGCGGTCGTGCGCCGGTCCTGGCTCGGCGATGGCGGGGCAACGAGAGCCACGTTGCGTCCGCCGCGAGCCAAGGCGATGGCGGCGATCATGCCAGCAAGCCCGCCACCGATCACCGCGATTTCAAAAGTCTTCATTGCACCGTTCCGTCAATTCTTTGACGGCGATCCGGTGCTTATGCAGCCGGCTTCGCCTGACGGCGCCAACTATAGCCCTTGCCAGCGTCCGCGTCACGCACAGCCGGTTGATAATGATGCGGAATTCCCGGCAGGCGATGTTCCGTGAGGCGCTTTATCGCAGTCTCGTTGGTGACAGCGAAGCTGTCGATGCCGACCCGCTGCATCAGCGGAATCTGGTCGATCAGCACGTCGCCGACGGCGCGCAGTTCGTTGGTGTATCCAAGGCGGTCGCGCAGGAGGGATGCATGGCTGAAGGCCCGGCCATCGTTGAACGCCGGGAAGGCGACAGCGACGATCTCAAGCCGATAGAGGTAGGGCTCGAGCTTGCGAATATCGTCCGCCGGCTTGATCAGCACGCCGAAGCCGACCTCGTTGCTCTCGTCGGCCCTGGCGATCAGCTCGTCCAGGCCGAGAAGGGGTCTCTGCCCCTCGACTGCCTTCACCTCTTCAGTCTCGATCACCCAGGGATCGTTCTCTACGAAGCCGGTTTCTCTCCAGATCTTGGTCATCGTCCCCTCCTTACGCCGCTTCTGCCGCCGAACCATACAGCGCGTCCTTAAACGGCTGAGGACCAACGCGGCGATAGGTTTCGAGGAAGATCTCAGACGGCTCCTTGCGGATTGTCAGATAGGTGTTGACGATCGTTTCGATCGCGTCGGTCACCTTGTCAGGCTCGAAGCCGCGGCCGATGATCTCGCCGATCGACGTATGCTCGTCGCCCGAACCGCCAAGCGTGATCTGGTAGAGCTCAGCGCCCTTCTTCTCCACGCCCAGCAGGCCGATATGGCCGACATGGTGATGGCCGCAGGCATTGATGCAGCCGGAGATCTTGATCTTCAGCTCGCCGATCTCAGCCTGCCGATCCGGATCGCCGAAGCGCCGGGAAATTTCCTGCGCAACAGGAATGGAGCGCGCATTGGCGAGCGCGCAATAGTCCAGCCCCGGACAGGCAATGATATCGGTGATCAGACCGGCATTGGCCTCGGCGAGGCCGATGGCGACGAGACCGCGATAGACCGCTTCGAGATCGGCGAGCGCCACATGCGGCAGGATCAGGTTCTGCTCGTGGCTGACGCGGATTTCGTCGAAGGCATATTCCTCAGCGATATCGGCAATGGCATCCATCTGGCTATCCGAAGCATCGCCCGGAATGCCGCCGATCGGCTTCAGGGAGATCGTCACCATGCCGTAGTCGGGATGCTTGTGCGGCTGCACGTTCTGCTGCACCCAGCGAGAGAAAGCCGGATCGGCCTTCTTCCAGCGAGCGAGATTTTCCCAGCCTTCGGCACGATCTGGCAGGGCCGGCGGCGCAAAATAGGCGGCGATGGCTTCGACATCAGCTTCCGGCAACTTCAGTTCGGAGTCCTTGAGTTCCGCGAACTCTGCCTCGACCTGACGCGCCAACTCTTCCGCGCCTGTTTCGTGCACGAGGATCTTGATGCGAGCCTTGTACTTGTTGTCGCGACGGCCATGCAGGTTGTAAACGCGCACGATGGCTGTCGTATAGGACAGCAGGTCCTCCTCCGGAAGGAAATCGCGGATCAGCTTGGCGATCATCGGCGTGCGGCCCTGGCCCCCACCGACATAAACGGCAAAGCCGATTTCACCCTTCTCGTTCTTCTTCAGATGCAGGCCGATGTCGTGGACCTGGATCGCGGCGCGGTCACGTTCGGCACCGGTGACGGCAATCTTGAACTTGCGCGGCAGGAACGAGAATTCCGGATGCACCGAGGACCACTGGCGCAGGATCTCGGCGTAGGGACGCGGATCCGCGATTTCGTCGGCGGCTGCACCTGCAAAATGGTCAGCAGTGACATTGCGAATGCAATTTCCCGACGTCTGCAGAGCGTGCATCTCAACGGATGCCAGCTCGGACAGCGCATCCGGGATTTCGGAGAGCTTCGGCCAGTTGAACTGCAGGTTCTGGCGGGTCGTGAAGTGGCCGTAGCCGCGGTCGTACTTGCGCGCGATATGAGCGAGCATCCGCACCTGGCGCGAGCTCAGCGTCCCGTAAGGAATGGCGATACGCAGCATGTAGGCGTGAAGCTGCAGATAGACGCCGTTCATCAGGCGCAGCGGCTTGAACGCGTCTTCGGCAAGCTCACCGGAAAGGCGGCGCTGCACCTGGTCGCGGAACTGCTCGACGCGCTCGGCGACAAAAGCGTGGTCAAATTCGTCGTAACGATACATCTGCTTCCTCAGACTGCGATGAATGCGGGGTCGGCGGGCTTGTAGCCCGGCGCGTATTCCATGGTTGGGCCCTGGGCACGAATGCGTTCGCGCAAGCGCAGCGGCCACAGCACGCCATTGCTCTCCTGAACCTCGACGACGGCTACGTCCACGACCTGATTGTCGGCATAGGACTTCTTGCCAATTGCTTCCAGCGCATCGACGGCTTCTGTATGGCGAGCAACAAGGGCTTCCTGCAGCGAGGTCACCCATTGGCCGTTGGCGTTCAGCCAGACGGCGATGCCATCCGTCAGTCGGTTGGCAGTCAGGACCTTGTCCACCATGTTCAGCTCCTTGCAAATTCCTCGGACCGGGCGCGTTCGCGCACGAGCGGTTCCGACAGTTCGAAATTGGCGCCTGCTACAGCATCGCCGATAATGACCATAACGGGGCCGGTCAACTCGTCACGGTGCTGCAGATCAGGAAGATCCCGCAGAATCCCATGCAACAGCCGGCGATTGGGACGGCTGGCATTCTCGATGACGGCGACAGTGGTTTCTGCCGGAAGGCCAGCCTGCATCAGGCGCTCGGCGACGGAAGCGGCGACGGTGCGCCCCATATATACGGCGATCGTTGCGCCTGAGACGGCGAGGCTTGCCCAATCCGGCAGGACATCACCCGTCAGATCGTGGCCGGTCGTAAAGACCAGCGAAGATGCCACGCCACGCAACGTCAGCGGTAACTCGAAATCGGCGGCGGCGGCGAAGGCCGAGGTGATGCCGGGGACCACTTCATAGGAAATGCCCGTAGCCCGCAGCGCCGCCATTTCCTCACCTGCCCGGCCGTAGACCAGCGGATCGCCGGACTTCAGGCGAACCACGCGCTTGCCTTCGCGACCGAGATATACGAGCAGATCGTTGATCTCTTCCTGCGACTTCGAATGGCATCCCTTGCGCTTGCCGACCGACAGGCGCTCGGCGTCGCGGCGGCCCATGTCGACGATTTCCTGCGGCACGAGGGCATCATAGACGATGACATCGGCCTCCATCATCACGCGCTGGGCGCGCAGCGTCAGCAGGTCCGCAGCACCCGGCCCGGCGCCGACGAGCCAGATGTGCCCCTCGACCTTCTCAGCGGACTGCAACATGCTGTTGGCTGCACGACGCGCCTGCGGCAGGTTCTCGCTGGCGACAGCATCGGCGACCGCGCCGGAGAAGAAACGCCGCCAGAACAGGCGACGCGCAGCGCCCTTCGGCACGAGATGCTCGACAGTCTTTCGATAGCCGATGGCAAGATCGGCCAGCCGGCCCAGCGACGGTGCAAGAATTTGATCGACCTGTGCACGGATCATCTGTGCGAGCACCGGCCCGGCACCTTCGGTGCCGATAGCGACAGCGACCGGCGCGCGATTGACAAGAGCAGGCGTGAAGAAATCGCAGTAGTCAGACTGATCGACGGCGTTGGCGGGCACCTTTTCGGCGCGCGCGGCCTCAACGATGGCGCGATCCTGCACCGCGTCTCCGGTCGCAGCAAAGACGAGTGTTGCCCCACGGACTTGCTCGTCCACAAAAACTGCGCGCACCGTCTCAATCCGATTGGCGATCAGATAGGCGTGGTAATCGGCCTCAGGATGATCGGTATAGGCAACAACCCGTGCCTGCGTGTTCAGCAGCAAGCGAACCTTGGCGAAAGCCTCGTCGCCATTGCCGAAGACGGCCGCGATCCTACCCTCGACGCGAAAGAAGGCAGGAAATACCGACAGTTGTTCAGTCTTGGGAGACATCATCAATCCATTTCGAAGTTGCCGGAATATGCACTCTCTGCCCAGGCAAATGAAGAAACAGAAATTCCAATGCCCGCGCGCGCACGTATTCTTTTACTCGCTCTCTCAATGATTTGAGTAAAAGTCACCGGTGCGGCGCAGCGGACACACCTGCGTCTGCCGCAGCGCAGCAGAAAGACTGTGACAAATCCCGCTCCCCGTCGAAATCGGCATTTGCCTCGCCTGCCGCTACCGGTAGAGTGCGGCTACCAAGGAGAAAGCCATGTCCGACCAGACCATCGCCGCCCGCCTGCTCAACGTCATGGAACAGGACATCCTGCCGATGACCGAACGCGGCGTCGCTGCCGGCAACAAGGTGTTCGGCGCTGCGATCCTGCGCAAGTCCGACCTCTCGCTCGTCATCGCCGAGACCAACAACGAGCTTGAAAATCCGCTGTGGCATGGCGAGGTGCACACGCTGAAGCGCTTGTACGAACTGGGCGAGAAGCAAGCCACCAAGGATCTCATCTTTCTGTCGACGCACGAACCCTGCACCATGTGCATGTCGGCGATCACCTGGGCCGGGTTCGACAATTTCTACTATTTCTTCAGCCACGAGGACTCGCGCGACGCCTTCGCCATTCCTCACGACCTGAAGATCCTGAAGGAGGTTTTCGGTCTGGAACCGGGTGGCTACAGGCGCAGCAATGCATTCTGGAACAGCTTTGCCATTGCCGATCTCGTCGAGACCGAAGAAGAGCATTTGAAGGCCGAACTGAAAACACAGACTGCGCGCATCAAGGCGCGGTACGATGCGCTCTCGGAAAGCTACCAGGCGTCGAAGAGCGACAACGACATTCCACTGAACTGAGTGACCATGGAAGCCTCAAAAGACATTTCGCGCCTGATCGAGATCATGGCCGCGCTGCGCAATCCAGCAACCGGCTGCCCCTGGGACATCGTCCAAACGTTCGAGACGATAAAGCCCTACACGATCGAGGAGGCCTATGAAGTCTCCGACGCAATCGAGCGCAATGACATGGACGACCTCTGCGAGGAGTTGGGCGACCTGCTGCTGCAGGTCGTGTTCCATGCGCGCATGGCCGAGGAAGCGGGAGAATTCTCCTTTGGCGACGTCGTTGAGGCAATCACCCGCAAGATGATCCGCCGCCATCCGCATGTCTTCGCCCGTTCTGATGCCGACACGCCCGATGCGGTGAAGAAGCAGTGGGACGACATCAAGCAGGCAGAAAAGCGCGAGCGCGCCGAACGGCGAGCCAAGGGCGGCGTCAGCGAGGATTTCAAGGTGGGGTTCCTCGGATCGGTCCAGCGGAGCTTCCCTGCCCTGACAGAGGCGCTGAAGCTGCAGGAACGCGCTGCAAAGGTGGGCTTCGATTGGTCAGCGCCCGAACCGATCCTCGACAAAATCGAGGAGGAAATCGGCGAGTTGCGTGTCGCCTTAGCGGAAGGCGATCAAGCAAAGGTCAGTGATGAGCTCGGCGACCTCATCTTCGCCGTGGTCAATATCGGCAGGCATGTAAAGGCTGACCCGGAAGATTCCTTGCGCGGAACGAATACAAAATTTCGTAGACGTTTCAGTCATATTGAAGCCGTTCTTGACACGGAAGGCGAAACTTTGGAAGCGGCGAGTCTGCAGCGGATGGAAGAAATCTGGCAGGCGGCAAAGGCTATCGAGCGGCAACTGGGCTGAGCCGACATCCTTACCTTGCGTGAGGCCCAATCCGGCGTAAGGCGAAGCCCGCTGCAGGAAGCTCTAGCGTTCCCAATCCTCTTTCGCGGCTTTCGGCCCGTTGCCCAGGCGGCGCTCCAGTTCGACCGCTTCGGTTTCCGAGAGACGTACATCGAGCGTGATCGACCCGTCCTCGTTGTCCTCGCGGTTATCGACGATCGCATGATCGTAGAGCCAAGGCAGCAGCGCCAACTTGTCGACAGGCAAGCGGACAGTCGCTTCGGTCAGCACGCCTGACAGTCTGCGGCTGATCTCTCCCATCAGCGTATCGATACCCTCGCCGCTGATTGCGGATAGGGCGACGACGTTCTCGGCACCGCTCGCCTTCTGGACGATGGCATCGTGCGCTTCCGGCTCAAGGCGATCGATCTTGTTCCAGACTTCGATGATGCGCTTGTCGCCCTCTTCCTCGTCGATGCCGAGGTCCTTCAGGATGCGGAGCACGTCGGCACTCTGCGCCTGATTGTCGACGTCGAACATGTCGCGGACATGAAGGATCAGGTCGGCTTCCAGCACCTCTTCCAGCGTAGCGCGGAAAGCGGCGACGAGGTGGGTCGGAAGGTCCGAGATGAAACCGACGGTGTCTGAGAGGATCACCGTGCGGCCATGTGGCAACTTCATTCGGCGCAGCGTCGGATCGAGCGTTGCGAACAGCATATCTTCGGCCAGCACGCCTGCCCCGGTGATCCGGTTGAACAGTGTCGACTTGCCGGCGTTGGTATAGCCGACAAGCGCCACGATCGGATGCGGCACCTTCTTGCGCTTGGCGCGATGCAGCTGGCGGGTGCGAACCACCTGTTCCAGCTCACGCTCAAGCTTGACGATGCGGTCCTGCAGCAAGCGACGGTCGGCTTCGATCTGGGTTTCACCGGGACCACCCATGAAGCCGCCACCGCCGCGCTGACGCTCAAGGTGGGTCCAGCTGCGAACCAGACGGCCCTTCTGATAGTTCAGATGAGCTAGATCGACCTGCAGCGTGCCTTCCTTGGTGGAAGCACGACGGCCGAAGATCTCGAGGATGAGGCCGGTGCGGTCGATGACCTTGGCGTTCCATTCCTTCTCGAGATTGCGCTGCTGTACCGGTGTCAGCGGATGGTCGACGATCACGAGACCGGAATCATTCGCATCCAACGTCGCCTTGATCTCTTCGATCTTGCCCGTGCCCATCAATGTTGCGGGTCGCGGATCGCTGACGGTGACGATCGTGCCATTCACCACATCGAGGTCGATCGCCTGCGCAAGACCGGTCGCCTCTTCCAGGCGGCTCTCGGGCGTGCGGGTGACCACAGGCGCAGCATCGCCCGCACTGCGTCCGGCGCGCCCCTGCTTGAGCACGGGCACGACGACGGTCGCGCGCATATCATCCCGGTGCTTG
Organism: Rhizobium sp. IBUN; assembly: GCF_000510625.1. Classification (NCBI taxonomy): domain Bacteria; kingdom Pseudomonadati; phylum Pseudomonadota; class Alphaproteobacteria; order Hyphomicrobiales; family Rhizobiaceae; genus Rhizobium; species Rhizobium sp. IBUN. The sequence continues at coordinate 58,881 of NZ_AZNV01000005.1, forward strand.
GCTGCTTCCGGGATTATCGAATCGTTTTTGGTATCGCGTGTCGAGATAATTGCAGGTCCCGTTAGGAAGCAGCTTCTTCGCTTTCGAACATCTGCATCGGCTGGCCGGGCATGATGGTCGAGATTGCGTGTTTATACACGAGTTGCGAATGGCCGTCACGGCGAAGCAGAACGCAAAAATTGTCGAACGAGGTGACAACTCCGGTCAGCTTCACGCCATTGATCAAGAAGATTGTCAGTGAAATCTTTTGTTTGCGTACAGTATTGAGAAATAAGTCCTGCAGATTCTGAGAACGTTCCGCCATCGCGCCGCTTCTTTCTTTATTGCCGGCTTCATTCCGCCGGTGAAATACTAATCAACCTCGCCTGCAGGCAGCCGACAACCCTCATCCCATCTGCCCAGAAAGTCTTGGTATCAAATCGCAATCTTTTCCGCAACGTCGAAAAAGGCCTCCCTAATTTTCTGGGAGACGCTGCCTGGATGGCCATTTGCGATCGGCTGGCCATCGATCGACACAACCGGAAAGCAGATGCTCGTGGCCGCCGTGATGAACACCTCACGCGCCGCAAGCATCTCCGCGACCGAGAATTTCCGCTCCTCGATCTTCAGGCCCAGCTTGGCGCCGACATCGATCAGCGTCGTGCGGGTAATGCCGCGCAGGATGCCATGTTCGGCCGGACGCGTGATGAGAGTGCCGTCGCGGTCGACGATCCAGACATTGGTCGCCGCTCCCTCTTTCACCATGCCATCGGCGTCTACAAAGATTGCCTCCTGCGCACCCGCTTCCTTCGCGTGCTGGCGCGCCATGGCGTTCGGCAAGAGACCGACGGACTTGATATCGACACGGTCCCAGCGATTGTCGGGCACGGTGATCGCCTTGATGCCTGTCGCGTTCTTCCTCGCGATGATCGAAGGATCGGTGCTCTTTGCGGTGATGACCAGCGAGGGCAGCGTTCCTTCTGCGGGAAACACGTGATCGCGCCGTGCAACCCCACGGGTGATCTGCAGGTAAAAGAGACCGTTGCGGACGCGATTGCGCCGCAGCGTTTCGCGAATGACACGGGTCAGCGCGTTGCGGCTCATTGGCCAGGCAATACGCAACTCACCAAGCGATCGGTCCAGCCTGTTCAGATGGCGTGTAAGATCAACGATATAGCCATGCCTGATTTCACAGACTTCATAGACGCCATCCGCGAACTGATAGCCTCTATCCTCGATATGGACCATGGCATTCGAGTGCGTGACATAGCGGCCGTTCACATAGGCTATTCTGGGCATGGTGAACCTGTGCGGGAGTTGTAGCAGAGAGAATTAGGACGGCGCCGCAGCGCCGCCCGTGTCTCAGACGCCGAGCGACTTCAACTTGCGGTGAAGCGCCGAGCGCTCCATGCCGACAAACTCCGCGGTGCGCGAGATATTGCCGCCAAAGCGATTGATCTGCGCGATCAGGTAGTCCTTCTCGAACATCTCTCGTGCCTCGCGAAGCGGCAGCGTCATGATGTGATAGTCGTTCTTGGCCGAAACCTTTGGCAACATGTCGCCAAGGTCAGTCGGCAGCATCTCGGCAGTGATCGGCGCATCCGGACCGTCGGAACGGGCAAGGATCATCAGCCGCTCGATGTTGTTCCGCAGTTGGCGGATATTGCCCGGCCAATCATGGGCCTGTAGCACGGCCATCGCGTCGTCGCCAATGCGGCGGGGACGGATGCCGGCCTGTTCGGAAATCTGCCGCATCAGCTGATCGACCAGGAACGGAATGTCTTCGCGCCGTTCGGCGAGTGCCGGTACGCGCACGGGCACCACGGCAAGGCGATGATAGAGATCTTCGCGGAACCAACCCTCGGCGATGCGGGTCTCGAGATTGTAGGCCGTCGACGAGATGATGCGCACATCGACCTTCACCCGCTTGGAGCCCCCCACGCGCTCGAACTGCTGATCGACAAGAACGCGGAGGATCTTGTTCTGCGTCTCGCGCGGCATTTCGCCGACTTCGTCGAGGTAGAGAATGCCACGGTGTGCCTCTTCCAGCGCGCCGATCTTGCGCGCCTGGCCAGGCGACCCTTCCGTACCGAACAGCGCAATCTCCATGCGATCAGGCGTGATATTGGCGGCATTCAGTGCCACGAAGGGACCATTCGCGCGCGTCGACTTCTTGTGGATCATACGGGCCACAAGCTCCTTGCCGGAACCCGACGAGCCAAGGATCATGATGCGGCTGTTGGTCGGCGATACCTTCTCGATCGTCTGGCGGAGCTGCGAGACGGCAACGGAGGTACCGATAAGTTCGACCGGATCGCCAGCCTTGCGCTTGAGTTCGGATACTTCGCGCTTCAGCTTCGAATTCTCTAGCGCGCGCTCCGCGATCAGGATCAGTCGATCGGCCTTGAATGGCTTTTCGATGAAGTCGAACGCGCCCCGCTTGATGGCGGAAACAGCCGTCTCGATGTTGCCGTGACCCGAGATCATGACGACAGGGATGTCCGGGTGGCGCGTCTTGATCTCGTCCAGAAGCGACAGACCGTCGAGCTTGCTGCCCTGCATCCAGATGTCGAGGAAGATCAGCCGCGGCGCACGATCGGAGATCGCGGCCAGCGCACTGTCGCTGTCATGTGCTGTACGGGTCTCATGTCCTTCGTCAGACAGGATACCGGAGACGATCTCGCGGATGTCGTGCTCGTCGTCGACGACCAGAATATCAGAGGCCATAAACACTTTCCTTGTCACTTGCGGCCGGAGCAGAAGGTGCAGTTTCCAGACGTGGCAGATGCACGCGGATCATGGCCCCTCTTCCCTGGTCGAAATCAGCGGGCGCATCATGCAATTCGAGCTGCCCACCATGTTCCTCAATAATCTTCTTTACGATCGCCAGGCCAAGTCCGGTGCCCTTCTCGCGCATCGTCGTATAGGGTTCCAGAATGCTGTGGCGGTTCTCGACCGGCAGGCCGCGACCGTTGTCGATCACATCGACGGTGAAGCGATCCCGCGCCGGATCGAGCGAGGCACGAACGAGGATCTTGCGCTCGTCGCGCTCTCCGCTCGGCACGGCTTCAATCGCCTCCACGGAATTCTTGATCAGATTGCCGAATGCCTGACCGAGCATGCGGCTGTCGAACAGCCCTTCCAGCGGCTGGTCGCCAAGTTCCTGCTGGAAGCTCACGTGACTGTTGCCCATCTCGCGCAGGAACACCGCATCATGCAGGATCTTGCGGAGATCGCTCGGCTCCTTGATCGGCTTCGGCATCCGGGCAAACGACGAGAACTCATCCACCATGCGGCCAATGTCACCCACTTGCCGGATGATGGTCTCCGTGCACTGGTCGAAGACACTGCGGTCATCCTGGTTGATCTGCTTGCCGTAGCGGCGCTGGATGCGTTCTGCAGACAACTGAATCGGCGTCAACGGATTCTTGATTTCATGAGCGATGCGGCGGGCGACGTCGCCCCATGCCGTCGAGCGCTGTGCGATGACGAGGTCGGTGATGTCATCGAGCGTGATGACATAGGATTCGCTCATGTCACGCACTTCCTCGCGCGTCACCTGGACGCTCAGCGTCCGCACGGTGCCAGCTCGCACGAGGGCAATCTGCTTGCGGAAATCGCCACGATAGCGGGAGGCGGCTTCCGTCAGTACCTGGTCGACTTCGGGCGCAATCTCGGAGAGTTGCTTGCCGAGCATGTCCGACGCCGGCAATGCCATAAGCGCTTCTGCGGAACTGTTGACGATGGTGACCCTGCGGTCGTGCTCGACACCGATGACCGCGGCGGTCACGCCGGATAGAACCGCTTCGATGAAACGACGGCGGTCGTCCACCTCATCCTTGGCCTCCAGGATCTCGTCGCGCTGTGTACGAATTTCCGAGATCATCTTGTTGAAGGTCCGCGAGAGGTTGGCAACGTCGCCGTCCACGGAATGGACAGGCACGACAATGTCCATGTTGCCGGAGGCCACGCTGTCCGCCGCCGTAATTAGCAGACGGATCGGACGCACGATCCGGTCAGCCACGGCAATTGCCGTCCAGATGGCGGCCAGCAAAACGATAAGGGCAAAGCCGATGTAGAGAACCGCGAAGGCGATCTGCAGCGAGAAGCGCCCTGCCTCCATGGATTTGTATTCTGTGGCGTTCTCCTCCATGAGACGCATTGCGCCCATGACCTTGGGATCGACCGCACGGACCGTGTAGAGGAACGCGCCGTCAATCGCATCGAGCTTGATGATGGCGCCCACCAAGTTGGTTATGCCCGGCGGAATCAAGGTCGGCTGGCCGGCCGCGGCCTTGTTCAACGCATCCTGCGGAATTGCCGGCAACGGCTTCTCGGTCTTGATGTCAGCCTGGGTGATCACCGAGCCGTCAGACTGGACAAGGAAAGCACCGAGTAGCCCGCGCCCGCGCGCCTGCCGCGTCATCAAATCGGAAAAGCCCGTGCGATCAAGATTGAACAGAGCCCTGTTGCGCTCGAGGTCATTCGCCATCGAGACAGTCTGGCCCTGCAGGTAGCTCGCATTCTCCATCATGTAGGCCTGCCCGATGTTTCGGGAGGAACTGACGATCGATTGCGTGCGGAGCGCAAACCACCGGTCGAGGCCGGCATTCAGCGTAATACTGGCGAAAATCGCAACAAGGATCGCCGGGGTGATCGCGACGATTGAGAAGAGCACAACGATGCGGATATGAAGGCGCGCCGCCGCTCGCCCGCGTTTCCGCGCCTTGAGCAGGCGGGAGACCTCGCGTGCGATCAGGGCCATCAGACCCAACACGAAGAACGAGTTCACCACAACGGAGGTGACGACGACATGGTAAGTCGGCGCGATCGGGGTCAGCCCGAGCAGCACGAAGAGCGTCAGCGTGGCGCAGAGAAGCGCACCACCGGCAAGGATCAGGCCCGGCAGCGCAAACAGGGCACGGCGATCGGTCACGGCCGTGACAGCTTCGCCTTCCGCCGCAGGCGGCATTGCATCCTGTTCCATTCGCTTGTTTCTCCTGGCGGCAGGCAATCGCCTCCGCCGCTCCCGCGGACCAGGGCGGAAGCCGCCAGCCTGCCCCATCGATGCAACGGCAAGTGCCGCTACTCTCTTGGACAGCTCCGAAAACCCGAACCCCATGCGTGACTTCTAAGCAACGCATTGTGGCGAAAATGCAACGTCGCCAGTCACATTGTCAAGCAGTGCGGGAGCTTCTGTACACCGATACGCCAAGCTCTCTGATCTTCTTGCGCAGCGTATTGCGGTTCAACCCCAAAAGGTCAGCCGCCTTGATCTGGTTGCCGCGCGTCGCCGTCAGTGCGGCCAGAATCAGCGGATACTCCATTTCCGTCAATACACGATCGTAAAGCCCCGGTGGCGGCAGGCCGTCGCCGAAACCGGCGAAGTATGTGCGCATATTTTCTTCGACAGCCTGGGCGATAGTCATGTTGCCGTTACGCATCGGCCCCTTGTCGATCGGGCTATCCGGCACATCGGACCGAAGCTCGGCTTCGATGATTTCGCGGGTGATCACATCCTGTGGATAAAGCGCCATCAGCCGGCGAATGAGGTTCTCGAGCTCGCGCACGTTGCCCGGCCAGGCGTAGGCTTTCATCAGATCGAGCGCCTCCTGATCGAAGCGCTTGGAGCCAAGGCCTTCCTTTTCCGCCTGCTGGACGAAGTGGCGCACAAGATCCGGGATATCCTCCGCACGATCACGCAACGGCGGCAGACGCAGCGGAACGACGTTTAGGCGATAGTAGAGATCCTCGCGGAAAAGTCCCTGATTGATCGCCTGCTTCAGATCCTTGTTGGTCGCCGCGACGATCCGAACGTCGGTGCGGATCGGTGTGCGGCCACCGACAGTGGTGTACTCGCCTTGCTGCAAGACGCGCAGGAGGCGCGTCTGGGCATCCATCGGCATATCACCAATTTCGTCGAGGAAAAGCGTGCCGCCTTCGGCCTGCTCGAAGCGACCGGTCGAACGCGTCTGAGCGCCGGTGAACGCACCCTTCTCGTGGCCGAAGAGCTCGGATTCGATCAGATCGCGCGGGATCGCCGCCATGTTGATCGCGACAAACGGCCCGTTGCGGCGCTTGCCGTAGTCATGGAGCGCCCTCGCCACCAGTTCCTTGCCGGTACCGGACTCGCCGGTGATCATCAGCGTCAGATCGGTCTGCATCAGGCGCGCAAGGACGCGATAGATTTCCTGCATCGCGGCCGAACGGCCGACAAGCGGCATTCCGTCCTGCATGTCCTCGTCAAGCTTGGCTGGCCTGCGCTTCGGCTCGGCCAGCGCACGGCCGATGATGCCGATCAGTTCCGTCAAGTCGAATGGTTTTGGCAGGTAATCGTAGGCGCCCTTTTCGGAAGCCTTGATCGCCGTCATGAAGGTGTTCTGGGCGCTCATGACAAGCACGGGGAGATCCGGGCGGGCCTTCTTGATGCGCGGCAGGAGATCGAACGCATTTTCATCCGGCATCACAACATCGGTTACGACAAGATCGCCCTCGCCTGCCGACACCCAACGCCAGAGCGTGGCGGCGTTGGAGGTAATTCGCACGTCATAGCCGGCGCGGCTCAGAGCCTGATTAAGCACGGTACGAATTGCCGCATCATCATCCGCGACGAGGATCGTTGCTGTCATCGAGTAGGTCCTGTGGGAGTTATGGTCGTTGCGTCGTCCACCGATGCGTCCTTGGAGGCCGGCATCAAGACGCGGAATGTCGTGCGGTTGGTCTGGCTGTCGCATTCAATAATGCCGCCGTGGTCCCCAATAATCTTAGCGACGAGCGCGAGGCCAAGGCCGCTGCCGTTCGTCTTGGTCGTAATGAACGGATCAAACAGATGCGGCAGAAGGTCCGCCGGCACGCCCGGACCGTTGTCCTGAACACAAAACTCCAGCGGCAGCGAAATCTTTTCGCGCGTGCCGGCGACCGACAGACGAATGCCGGAGCGGTAAGCCGTCGTCAAAACGATCTCGCCATCCGGGCGATCGCCGACGGCTTCGGCGGCATTCTTTACGAGATTGAGGAACACCTGAACAAGCTGATCGCGGTTCGCGTAGACCGACGGCAACGACGGGTCGTAGTTCTCGGTGATCCGGAGGTGCCGCGCAAATCCCGCCTTCGCCACGGCCTTCACGTGATCGAGAACGGAGTGGATATTGACCGGCATCCGATCAACGGGGCGTTCGTCCGAGAAGACTTCCATGCGGTCCACGAGCGAGACGATGCGGTCCGTTTCGTCGCAGATCAGCCGCGTCAATGCGCGGTCGTCGTCGACGACCGATTGCTCTAGCAGCTGCGCTGCACCGCGAATACCGGAAAGCGGATTCTTGATCTCATGCGCCAGCATGGAGGCAAGCCCCGTGACCGAGCGGGCCGCCGCACGATGCGTCAGCTGCCGGTCGATCTTGTCCGCCATCGACCGCTCTTGGAACACGATCACGACGGAGCCTGGATCGCTGACGACAGGGGCAACATACAAGTCGACAAGCTTGTCCTGTCCGAGGCGCGGCGAGCTCAAGTCGACGCGATACTCGTTGATCGGTGCTCGCCGTTCGCGAACCTGGTCGATCAAGGCCAGCAGCGGACTGCCAAATGGGATAAAGGTCGAGATCTTGTACCGCGCGAGGTGGGCGGCGCTGGCACCGAAGAAGGCTTCCGCTTCCCAATTTGCGAAGGCGACGAGGCCAGCCTCGTTGACCATCACGACCGGATTCTGGATCGCGTTGAGCACAGCGATCGCAACTGCGCTACCGCCGTTGTCGATCGACGATGGCACGTCATTCGTCATGCAGCCTCCCGGGTCTGCGTGTTCGATGCCGCAGCCATAAATGCATTATAAAACCTTGCAGCTACGTCGTCGGGCTCCCGCGCTGTCATGATCGCGGCCTTTTCCTGCGCTGCAAGACCAGGCGCAAAACGGTCGAGATACCAGCCAAGGTGCTTCCTTGCATGGCGAACGGCGACTGCCTCACCGTAAAATTCGAGCATCATTCTGTAGTGCTCGGTCGCAATGTCGGGGACTTCCCACACTTCGGGCGCCGGTTGCCCAGCCAATACGCCGGCGTGCCACGGCCTGCCCTGGCAGCCCCTACCGATCATGACGGCATCGGCTCCCGAGCGACGCAGAATCTCATGTGCATCCTCGACGGTTTCGACATCGCCGTTTGCAACCAAGGGTACGGTAATGGCATCGCGAACCGCGCGGATCGCATCCCAGTCTGCCCGACCCTCGTAAAACTGCATGCGCGTGCGGCCATGAATCGTAATAAGCTGAACGCCAGCCTCTTCGGCGCGGCGCGCAATCTCGGGCGCATTGATCGAATTCTCGTCCCAACCGAGCCGCATCTTCAGGGTCACGGGAACGCTGACGGCCTTGACTGTCGCATCGATGAGGCTGAGGGCGTGATCGGGATCGCGCATCAAGGCGGAGCCGGAGTAACCGCCAATCACTTTCTTGGCGGGGCATCCCATGTTGATATCGATGATGTCGGCGCCATGGTCGGCAGCGATCTTCGCGGCCTCCGCCATCCAATGGGCTTCACGGCCAGCGAGCTGAACCATGTGGGGCTCAAACCCCGCGCTTTCGAGGCGTGCCCATGATTCGGCAGTGCTGTTGACCAGTTCGCGGCTTGCTACCATTTCGGTGACCACAAGCCCTGCGCCATGGCGCCACGCCAGTTGCCGGAACGGCATGTCCGTCACGCCAGACATAGGCGCCAGCACAACACGGTTCCTGACTTCCACAGGTCCAATCCGCAAAGGTGATGCGAGGTCGAAGCTCAACAATTGATTATCTTTCAGGCACGCAAAATGCGTGCACTATTTTTAGACAGGTTTGAATGGCTTGCCAAGAGGGCAGTGCGCGAATTGACATTTTTCGAGCAAATGCTGGAATTCGATGCGCCAAGCCGCTAAGCACCGGTGTAAAAATCGCGCTTTGAGGATTTATGCCGCAAATGCATCAAAAGCAACCAGCAATAGGTATCGTCGTCGTCGCGGCCGGCCGCGGCGAACGCGCGGGCGCCTCCGAAGAGGGACCGAAGCAGTATCGGGCGATTGGCGGCAGGCCTGTCATCACTCACACACTGGAGAAGTTCGCCAGCTGGGAGCTTGCCCGCCACATCGTCGTGGTCATTCACCCCGACGACGAGGCGCTGTTTGCTAAGGCTGCCGGGCAGGTCCAGTCCGGCACGCCGATCGATGCGGTTCACGGCGGCGCTACGCGCCAACAATCCGTCTTAGCGGGACTGCGCCATTTGCGCGGCAAGAATATCTCGCATGTTCTGATCCACGACGCAGTGCGGCCCTTCTTCGATCATGCGCTTCTCGATCGCATCGCTGGCCTGCTCTCGGAGGGCGTGCCGGCAATTCTCCCCGCCATGCCCGTCGCCGACACGCTGAAGCGAGCAGATCATGATGGAACGGTCCTCGACACCGTTTCCCGCGATCATCTCTACGCAGCGCAAACGCCGCAGTCTTTCGCCTTCGAGCCCATCCTTGCCGCCCACGAAAAGGCGGCCGTGGCAAATTTCACCGATTTCACCGACGACGCCGCCATTGCCGAATGGGCCGGTATTCCGGTGCGGATCGTCGAGGGTCTGGCGGACAATGTAAAACTGACGGTCAAACGGGACATCGCAATGGCAGACAGCAGACTTTCGGTACAGGCGCTCCCCGATGTGCGCACCGGCAACGGCTACGACGTCCATCAGCTCGAGCCGGGCGACGGCGTAACACTCTGCGGCGTCTTCATACCGCATGACCAGAAGCTCAAGGGTCACTCCGACGCGGACGTAGCGCTCCACGCTTTGACTGACGCACTGCTTGCGACCTGTGGAGCGGGCGACATCGGCGATCATTTTCCGCCATCTGATCCGCAGTGGAAGGGCGCGCCGTCGCGCATCTTCATCGAACATGCGGCAAAGATCGTGCGCGAGCGTGGCGGCGCCATCATGAACGCCGACGTGTCGCTGATCGCCGAAGCACCGAAAGTCGGGCCGCATCGCGACGAGATGCGCGCCAAGCTGTCCGAGTTCCTGGGCATCTCGATCGACCGCTGCTCAGTCAAGGCGACGACCAACGAGAAGATCGGCTTTGTCGGCCGGCGCGAGGGCATCGCCGCGATCGCCACGGCAACCGTCGCCTATCGGAGCACATGAGATGAGCACCTTCCCGAACGACATCATCGTGCAAGCAGAAGCGATCATTCGCGATTTCACGTCGGCGGGGCTGATGGTTTCGACGGCAGAATCCTGCACCGGCGGACTGATCGCTGGCGCGCTCACGGAAATCTCAGGATCGTCTTCTGTCGTGGACAGAGGCTTCGTCACTTATACCAATACCGCCAAGATGGAGATGCTTGGCGTGCAGGAAGAAACGCTGATCCGCTTCGGCGCGGTCTCGGAGGAGACGGCGCGGCAAATGGTGCACGGCGCCCTCTTCCGCTCCCGCGCGGCCATTGCCGTCGCCGTAACGGGCGTTGCCGGGCCAAGCGGTGGATCGGTGGAGAAACCGGTCGGTCTCGTCCACCTCGCGGCCAAGTCGCGCTCTGGCGGGCTTATTCATCGGAAGATGCTCTACGGCGACATCGGTCGCGGTGAGGTGCGGCTTGCGACGGTCAGGACCGCGCTTGGCATGATCCAGGAACTGGCTCAGCCGTAAATCTTCGTCGCCCGCGTTTCGAAGGCTTCCGAGAACATGCGGAAGGCGCGATCGAACATCGACCCCATGACTGCCCCCAGGATGCGGCTCTTGAACTCGTAGTCGATGAAGAAGTGAATGTTGGAGCCTGTTGCCGTCTCCTCGAAACGCCAGCGGTTGTCGAGATAGCGGAATGGTCCATCGATATACTTGACCTCGATGAGGCGCTCGGCCCGGTTCAACAGCACCTGCGTCGTGAAGGTTTCGCGGATCGCCTTGTAACCGACGGTCATATCGGCGATCAGCAGAACCTTGCCGTCACGTTCCTTGCGGCTGCGAATGCTTAGCGCCTCGCAGAGCGGAAGAAACTGGGGATAATGCTCGATGTCGGCGACGAGATCGAACATCTGATCGGCGGAATGCGGGACGGAGTGATGCGTTTCGAACTGAGGCATGATCGGCAGTTAAGTAGGAGCGCCGAGAAGATCAAGAAGGTGGTTCACCTCCCGCCGGCTTTTCAGCTGAAAAACCGGAACATTCGGGCCATGCTTGTCGAGAGCAGCAATCACCAGGGGCGCGAACCGCTTCTCGAACATCCAGATGTAAGTGAGAAGCTCCCGGTCCGGCACTCGCTCCAGGCATCCGGGCGCCATGTCTGGCCGCGTCCTTCCGAGATGGAGGAACGCGCGTTTGCAGATTCCCCACAGACAAAGCCAGCGCGGCATGCGTACCCAGACGACCAGCTCCGTGCGGGGGACACGAATATCGAAGGTGGATGGGCCGGTTCCGTCCATGAGCCAACGTTCGCCGGCGACGACGTTACCGATCAGATGGCGCTCTTCCCCTTTCGGGCGCTTGACCCAGCCCGGCAGCCAGAAGAACTCTTTATCCATGGAAAAATAAGGAAGATCGAGCTTGCGGCTGAGTTTTCGCGACAAGGTGCTCTTGCCGCCGCCGGAGCAGCCGATGACCATGATGCGCTCGGACTGGCGCAGCAGTCCGGCAACCTTGCGCATATCGTCGATATAAGCCGGCATTCTCGTCGCCTCTGCAATCAAAAAGCCGCGGGAAGATCGCCGCGGCTTTTGAAAAATGCAAGCGCTCGTTGATTATTCCGCTGCGATCAGCAGCTTTTTCTCGCGTGCGGCCTTCAGGCGTGCGAAGTCGTCGCCGGCATGGTGCGACGAACGCGTCAGCGGGCTCGAAGCCACCATCAGGAAGCCCTTGGTATAGGCGACCGTCTCGTAGGACTTGAATTCGTCAGGCGTAACGAAGCTCATCACCGCGTGGTGCTTGCGGGTTGGCTGCAGGTACTGGCCGATAGTCAGGAAGTCGACGTCTGCGGTCCGCAAGTCGTCCATCAGCTGCAGCACTTCGTTTCGTTCCTCGCCGAGACCGACCATGATGCCCGATTTGGTGAACATGGTGGGGTCCAGTTCCTTCACGCGCTGCAGCAGGCGGATGGAGTGGAAGTAACGAGCTCCCGGACGAACCGTCAGGTAGTTGCCGGCAACCGTTTCCATGTTGTGATTGAAGACGTCGGGCTTTGCGGCAACGACGCGCTCCAGGGCACCTGGCTTCTTCAGGAAGTCGGGCGTCAGGATTTCGATGGTCGTCGTCGGCGAGGCAGCACGGATCGCCCAGATCACCTTCTCGAAATGCTCGGCGCCGCCGTCTTCCAGATCATCGCGGTCGACCGAAGTGATGACGACGTGGGAGAGCCCCATCTCCTTTACCGCCTTGGCGACATTCTCCGGCTCGGCCATGTCGAGCGCGTTCGGCTTGCCGGTCGAGACGTTGCAGAAGGCGCAGGCGCGGGTACAGATCTCGCCCATGATCATGAAGGTCGCGTGCTTCTTGTCCCAGCACTCGCCGATATTGGGGCAACCAGCCTCTTCGCAAACGGTGACGAGCTTATGCTCCTTCACGATCGAGCGCGTCTCCGCGTACCCCTTGGAGGTTGGCGCCTTGACGCGGATCCAATCCGGCTTGCGCAGGACCTCCTGGTCAGGCCGATGGGCCTTTTCGGGATGCCGCACACGCTTGGTGTCAGGATTGATCGTATCGAGAATGGTTACCATGGCAGTTCAAATCTCCGCCGCTCCATGCGGCAAAAGCCCTATCTATCGGCGGACTAGCCGCGCGACGAATATCAGCAAGCAGGCACCAAGAAAACCCGTGATGAAGTAGCCGAGCCTGCCGCCGGCCACCTCTATATGAAATTGCGCCAGAATCGCAGTTGCGACCACCGAGCCGACGATGCCGAGCACGATATTGAGCAATACTCCGTAGCGAACCTCCATCAGCTTGCCCGCGAGCCAACCCGCAAAGCCGCCAATGATGATCGCTGCGATCCAGCCTACGCCTTCCATCTGCCCTCGCCTCTTTACGATATCGCCCTTGCAATCAGAACCACGATGATGGCGCCGACACACCATAAACATGATGATCGGCTTTTGCTTTTTCCACCTTCGACAATAGGGAGGAAACGATCAAGCGTTCAGGACACGACCATAAGCATCCAGAACCGCTTCCTTCATCGTTTCGGAAACCGTCGGATGCGGGAAGATCGTGTGCATAAGTTCCTCTTCCGTGGTCTCTAGGTTCATTGCGACGACAAAGCCCTGGATGAGCTCGGTGACCTCAGCGCCAACCATGTGGGCGCCGAGCAGCTCGCCGGTCTTCCTGTCGAAGATGACCTTGCAGAGACCCTGATCTTCGCCAAGCGCGATCGCCTTGCCGTTGGCGGCAAAGGAGAAGCGACCGACACGGATGTCGCGGCCCAATTCCTTGGTCTTGGCTTCCGTGAGACCGACGGAGGCAACCTGGGGGTTGCAGTAGGTGCAGCCCGGGACCTTGCCCTTGTCGGTCGCATGAACGTTCGGCAGGCCGGCGATCTTCTCGACGCAGACGACGCCTTCGTGCTCCGCCTTGTGAGCGAGCATCGGCGGGCCGGCGACGTCACCGATCGCGTAAATGCCAGGAACGTTGGTCTTGCCGTAACCGTCGATGACGACGCAGCCGCGATCCGTCTTGACGCCAACTGCCTCAAGGCCGAGGTTTTCGATGTTGCCCTGCACGCCGACAGCCGAAATCATGCGATCCGCCGTGATCTGCTGTATCTTGCCATCCGACGTCTCGACATGCGCGGTGATGCTGTTGGCGGATTTTTCGACCTTCGCGACCTTGGCGCTCGTGAAGATCTTCATGCCGCGCTTTTCCATCTGCTTGCGGGCGATCGCAGTAACTTCCGCATCCTCGACCGGCATGATGGTAGGCAAGACTTCGACCACCGTCACGTCCACGCCCATCGACAGATAGAAGCTTGCGAATTCGATGCCGATCGCGCCCGAGCCCATGACGATCAACGACTTCGGCAGTACATCCGGCTTCAGCGCTTCGAAATAGGTCCAGATCAGCTTACCGTCCGGCTCGATGCCCGGCAGGGCGCGGGGACGCGCACCTGTTGCAACGATGATGTGCTTGGCGGTGTAAGTGCCCTCGCCCTTGACACCCTTCGGCACGGGATGCTGTGGCTCGACGACCGGCTTCGACGACTTGCCGACGACGATCTCATCCGGCTTGGTGATCTTGGCCTCGCCCCAGATCACGTCGACCTTGTTCTTCTTCATCAGGAAGCCGACGCCTCCGTTGAGGCGTGCGGAGACGGCGCGCGAGCGCGCAACGACCGCCTTCACGTCGGCGCTGACCTTGCCTTCCAGCACGAGACCGTAGTCCTTCAGGTGATTGGAATGGTCGAGAATTTCGGCCGAGCGGAGCAGAGCCTTGGTTGGAATGCAGCCCCAGTTCAGGCAAATGCCGCCCAGATGCTCGCGTTCGACGATCGCGGTCTTGAGACCGAGCTGGCTGGCGCGCACAGCGGCGACATAGCCCCCGGGTCCGGAGCCGATGATGATGACGTCGTAGTTCTCAGCCATGTTTCCCTGCCTTTGCTATCGGGCGTCGCGGGTGAGAAGCACCCACTCGTGTTTCCTGCCGTTTTCGAAGAAGGCCACGGCATTCGTTCGCGCCGCCTCCGAAAATCCATTCTTCTTGTAAAGCGACAGAGCCGCCTCGTTGTAACCTGCGGTAATCAGGCTGACCGGCGCATTTTCCGCACGCTCAATCTGATCCATGAGAAGCCGTCGACCGATCCCGATGCCACGCAGATGGCTGTAGACACCGAGCGTTCCGACAAACCAGCTTCCCACCACCATTTTCTGCAGATCGATGACCGGCTTCAGCGCCGGGCGATCCGCCTCGATATTCCGTATGCCTTCGCCGAGACCGTAGCCGATCGCGGCTCCCGCGATCTCGCCATGGGCTTCTGCAATCACGGCGTCGCTCCAGTTGCCTTGCCCCTGGTCGCCACGCAGCTTCTGCCGTCCACGCTCCATCGGCGTATCGCCCCCACCGTTTCCAAGCTCCACCAGCCAGAGCCAGGAGGCGAAACCATGGGAAGCGATGTCCGTGAGTAAAGCCAGCTCCGTCGCATCCTCCCGCGTCGCGGGACGAAGCGAAGCGAAGGATCCCATGCTCAAAGCCCCAGCATCATCCGCACAGTCGATTCCATGCCGCGCCCGAGAGCGCGGGTATTTTCAGCGTCGAGGTGAATACCGTCGAGAGGTGTCGTCTTCGCCACTGAATTGCCGTCGAAGAAGCCGCAGCCGAGCTCGTCCGCGAGATCACGATAAAGGGTCGGAAGCTTCGCCGACTCCTCGATAGCGCCGACGAACGATGCCGCAAATGGCACGTTTGCCGTCTCACGCACCTTCGGCGGCGCGACGATCAGGATGTCCGGACCGTCGAATTCGAAGGGCCAGGCATGGTTGCGGATCAACCGCACCAGCCGGGCGATGCCCTGGCAGGCGGCAAAGGCCGAACCCGCCACGACAGGCTTCATGTCGTTGGTGCCGAGCAGCAAAATGACGAGATCAATCGGCGCATGGCTCTGCAGAATCGTCGGAAGGATGCGTGCGCCATTCCGGTCGCAGTCGGCGAGATGGTCGTCGAAGGCGGTGGTTCGCCCATTCAATCCTTCGGCGATGATCCGCACTTCGTTGCCGAGTGCCGCCTGAAGCGCACTTGGCCAACGATCCTTGTAGGCATGACGTCCGATCGTGTCGGCGTCATAGCCCCAAGTCAGCGAGTCACCATAGCAAAGAACGGTCTTCGTCATTTCCGCCTCCGCTCCGGTCTCAGACGAGCATACCCATCGGATTTTCGATGTAGCCCTTGAACGCCTGCAGCAGTTCCGCACCAAGCGCGCCGTCGACGCAGCGATGGTCGGTCGACAGCGTGACCGTCATCACGGTTGCGACAGCCAGCTGGCCGTTCTTGACGACGGGGCGCTGCTCGCCTGCGCCGACTGCGAGGATCGTTGCATGCGGCGGGTTGATGACGGCTGCGAACTGCTTGACGCCCATCATGCCCATGTTGGAGACCGAGCTGGTTCCGCCTTGGTATTCTTCGGGCTTCAGCTTGCGATCCTTGGCGCGCTTGCCGAGATCACGCATCTCGTTGGAGATGGCCGACAGGGTCTTCTCCTCGGCCTTGCGGATGATCGGGGTGATCAGGCCGCCAGGGATCGAGACGGCAACGCCGACATCGGCGTGCTTGTGCTTGACCATGTTGGCTTCGGTCCAGGAGACGTTCGCATCCGGAACATCGCGCAGAGCCAGCGCCATAGCCTTGATGACCATATCGTTGACCGACAGCTTGTAGGACGGCGCACCATCCTTGCGGGGAGCGGCATCGTTCAGCTGGGCACGCAGAGACATCAGTGCATCGAGCTCGCAATCCACGGTGACGTAGAAGTGCGGCACAGTCTGCTTGGACTCGACGAGGCGCTTGGCGATGACCTTGCGCATGCCATCATGCGGCACGAGCTCGTAAGAGCCCGGTTCGAACAGCTTGAGAACGCTCTCGTCCGATGCGCCCTTCGGGGCTGCAGCAGGAGCCGGTGCGGCAGCCTGCGGAGCAGCAGCAGCCGGAGCAGCCTTTGCACCACCACCTGACACGGCCGCTTCGACATCGCTCTTGACAACGCGGCCGTGAGGGCCGGAGCCTGATATGGCCGAGAGATCGATGCCGGATTCCTTGGCGAGTCGACGCGCAAGCGGCGAGGAGAAGGTGCGATTTCCGCCTGCGGGAGCGGCTGCAGGAACCGGTGCGGCAGCAGCCGGAGCCGGTGCTGCCGGCGCTGCTTCCGTCTTCGGGGCTTCAGCAGCCTTCGGCGCCGGTGCGGCAGAGCCTGCACCGCTTGCAGCAGCGGATACATCTTCGCCATCGGCAGCAAGTACGGCGATCAAGGCATTGACCTTGACGCCTTCCGTGCCGGCAGGAACGACGATCTTGGCAACCGTGCCCTCATCGACGGCTTCGACTTCCATCGTTGCCTTGTCGGTTTCGATTTCCGCAATGATGTCGCCCGACTTGACCGTGTCGCCTTCCTTGACGAGCCACTTGGCCAGATTGCCTTCTTCCATCGTCGGAGAGAGGGCAGGCATCGTGATGTTGATAGGCATCGAAATACCCTCCCCTTGTTACTTGTAGCAAACGGCCTTTACGGCATCGACGACCTCGGCGACGCTCGGCAGTGCGAGCTTCTCGAGATTGGCGGCGTAGGGCATCGGAACGTCCTTGCCGGCGATCGTGAGAACCGGCGCATCGAGGTAGTCAAAGGCCTGCTGCATGACGCGGGTAGCGATTTCGGTGCCGACCGAGTTCTGCGGATAGCCTTCCTCGACGGTGACCAGACGGCCGGTCTTCTTGACCGATTCAATCACGGTTGGAAGGTCCATCGGGCGCAGCGTGCGCAGATCGATCAGCTCGGCATCGATGCCGATCTTTTCGAGTTCGGCGACGGCCTTGGTGGCATAGGTCATGCCGATGCCGAAGGAGACGATCGTGACGTCCTTGCCCGGACGATGGATGCGAGCCTTGCCGATCGGGAGAACGAAATTATCGAGCTTCGGCACATCGAAATGCTGACCGTAGAGGATTTCGTTCTCGAGGAAGACAACAGGGTTCGGATCGCGGATGGCAGCCTTGAGCAGACCCTTTGCGTCGGATGCCGTGTAGGGCATGACGACCTTGAGGCCCGGGATCTGGCTGTACCATGCCGAGTAGTCCTGGCTGTGCTGGGCACCGACGCGGGCAGCTGCACCGTTCGGGCCGCGGAAGACGATCGGAGCACCCATCTGGCCACCGGACATGTAGAGCGTCTTGGCGGCGGAATTGATGATCTGGTCGATCGCCTGCATGGCGAAGTTGAAGGTCATGAACTCGACGATCGGCTTCAGACCGGACATGGCAGCACCGACGCCGACGCCGGCAAAGCCGTGCTCGGTGATCGGGGTGTCGATGACGCGGCGGGCGCCGAATTCCTGCAGAAGACCCTGGGTGACCTTGTAGGCGCCCTGGTATTCGGCAACTTCTTCGCCCATGACGAAGACGCTGTCGTCGGCGCGCATTTCTTCGGCCATGGCATCGCGAAGCGCTTCGCGAACAGTCATGGAGACCATTTCCGTACCAGCCGGAATTTCCGGATCGTTCGGCACGGCAGCCTTCGGCTCGGCCGGAACCGGAGCAGCAGCGGCAGCAGGCTTTTCCGCCTGCGGAGCGGCAGCGGCAGGTGCGCGCTGCGCGGCAGGTGCGGCAGAGATGTCGGACGCCGATTCGCCGTCCTGAAGCAGGACCGCGATCTTGGCATTGACCTTCACGTTTTCTGTGCCGGCCGGAACCAGGAGCTTGCCGATGACGCCTTCATCGACGGCTTCGACTTCCATCGTTGCCTTGTCGGTTTCGATTTCGGCGATCACGTCACCAGACTTGACGGCGTCGCCTTCCTGCTTGAGCCACTTGGAAAGCGTGCCTTCTTCCATCGTCGGAGAGAGGGCGGGCATGAGAATATCGATTGGCATGGGTCGTCCCTCCCCGATTAGAGCAGAATGTCAGTGTAGAGCTCGGATGCATCCGGCTCAGGATCGGACTGGGCGAAGTCGGCGCTGTCGGCAACGATATCGCGGACATCCTTGTCGATCGCCTTCAGATCGTCTTCCGAGGCCCAACCCTTCTCAAGGAGGCGCGCACGCACCTGCTCGATCGGATCCTGCTCGGAGCGCATCTTCTGCACTTCTTCCTTCGTGCGGTACTTCGCCGGGTCGGACATCGAGTGACCGCGATAGCGGTAGGTCAGCATCTCGAGGATGATCGGACCCTTGCCGGAGCGGCAATGCTCGAGGGCTTCGTCGGCTGCGGCCTTCACGGCGCGGACATCCATGCCATCGACCTGGATGCCGGGGATGCCGAAGCCGGAGCCACGCAGGGAGTAGTTCGACTGCGCGGTCGCGCGGGCAGTCGAGGTGCCCATGGCGTAACGGTTGTTTTCGACGATGTAGATGATCGGGAGCTTCCAGAGAGCAGCCATGTTGAAGCTCTCGTAGACCTGGCCCTGGTTCGCAGCACCGTCACCGAAGTAAGCGACGGAAACGCTGTCGTTGCCGCGGTAGCGATTGGCGAAAGCGAGACCCGTTCCGAGCGAAACCTGGGCGCCGACGATGCCGTGACCGCCGTAAAAATGCTTCTCTTTCGAGAACATGTGCATCGAGCCGCCCTTGCCGCGCGAATAACCGCTACGGCGGCCGGTCAGTTCGGCCATGACGCCACGCGCGCTCATGCCGGTCGCCAGCATATGGCCGTGATCGCGATAGGCGGTGATAACCTGATCGCCTTCTTTTTGCGCCATCTGCATGCCGACGACGACAGCTTCCTGACCGATGTAGAGGTGACAGAAACCGCCAATGAAGCCCATGCCGTAGAGCTGCCCGGCCTTCTCTTCGAAGCGGCGGATCAGCAGCATTTCGCGGTAGGCCTTGAGCTCCTCGTCGCGCGTGAAATCAGCGACAGGACCACCATTCGAGGCCTTGTTTGCCGGCTTTGCGCTAGTTTTACGGCTGGAAACGGTCGCGGTTTTTCGCGGCGCCATTCAACCCTCCCTATGGGTTTGTCGGTTCTTTGGTGGCGCACACCATAGGGAAGAAATTTAGCCACAGCAATGCCATAAATGCATGGCTCGTATTCATCATTAAATCACTGATAAATAACGCTTTATTTCGATTAACTGAATTTCGGTTAATTCGAATAGTGATTGAATATGACGATCTCATCGGCGCGAGAAACATTAAGCTGAAGACGCGCTTTCTCGTCCAGCATGTCCTTGTCCATCGAACCGTCGCTCAGCAGCGCGACCTGCTTTTCAAGATGCTCGCGCTTGCCTTTCAGAACCGCCAACTCCCTTTCGCGCGCTATCCGCTGGCGCTCGAACCCCTCGGTTGCCCGCAGACCGTAATCACCATGAATGCAATGATAGCCGAAGTAGGAGAGAAACGCGACCGTCATCGCGGGAACCACGAAACGACCGATCTTTTTCTTCTTGTGATGCTTTGTCCACATAAACGCACGCTCGAACGCATTACCTCGATGCGCTCAAGACTACCGGGCAGAGATTAACTGTCCGTTGACTATGAAAAATCGGGCAAGAAAAAACCCGCGCCTTTCGAAGGCGCGGGTCGAAGTGGTTGAAATCAGGCGCAATTAGCCGCGGATGATCGAGCGACCGGCATAGCGGGCCTGCGGGCCAAGACCTTCTTCGATGCGGATCAGCTGGTTGTACTTGGCGAGGCGGTCCGAGCGCGACAGCGAGCCGGTCTTAATCTGACCGCAGTTGGTGGCAACCGCCAGATCGGCAATCGTCGAATCTTCGGTTTCGCCCGAACGGTGCGACATGACGGCGGTGTAGGCTGCCTTGTGCGCGGTGTTGACGGCATCGAGCGTTTCCGTCAGCGAGCCGATCTGGTTGACCTTGATGAGGATCGAGTTGGCGACGCCCATCTTGATACCGTCGCGCAGGCGAGCCGAGTTGGTGACGAAGAGATCATCGCCGACCAGCTGAACCTTCTTGCCAGCGAGATCGGTCAGCGCCTTCCAGCCGTCCCAATCGTCCTCGGCCATGCCGTCTTCGATCGAGACGATCGGATACTGGCCCGCGAGCTGCGCGAGGTATTCTGCCATGGCGCCCGGCTCCAGCGTGCGGCCTTCGCCTTCGAGAACGTACTTGCCATCCTTGAAGAATTCCGTCGAGGCGCAATCGAGGCCAAGGCAGATATCGTCTCCAGGCTTGTAGCCGGCTTTCTCGATCGACTTCATGATGAAGTCGAGGGCTTCAGGGGCGCTCTTCAGGCCCGGTGCGAAGCCGCCTTCGTCGCCGACGTTGGTGTTGTGGCCCTGAGCCGACAGTTCCTTCTTGAGGACGTGGAAAACTTCCGAACCCATGCGAACGGCTTCGCGAATGGAATCGGCGCCGACCGGCAGGATCATGAACTCCTGGAAGTCGATCGGGTTATCGGCATGCGCGCCACCGTTGATGATGTTCATCATCGGGACCGGCAGCAGGTGGGCGCTGGCGCCACCGACATAACGGTAGAGCGGCAGGCCGGCAGCCTGGGCAGCAGCCTTGGCAACCGCGAGCGATACGCCGAGGATGGCGTTGGCGCCGAGGCGCGACTTGTTCGGCGTGCCGTCCAGTTCGATCATGATGTTGTCGATCTGGATCTGGTTTTCGGCATCAATGCCGCCGATCGCGTCAAAGATTTCGGTGTTGGCGGCTTCGACAGCCTTTTCAACACCCTTGCCGAGATAGCGATTGCCACCATCGCGAACTTCAACAGCTTCGTGAGCACCGGTGGAAGCGCCCGACGGCACCGCCGCACGGCCCATGCTGCCGTCTTCGAGATAGACATCGACTTCGACAGTCGGATTGCCACGGCTGTCGAGAATCTCGCGGGCGATAATGTCGGTAATTGCAGTCATCGGTTCTTCCTGCTCGGTGGGTGATAACGTTGGAAGCCTGTTTAATCGAAGGCACACAAATTACAATGCCACACTGACGACAGATGGCATGCCACGGCCCTAACGGGTGAATATGTCAGGCTTTTGAAGCCACGCCCCGGCCGTTGGTTCGAGACAACGCTTATCAACTTTCAAAACCTGAAGTTTTGGAAATATAAATTTTGACTTTCAAGCTGGTTGCAAATTTATCGACCAGTAACCAATCACATTTATAGTTAATGGCCGAAAGGAAATAACACCTTCTTCGGCAGGCGTTATTGCATGATGCGCTTCCTTATGCGGCCAAGCCGCCTGCCACGATCCGTAGCTGCTGCTCGAAAATTTCCAATGGTTTCAGAAGCGACGTCGTTCACTATTACAATTTACGGGGCATAGGATGAAACTCAATATTGCACGAAGCCTTGCCATCTTCGCGGTGGTCGTCGCCGCCGGGCTCATTGCTTCGATCAGCATACAAAACTACGCCTTCAATAAGCTACGCGTGAACGGCGAGATGTACCGGCAAATCGTCTACGGCAAGGATCTCGTTGCCGATATTCTGCCGCCGCCCCTCTATGTCGTTGAATCCTACATGCTTGCACTCGAGGCGGTGCAGCGCCCGGAGGTCGCCGGAAAGAACATCGACCGCATTCAGAATGTCCTGAAGCCCGCCTATGAGGATCGCCGCAAGTATTGGCAGGCAACCGCGCTCAGCGCAGACCTCAAGGAAAAGCTTGTGAACGACGTCCTCATCAAAGGCGATACGTTCTGGAAGGTGATGCAGGACGAACTCGCGCCCGCCATCCTTAACCACGACTCTGCGGTCATCCCGACAGCCTTCGAGAAGCTTGCGACAAATTTTCATATCCACGAAACGGCGGTCAACCAGCTCGTTGATATGGCGAACGCTTTCCTGGCAAAGGCTGAAAAAGACGCGGCCGAACAGACAAGCATTCTCTCGGCGATTACGGTTGCATCTGCGGCGGTCTCGCTTTGCCTGCTTCTTGGCGGCCTCTACGCCTTCCGCCGGCGCGCAATCGTGCCACTTTCGGCGATGCGCGACTACATGGCGATCCTGGCGGGCGGCGACTATTCCAAGGAAGTCCCCTTCAGCCACCGTGTCGATGAAATTGGCGAAATGGCACGCGCCGTCACCGTGTTTCGCGAATCGGCGCAAGAACGGAACAAAATCCGCGAACACCAGGATGCGGAGCGCCTGGCCCAAGCCCAGCGCGATGCGGCGCTGGCCGCCTCCAAGGCTGATGAGGATGCCGGCCGCGAACGCATCATCGTGAGCCTAAGCCGCGGCCTGGACCGTCTTTCCCGCGGCGACCTCACCGTCCAGCTCAACGAACCGTTCGCGCCAGACTACGAGAGGCTACGCGAGCAGTTCAATTCGAGCGTCCGCACGCTTTCCGGCACAATGAGGGATATCGCGACAGCAACCACTACGGTCAGGACTGGCACCAGCGAAATCGCAACAAGCACGGATGATCTGGCCCGGCGAACGGAACATCAGGCCGCATCGCTGGAGCAGGCAGCCTCGGCGTTAGATCAGATCACGGTTACGGTCAAAAACTCGTCGGAACGCGCCCATGAAGCAAACGCGATGATGACGGTGACGAAGGAAAGCGCCAGCTATTCGGCAACTGTCGTGCACGAGGCCGTAGCTGCGATGGAGAAGATCGAAGCATCATCCGTGCAGATCGGCGAAATCATCAACGTCATCGACGAGATCGCCTTCCAGACCAACTTGCTCGCGCTCAATGCTGGTGTTGAGGCCGCTCGTGCAGGCGAGGCCGGAAAGGGTTTTGCCGTCGTGGCGCAAGAAGTGCGCGACCTCGCCGGCCGCTCTGCCAAGCTGGCGAAGGAAATCAAGCAGTTGGTCGAGACTTCGTCCAGTCAGGTGTCAACCGGCGTTGCCTTGGTGAACCGCACCGGCGAAGCCTTGAACAGTATCGATCAGCAGGTGCTGAAGGTGACGACGCTGATCGAGGCGATCGTGCGCTCTTCCTCTGAACAGACGACCGCGCTCGTCGAGGTCAATGCCGCCGTCAACACCATGGACAGCGTCACCCAACAAAACGCCGCGATGGCGGAGGAAACCAGCGCAGCCTGCCGCGAGCTTGGCAACGAGGCTCTACACCTCAATCACCTGCTCTCTCGCTTCGCTCTCGAAGGCACGGAGAGGACGGCAGGATCGGCATATCCCACAAAGACGAGGTTGGCGCTCGCCGGTTGACAGCGTGCACGTCCATCCATTTATCCCGCCTTGGCAATCGCATCGAAGGCCAGCAGCTTTTCGAGAAGCCGCGGCATATCCCGCAGATAGACCATGTTGGGACCATCCGAAGGCGCATTGTCAGGATCTTCGTGGGTTTCCACGAATACGCCAGCGACGCCGACAGCGACCGCCGCACGCGCGAGCGTCTCCACGAACTCGCGCTGCCCTCCGCTCGAACCGCCCTGCCCGCCCGGCTGCTGGACCGAATGCGTGGCGTCGAAGACCACGGGGGCGCCCATCGCCGCCATGATAGGCAGCGATCGCATGTCGGAGACCAGCGTATTGTAGCCGAAGGAAGCACCGCGTTCGCAAAGCAAGATGTTCGGATTTCCGCTCGAATTCAGCTTGTTGAGGACGTTCTTCATGTCCCAGGGCGCGAGGAACTGCCCCTTCTTGACGTTGATGACGCGGCCGGTCTTGGCGGCGGCAACGAGCAGGTCGGTCTGACGGCTGAGGAAAGCTGGGATCTGCAGGATGTCGACGACGGTGGACACCTTGGCACACTGCTCTTCGGTATGAATGTCGGTCAGGACAGGAAAGCCGTATTCCTTCTTGAGATCGGCAAACACTTCAAGCGCCGTTTCGAGGCCGATACCGCGCTGCGCTGACAGCGACGTCCGGTTCGCCTTGTCAAAGGAGGACTTGTAGACGAGGCCGAGACCAAGCTTGTCGCACAGTTCCTTCAGCACACCGGCGACCATGAAGGCATGCTCGCGGCTCTCCATCTGACAAGGCCCGGCAATCAGCGACAGCTTGCCGGAATTCGAAAAGGTGACGCGGCCGGCGCCTTCGCCGACCACGACTTCGGAATTTGTCTGGCTCATCGTTTCTCCTCGAAGGCGAAGAGAGCGCCCTGTCCGGGCGCGGCCTTCACCAGAATTCGATTGTTCTTGCGCGTATAGGTCATCCCGTTAGCAGCCAATTGCGCTTCTGTCACGGCGAGATCGCCGACTTTGAAAACGATGGCAACACCACGCAGACCGCGATCGTCGGAAGGCGCAGGGATGTCGAAGTAGGCGTCCAGTCCATCCGGGGAGAGAACACTCACTCTGGCATTCGGAGTTGTCACACTCACACCGAAGGCCTCATTGGTCGTTCCCAAACTGTGGGCGGCGGCGCGCAGGAATGGTCCAAACGCCTTGGGGTCGGGTGCCCCAAGCACGATCTCTGCGATCCCAACCACCCCATTTGGATGCACTTGCAGGGCTTTCCGGTCGGCTGGCAGCGGGTTGACACGTTGGCATGTGAAGAAAAAGAAATCGGGAGCGCGCAGGTCAACTGCAAAGGCGAGCTTGAATGCGGCCGTCACCTCCGAGCCACCGGGCATCTTCATCGGCCGCTCGAACTGCAGCATCTCGCCGCCATTGATCTTTTCGGACAGAAACCGGGCATGGTCGCGATCGGCATCCGCCGTCGCAAAGACCACGGCAGACAGCCCATCGTCTCCACATCGGAATCGAAAGGCACGGTCCCGCGCGGTGAAGACATTGCCTTTCTGCGCCGAAGCTTCATGCAGTTCGGCATTAGCGACCCCGAGAGGCTCCAGATAAGTTTCGTCGGCGAAGAATATGCAGGCATTCTCGGTCCCAAACGGGTGCCGGGCGTCGGGCGCGACGGTGAATCCCAGCTTTCCGAGACGCTCGCGTGAGAGCCTGATATTTGGAACCGGCAGCACGATGTGGTCCAGCGGATGTGCTTCGCTCATGGCAACTTCTCCGGAATTTGCGAAGATGTGCGCCGGGCAACAGGACAATGCAACCCCCTTCTACGCTTTCGGTCAAATGAGACGCAAAAACTCAGCAAGTTGCAGGCAAGTTTTACGAAAATTTAGGTACTTGCGGAACACATATGGAACATATAGTGTCTGTTCTGGCTTTGTTTCACGACTCTGGGGTTCAACTTCGATGCTGACGCGCAAGCAACAGGAGCTTCTTCTCTTCATTCACGAGCGAATGAAGGAGTCCGGTGTCCCCCCTTCTTTTGATGAAATGAAGGATGCCTTGGACCTCGCGTCGAAGTCAGGCATCCACCGCCTGATTACCGCGCTGGAGGAACGGGGCTTCATTCGCCGACTGCCGAATCGGGCCCGCGCTCTGGAAGTCATCAAACTGCCCGAGGCATATAACCCGAGCCTGCAGCCCCGCCGCGGTTTTTCGCCGAGCGTTATCGAAGGCAGCCTCGGCAAACCACAGCCAGTTGTGGCGCCGAAGCCAGCGCCGCAGGGTGACAACGGCGGTTCTGCCTCTGTACCGGTCATGGGACGGATTGCTGCCGGCGTACCGATTTCGGCAATTCAGAACAATACCCATGACATCACGGTTCCGGCGGACATGCTTGGCCCAGGCGAGCACTATGCGCTTGAGGTCAAGGGCGACTCGATGATCGAGGCCGGCATCTTTGATGGCGACACGGTAATCATCCGCAACGGCAGCACCGCCAATGCCGGCGACATCGTTGTTGCGCTTGTCGATGATGAGGAAGCGACGCTCAAGCGCTTCCGCCGGAAAGGCGCCTCCATTGCACTTGAGGCGGCGAACCCGGCTTACGAGACGCGCATTTTCGGGCCTGACCGTGTCAAGGTCCAGGGCAAGCTTGTCGGCCTCATTCGCCGCTATCATTGAAGGCAAGCGGCTCGCCGTCAAAGGTGCCGCTTCGCCAATTATACGCCCGATGGCGGATCCAAGGGCGGTCGAGCCTCGTATAGGCCGTCGTGACGACGGGGCTACCTTGATCGTCGATCCTTACCTCAGCGCCACCAAAGCGACGCAAGGTTTCGCCGGTGAACAAAAGTGCGCCTGACCGGCACCCCGTCGTGCGGAGGCGAGCGGGTGTCACGACGATATCGGCCGTATCGCCCGCAGCGCCGAAGTAAGCGGGATTTTCGACGATCGTCACGACGTAGCCGCTATCGTGCGTGGCTGTGCACCAGGCGCCTTTCAGGCATACAAATCGGTTCTCAGCGCTCGTCGCAGCCTGACGTAACGCATCGCGGGCATTGCGCAATTCCACGGCAGATAACCTTTCCGATCTGCCTTGACTGTCCCGCCGCCTGATAGCGTTGACACCCTCCAACAATCGCGGTGGTTGATCTAGCTCCGCGGCGAGCGCCCTTCGCAATTGGTCGAAAATGAAGTCAGGCGGATGCGGCCGGTTCGGTGCAAGGACTTGTCCTCTCACAATCGCGACGAGATTGCCGTCTTCGGCAATGACGATGTCGGGCGGCGGTTCGCTCGGCGCAACCGCAACAAGCGCTGTTGCCAGCGCCGCAATACCAGCGCCGAGGTAGCGGATCTTGGTGCGCAGAATGGCAAGTAAGAGGAACCCTGCAACCGCCACAGGAAAATACCAACCCGGCAATTTGCCGATATCGATATTGCCGCCCCAGGCCGAGACCATCTGGGCAATGGCGATCACGATGTCGAGCCCGAAACCGGCAATTTTCCACGGAATGACGTCGAGGCCAAACGGTGTCAGCAGCATAGCGAACATGCCCATCGGCATCACCACGAAAGAGATCACCGGCATGGCCATGAGATTTGCCGGCAGACCATAAGCGCTGAGCCGGTGGAAGTGCTCGACGGCGAAAAGCGCGGTCGAGAAGCCGCCGATCATCGAGGTCAGCAGGATGCCACCAAAGAAGCGTATGATGAAAACGACGGGCTTTACTGCGGCGACCTGCAGCAAGGGATGTTCGCGCGGCGGCCTTCTTGACCAGATCGCGTAACCCGGGACGAGAGCAAGCGTCTCCGCAAACGACATCTGGAAGCTCGGGCCCAGGGCCTCGGATGGTAACAGGAGTAGGATCACCCTCGCGGACAAGACAATGTCGCGCAAGCTTATCGACGGGCGATCGAAGAACACCGCGGCGAGCATGATCGCCATCATGATGAGTGCACGCTCCGCCGATACCGCGAAGCCCGAGATCATGTAGTAGGTCGTCAGCGCCACGAGCGCTCCGGCAGCGGCAATCTTCTTGGTCGGGTATGCCTGCACGATGGAAACAGGCTCAGCAACTGGCGCAGGCCGACGAAGAAGATGCCGGCAGACAGCGCCATGTTGAGGCCGGAGATTGCCACGATATGAGCCAGCCCCGCCTGCCGCAGAGCCTCGGTCGATTCTTGCGAGATCGCACGTCGCTCATCGGTGACAAGAGAAGCGGCGAAGGCGCCGGTGTCGCCCTGCAGGATTTCGCGGATACGGTCCCCTATTCCGCTTCGAAGCACGTCCAACCAGTTCACAGCGCTGTCCCAAACGGACCGCTGATCGGTGGTTACAGGCGATGAAGCGCTTGGCGCGCCATAGAAGAAGCCATTCGCGCCGATGCCATCGAAATAGGCGCTGAAGGCAAAATCATTGAGCCGGGCAGTGCTGGCCCAGCCGGCGGCGTCAATCGCGCCCGGCCCGTCACCCACTCACCGATGGCGAAAGGTTCCGCCTGCCCTCGCGCGACCATGGAAACACGCTCAGGTGGCCGCTTTATCTCGGGCGATTGCGTCGATGAGACGGAGACGATGTAACGCCACCGGCCACGGCCATCCCCTTCCCGGCGCTCGACACGGCCGATGATCGTCGTCGTCACCGCTGTCCAATATGATGGTCGCCTTGCTCCACGTCTCGAACTGGGCCGCGAACATCCCCGTTACGCAGAGCAAGCCCGCCAATGCGAGATTTCGAATGAGCTTGCGCCCCGGGCCCGCCATCAGCGCGACAACGGCGAATGCCGCGAACCACGCCACCATCGGGAGCTCGGCCGGGGCACTTCCAAGCACGAACCAGAGGATCGCGCCCGCCCCAGCGAAGACGGGCGAAACCAGGAAGAACCCCCCATGCTCTATCTCCGTTGCCACGGCGAGCCGAAGCCACAAGGTACAACGATCCGACGCAGTCCTTATCCGTGTCGGCCACGGCACGAAGGATTGCGTCCGGAAAGTTAGCGGTGGTTCCGCAGGAACTCGTGGCACGAGGAAAGAAGGCTGTGCCGCGCGCCCAAACGCGTCCGCGCCGGGTGTGGCTTCCCTCACCTCCAATGGCCTCAACCCCGGCATGCATTGCGCCCAAAAACAGCCGCCCCTACAACCAGAATGAAAGCTCACGGGCTTCCAAGCAAGAATAATCGATTGAAAATCTGAAGGAAAATCGGAAGCCGGAAAAGCTAAGGATAATCATCAGCTTCTGCTATGCGCAGGGGTCATCGCAGAAGTGCCCAAAAGTTGATACTGCGATGCACAAAATGGCGTCACGGTAACTTGGCATTAGGCGCGCGATCATATAGCAATCATCGACGACGCTTAACCCTATGGCGCTTTTATGGCGCCAACCGCCAGTTTGGAGGATCATAATGACGGAACAAAGCGCAACACTGAAAATCGGTGACAAATCAGTCGATCTCGCCGTCAAGAGCGGCACGATCGGTCCTGACGTCATCGATATCGGCGCCCTGTACAAGAACACGGCTTCCTTCACGTACGATCCTGGTTTCACCTCGACCGCGTCCTGTGAATCGAAAATCACCTATATCGACGGTGACGCCGGCGTACTGCTGCATCGCGGCTATCCGATCGAGCAGCTCGCCGAGCACGGCGACTTCCTCGAAGTCTGCTATCTGCTTCTCTACGGAGAACTGCCGACCGCAGCCCAGAAGAAGGACTTCGACTATCGCGTGACGCATCACACGATGGTGCATGAGCAGATGAGCCGGTTCTTCACGGGCTTCCGCCGCGATGCACATCCGATGGCTGTCATGTGCGGTTGCGTCGGCGCGCTGTCGGCGTTCTACCACGACTCCACCGACATCACCGATCCGCATCAGCGCATGGTCGCAAGCCTGCGTATGATCGCCAAGATGCCAACGCTGGCCGCCATGGCCTACAAGTATCACATCGGCCAGCCCTTCGTTTACCCGAAGAACGATCTCGACTACGCGTCGAACTTCCTGCGCATGTGCTTTGCAGTTCCTTGCGAGGAATATGTGGTCAATCCGGTTCTGGCCCGCGCCATGGACCGCATCTTCATCCTGCACGCCGACCACGAGCAGAACGCGTCGACCTCGACCGTCCGCCTCGCCGGCTCGTCGGGTGCAAACCCGTTTGCCTGCATCGCAGCCGGCATTGCATGCCTCTGGGGCCCGGCACACGGCGGCGCCAACGAGGCAGCGCTGAACATGCTGACTGAGATCGGCACTGTTGACCGCATTCCGGAATACATCGCCCGCGCCAAGGACAAGAACGATCCGTTCCGCCTGATGGGCTTCGGTCACCGCGTCTACAAGAACTACGATCCGCGCGCCAAGATCATGCAGAAGACGACGCATGAGGTTCTCGGCGAACTCGGCGTCAAGGACGATCCGTTGCTCGAAGTTGCGATGGAACTCGAGCGCATCGCCCTGACCGATGAATACTTCATCGAGAAGAAGCTCTATCCGAACATCGACTTCTACTCCGGCATCACGCTGAAGGCCCTGGGATTCCCCACGACCATGTTCACCGTGCTGTTTGCCCTGGCCCGTACGGTCGGCTGGATTGCCCAGTGGAACGAGATGATCGAAGATCCGGAGCAGCGTATCGGTCGCCCGCGCCAGCTTTATGTCGGCGAACCGGAGCGCGACTACGTGCCGGTTTCCAAGCGCTAATCGGCGATCACAGACAGCAAAAAGCCCGGTCAGAAACGACCGGGCTTTTTCTTTTGGAGAACGTCGAGAACAATCTCTGCCGCATGTTCTCCCGGCGGCTTCTCGGTCTGCATTCTCTGCCAGAGAACGTCGAAGCCCTGCATCATTGCCTGCCGTGGCAGGCTATCCGCTGAAAGCTTCTCCATCCAGCGAGCGAAGCTGCCGCCGCGGACCACGTCGTTGATATACTCGGGCACAACAGCGTAATCGGCGATCAAGTTCGGAAGCGCAGCACTCCACGTTTTGATCTTGCTGGTCATGAGCCTGATGATCCAGTCCGTCTTGTACGCCGAAACACAGGGAACGCCCGTCAAAGCCAGCTCAAGCACGACAGTGCCGGAGGCAGCCATGGCGGCATCGGCCTCCGTGAATGCTCGCCACTTCGCCTCGGCTCCCGTCACGATCTCCGGCTTGGCCGTCCAATCCTTGACGAGCTCACGGATCATGGCTTCACGGCGTGGCATCGTCGGCAAGATGAAACGCATCTCGCCGTTGCGCGCTACCAACTCGCTAATGGCATCGCCAAAGTGTGGCAGCAGCTTGGCGATCTCCGACGAGCGCGAACCCGGCAGAAGCATGACTGTCTTGCGGTCGGCCTGGTTTCGCGGCTTCGTCTGCGCGCGCTGGCGTCGTGCATCCAACAGGTTGGGATCGGCTGTCAAGCGGTGGCCGACATAAGTTGTCGGCGGCCCGCCCAGCTTGCGCATCACGTCCGGTTCGAATGGCAACACAGCGAGCACATGGTCGACATAGGCGAGCATGCGCTGCGCCCGGTATTCCTTCCACGCCCATACGCTGGGGCAAACGTAGTTGACGACAGGCAAGCTGGGCAGCGCCGTGCGAACACGCTTTGCGACTCTGTGCGTGAAGTCGGGACTGTCGACGATAATAAGCACATCAGGCTTTGCGGCGATGATGGCCGACGCCGTCTCACCGATACGCCGAACGAGCCGCGGCAGCTTCGAAAGCACCTGGGTGATGCCCATGACCTGAAGGTCGGCGAAATCGAAAAGCGAGCGCAGACCCTGCGCCTCCAGCCCCTCGCCGCCAACGCCGATGAGTTCCACGTCGCCAGGAAACTTTCGTTTCAGAGCGGCGATCAGGTCGGCACCCAGGAGGTCGCCCGAAACCTCTCCAACAACAATGGCAACTCTCAGTGAAGCTTCGCTCACGCCAGCCCCCAGGATGACAATCCCCTATCCAGTCCGCATACAAAGATACCGGCTTCATCGGCAGCCTTGATGACGGCGTCGCGCTCCAGGATGAGCGAGCGGCCTGCCTCCACAGCCACTCCGGCAAGTCCTGCTCTCTGCACGTTCTCGATGGTCGAAATGCCGATCGATGGCAGGTCCGCGCGGATATCCTGCTGCGGTTTGCACAGTTTCACCAGCACGCCGCGGCGGCGCTGAGAAATTCGCCCCGCCGACCGCAGCTCGGTGACACGCTCCAGCATGCTGTCCGTGCCTTCCACGCCTTCGAGCGCGACAATGCGACCGCCGACCGACACCGACCCTTGGCCGACGTCCAGCCTGCCGAGCGCATCCGCTGCTTCTGCGGCTCGCGCGATGTCCTTCGCATCATCGAGGCTTGGTCGCACAGCGCCCAGCGGACCGACCGATGCCAGCAGATCCGGTGCGATCTCGTGCGCGCCGACGACCCGGCGCCCATTCTCTTCGATCAGCGTGATGACCATCCGCAACACGGTATCGTCGCCACCAGCGAGCAGCGTCCGGATTGTCGACGGTAATTTCACGAGGGTCCTCAGCGTCGGCCGCACTTCGCGCCATTCCGGACGCCGGCGTACACCACCTGACATCACGACGCGGTCGATGCCGTTGCCTTCGAATATCCGACTGAGAGCGGCAAAATCTCCGACCCCGATAACCGCATGGTCAAAGCCTTCCCAAGAGCGATCGGCCTCGTCCTTCAGAGCGATAATAAAGGGATTTTCACCTGCTTGCCGCGCCGCGGTGGCGACATAGGACGGCAGAAGCCCGCTACCTGCGATGATGGCCAAGCGGCCTTTTGCCATGTCACCCGCGAGAGCCAAGCATCACCCTTTCTGTCCCCTGGTCGGAGAGGAAAGAGCGCGATCGCTATCGGCTGCGATGAAGTCGAGGATCTGAAGGACCTGCTCGCAATCGGCGTATTCATCCCGGATCGCGGCGGCGTTGGCACGGATCGAACCGGCGCCTTCGAAGATCGCCTTGTAGGCGCGCCGCACGGCATGAATCGTCGCCCGGTCAACACCGGCGCGAGTCATGCCAACGACGTTCAGTCCACTCAGAAGGCCCGGATTGCCGTTCAGCATGCCATAGGGAATGACGTCATAGCTGACCGCAGAGAGACCGCCGACGAACGCCTGGCGACCGACACGCGTGAATTGGTGCACGGCACAGCCACCACCAAGAATGACACGGTCCTCAATAGTCACATGGCCGGCGAGCATCACGTTGTTGGACATGATGACGTTGTTTCCTACCCGGCAGTCATGGGCGATATGCGAATTCGCCAGGAAAAGGTTGTTGTCGCCGACAATCGTCTGGCCACCAAAATCGGCGGTACCCGTGTTCACCGTGACGCCCTCGCGGAACGTGCAGTTGTCGCCGACCGTCAAGGTCGTTTCTTCGCCGCCGTGATGGACGCTCTGCGGATCGCCGCCGATCACGGCCATCGGGAAAACGCGGCACCCCTTACCGAGCGTCGTCCTGCCGGATACGACCGAATGCGCCAGCAACTCCACGTTATCACCCAGCACGACCTTCGACCCGACATGGCAGAAAGGGCCGATCTTCACGTTCTCGCCAATCACGGCGCCATCTTCGACGACCGCCATGGCGTGAATGCTGGCGCTGGCTGCTATCGTGCTCATGCCTGATCCTTGCGAACGATCATCGCCCCGATGTCGGCTTCGGCGACGAGCGCTCCATCAACCTTAGCATCGCAATGGAACTTCCAGATATTACCGCGCTGTTTCTGTTTCTTCACGTGGTATTCGACGCGATCGCCGGGAACGACCGGCTTGCGGAAACGCGCGTTATCGATCGTCATGAAGTAGACGAGATTGCCGGTTTCGCCCTGCTTCTTGGCGCAGATCGCGCCGGCCGTCTGCGCCATCCCCTCGATGAGCAGAACTCCCGGCATAATTGGCGATTCCGGAAAGTGACCGGTGAAATGCGGTTCGTTTGCAGTCACGTTCTTGATACCGACCGCGGATTCGTCGCCATCGATCTCGATAATCCGGTCTACGAGCAAGAACGGATACCGGTGTGGCAGCAGCTTCATGATCTCGATGATATCTGCCGAAGAGAGCGAAGTCTTTGCTTCCTCAGTCATTCTTTTCTCCCGTTTTCTTGCCGCCGGTTGATCGCGCCAAAATCGCGGCCGTCTCCCGTAGAAAATCGTTGATGGGGCGGGCCGGCACACCGCCGTAGCGCTCACCAGCGGGGATGTCTCCGATCACGCCGCTCTTTGCAGCGATCTGCACCCCGTCGCCAATCTTGATATGTCCGTTCAGTCCTGCCTGACCGCCGATCTGCACGCCGTCGCCAAGCACCGTGCTGCCGGCAATGCCGACCTGCGAAACGATGGCACAGTGACGCCCGATGCGGACGTTGTGGCCGATCTGGACCTGATTGTCGATCTTCGTGCCCTCGCCGACGACCGTATCATCCATCGTACCACGATCAATCGTTGTATTCGCGCCAATCTCGACATGATCCTGGATGATCACCCGGCCGATCTGAACGATTTTGATCATCCCGCGTGGACCCGGAGCGTAGCCGAAACCATCCTGGCCGATCCGTGCACCATTGTGAATGATGACGCTGTTGCCAATGAGTGCGCAGAGCACGCTTGCGCCAGCCGCGATCGTACAATTGCGGCCGATCTTGACGTTGGGGCCAATGATAGCGCCGGCGCCAATATGTGTGCCCTCGCCGATTTCAGCGTGCGCACCGACCACCGCCATCGGCTCGATCGAAACCTTCCCTTCGAGACGGGCCGTAGGATCAACAACCGCGCGATCCGAAATACCAGGGGCTTCGGAAAAAAGGGCATCTGGCCGCAGCGCCTTCGGGTAGAGGAATCCACCCGCCATCGCAAAGGCCGCATGGGCATTCTTCGAAATCAGAACAGGCAGATGATCCGGCACCAGCGAGCGCAGCCCCGCGCTGCAAAGCACTGCAGACGCTGCGCATGTCGCAAGCTCGTCCTTGCTCCGCTTCGAGATGATGTAACAGAGATCGCCCGCCTTCGCCCGACTTACGGGGGAAACGGAACGGATCACGACATCTGCATTTTTGGGGTCAGCAAGCTCTGCCCCAAGATACTGCGCTAACTCCGAGAGTTTCACGCCATCATGGGGCAGAAAAAAGCTATTTTGCTCCATCGGCAAATCTCCAGAACGGAATTCGGCTTTACGGTTCCGGACTGCCGATATCAGAATTGGTTGTTTATGCCAAACTTGAAGTGCTGCGTCTTGTCGAAGTCTTCCTTGGCGACCGGAATAGCGTAGTCGACGCGCAGCGTACCGAATGGCGACGCCCACATAAGACCAACGCCGACGGACGCACGGAGTGACGCATCTTCGCCGTTCACAGTATCACCGAGCGGGTCGACATCATTGCCGAACAACGTGC
Organism: Rhizobium sp. IBUN; assembly: GCF_000510625.1. NCBI lineage: Bacteria > Pseudomonadati > Pseudomonadota > Alphaproteobacteria > Hyphomicrobiales > Rhizobiaceae > Rhizobium > Rhizobium sp. IBUN. The sequence goes on from NZ_AZNV01000005.1 coordinate 93,973, forward strand.
CAGCGTCGGCGAACAAGGCGCCACGCAGGCCAAAGTCGCGCGGAACCAACGGGAGCGGGAACGTCGCTTCAGCCGAGACCGTGAAATAGGTTGTACCGCCGAGCGGATCGTCGTTTGCCCCGGCAATGCGCGGGCCGATGCCCTTGTTTTCGAAGCCTCTGATATCGCCGTTGGTCAGCGTGAACTGGTCAAAGACGTTCAGGCTCTTGTCAAAGCCTACAACATAACCCGCCGAACCCGTAACCGAGCCGATAATGTCAGCATCATCGGCCAGCAGATGGAAATACCGCGCCTTGCCGTAGATCTTATAGAACTGCGAGTCACCGCCGATACCAGCAATTTCCTGCGTAACGCTTGCGTAGATGCCTTCGCGCGGCAGCGTCATGTCGTCAAGCGTGTTGTAGGTCAGCGTCTGCGAAACAGACGACTTTACCCATGGGCTATTCTCAACAAGGTTCTGATACGGCGCAGACAGATCGCTCAGCGAACCCGAGGGATCGTACTTCATCTGCTTGTAGTTGTAGCGGAACGTCGTCGCCAGATCTTCCGTGATCGGCGCCGTGGCACGAAGAACACCGCTGTTTTCTTCGTAGTCGTAGTTATCGTTGCTCGACGTCTCGCTGTGATTGAGGTCGAAACCGACAGCCAAACGGTAACCGAGGAAGTAAGGCTCAGTGAAGTTCAGGCCATAGGTACGAGAACCTTCCTGACCACCACCAGCGCTGATCTTGATATACTGACCGCGACCCAGGAAGTTCTTTTCCTCGACCGAGGCTTCAAGCAGCAGGCCGTCGCCGCCGGCCGCATAGCCCGCGCCGATACCGAACGAACCCGTCGACTGGTCCTGCACATCGACCACAACGACAACGCGGTCCGGAGAGCTGCCCGGCTGCGTCGAGATGTTGACCGACGAGAAGTAGCCGAGAGCTTCGAGACGGCGCTTTGCCCTCGTGATCATCTGCTGATTGAAGGCGTCCCCTTCGCTCATGTCGAACTCGCGACGAATGACAAAGTCGCGCGTGCGGCTGTTGCCGCGGATTTCGATACGCTCGACATAGGCGCGCTCGCCCTGGTCAACGAGGTATTCGACGCCGATCGTGTTGTTCGCCAGGTCACGATTGCCGCGCGGCGTTACGCGCGCAAAAGGATATCCAGCGGAGGCGACCTGGTCAGAGATCGCTTCCATCGACTTCTGGACTTCCTTGGCGCTGTAGACCTGGCCCTCGCGAGTGCGGACGAGCCCCTGCAACTGCGTGGCATCAACTCCGGGAACCGTCGACTGCACGGTTACGGCGCCGAAATTGTAGCGCGGACCTTCTTCGATATTGAAGGTCAACGTGTACTTGTTGGTCGCCTCGTCGAAGGTCGCGTCCGACGAGATGATACGGAAGTCGGCAAAGCCGCGATTGTAATAGAACTGACGCAGCGCCTCTTCGTCAGCGCGAAGCTTGTCTTCGCTGTAGACGTCCTTGCGGGTCAGGAACGACAGGAAGTTGGAGCGCTTCGTGTTGATGACCGAAGCGAGACGGCCGGAGCTATAGGCATTGTTGCCAACGAAATTGATGGCGCCGATCTTGGTGCGATCACCTTCGTCAATGACGAAAGCCAGATTGACGCGACCTTCGCCGAGCGGCACGACCTGCGTGGTCACCTGGACCTCGCTGCGACCGGTTGCCGCATACGCGTCCTTGATCGACTGAATGTCCGCCTGGATCTGCGCGTCGTTAAAAGGTCCGGCCGCGTGCGTCTTCACGATCGCAGCAAGCTTGTCGTCCTTGATCTTCCGGTTGCCGTTGAAGACGACCTGGTTGATGAGCTGCGCTTCCTGGACCGTCACGACCAGCGTGCCGCCGGAAACGGAAATCTTGACGTCGGAGAAATAGCCCGTGTCGTAAAGCTGCTTCACCGAGTCATCGATGTCGGTGTTGGAGAAGCTCTGGCCAGGCTGGATTGTGAGGTTCGAGCGAACGGCCTCAGCGCCGACACGGCTGGCGCCGCGCACATCGATGCGCTGAATCACTGCAGCTTCTGCCGTCGTAGCGGAGACGAAAACCGCTGCACCTGCTCCCGAAGCAACAATACCTGCAGACAGCGCAACCGCCGATACTGCGTTCAAAAATCTTGAACCAGCCTTCATTTCACCCATTACCTTTTTTCTCGTCCCCGGCCCCAGGCGTCCCCCGATTCCGGTCACGTGTGTCGTTTTACCCGCTTTTGCCTTACAAGCAAGGGAGCAAGTTAATTTCTGTTTACTTCATTTCAAAGCGTGACGCATTCGCCACTACAGCTTTGAAACATCGTAAATAAATGGTAATTTCCCTCGTCGAGCAATCAACCAATCAAAGCGCTTATATCGTTCCAGGTGGCAAAAACCATCAAGCTCAAAACCATCGCCAAGCCAATGCGAAACGCAATGTCCTGCGCAGACGAACCCAACGGTTTTCCCCTCACCGCTTCAATCGCATAGAACATCAAATGTCCGCCATCAAGTACCGGAACCGGCATCAAGTTCAGTAATCCGATGGAAACAGACAAGACAGCGGCAAGCTGAAGCAAAGCTGCAACGCCCAACGTCGCCATCTGACCGGAAGCCTGAGCCACGCGGATCGGTCCGCCAAGCTGGTCTGGCTTCATATAACCGGAGATCAGGTTACCAATATACTTGAAGGTGCCAGTTACGATGTGCCAGGTCTGGATCGCGCCTTCCTTGACCGCCTCCAGCGGCGAGTAGGTCTGTACCCGGAAGTGGCCGACCTCCTGGTTGGTGACGATGCCGATCAGGCCGATTTCGATCTTGTTGCCGAACTGGTCGGTCATATCGGTTCGCGCCGGCACCATCGGCACATCCAGCTTCTGGCCGTTGCGCTCGATCGTCACGACAATTTGCTGCTCGGGCCGAATGCTGACGTAGCGCCGGACGTCGTCAAAAGTCTCGACCCTCGTTCCATCGATGGCGATCAGAAGGTCGCCAGGCACGACGCCCGCTTCGGCTGCAACGCTGCCCGGCTTGACTTCCGCAACCACAGGATCAGCAACCGATCGACCGTAGATCGAGAAGAGAACCGCAAAAATCGCAATCGCCAGGATGAAATTCGCTATCGGGCCAGCAGCAACCGTTGCGGCACGCTTCCACAGCTTCGCGCCGGCGAAGGACCGCGCACGATCCTCTTCCGACATTGACGCGAGCTTGTCGTCATCGGGCCTGCTCGATACATCCTCGTCGCCGAAGAAGCGGACATAGCCGCCCAGCGGTATCAGTGAGAGCTTCCAGCGGGTTCCATGCTTGTCGGTGAAGCCGAGCAATTCCGGACCAAAGCCGATCGAGAACGCCAATATGCGGATGCCGCTCCATCGCCCCACCAGATAGTGGCCCATTTCATGCACGAAAACGAGCAATGACAGCACGAGGACAAAGGGCACGATATAGCCCGTCAGGAATGCCAATATACCGGTCAAGCCAAGCATCTGATTTTTCCGCCAGCCTTTGCAGACATTATACGCCGAACAGGGCTGCACCGAGCGACGTTATTTCGCCGCCCCTTATCAGCGAAAAAAGCCCAGCTAGCAAGAACGCCGCAAAGCAGGCGAAAATGAGCCCGTCGACACGGTCCATGACGCCGCCATGCCCTGGAATCAGGTGGCTCGAATCCTTGACGCCGAAGCGACGCTTGATGAAGGATTCGAAGAGATCGCCGCTCTGACTGCATACCGATAGGATGAACGCAACCGGAGCCGCGAGCACGAGGCTCTGCGGAAAGGCAAAATAGGCAACCAGGCTACCGGCGATCACAGCGGAAACGGCGCCGCCAATAGCGCCGGACCATGTCTTTCCGGGAGATATCTTCGGCGCCAGCTTCGGGCCACCGATGGCGCGCCCGACGAAATAAGCAAGAATGTCGGTCGACCACACGACTGCGAATACAAAGAGCATCGCGAAAAGGCCGACGCTATCGGAGCCGCGGATGCTCGAAAGGGCAATTCCCGTAAGACCGGCGTACACGATCCCCGTGGGAAACCAGCGCGATACGCCGGACACAAGCACGAAGCCGACAGCAATCAGGAAGAACAGCACCAGTAGTGACAGGGAATATCCGAGCGTCCCCGCAACGACGGCCACCGCGATTGCCGCCTGCCCTATCCAACCGATCGCATTGGCGACCGGCTGTTCCGTGGCAAGCTTCGTAATGGTCGACCATTCATAGTAGATCAGCAGTCCGATCGCTGCCGACAGCAGGCTGAAGGCAACGCCGCCGTACCAGGTGGCGAGCAGAACAATAACGGCAAGGATTACGCCCGAAATAATGCGTAGCTTCAGCTCCTGCTGCATCAGGTGCCCACTGCCGCAGCCGTCTGTGCCACCAGTCCGCCAAAGCGACGGTCGCGCGACGCGAAGGTTTCCAATGCCGAGTAGAAGATCTCCCGGCTGAAATCGGGCCAGTACTCGGGCACGAAAATGAACTCGGAGTAGGCCGCCTGCCAGAGCAGGAAGTTGGAAAGGCGTTCTTCACCGCTTGTGCGGATGATCAGGTCCGGATCCGGGATCCCGGCCGTGTCGAGCCGCGCATCGATCAGCGCCGGAGAAATATCCTGCGGCTTCAGCCGGCCTGCCTCGACATCCCGTGCAAGGCTCGCCATCGCACGCGCGATCTCGTCGCGCGAGCCATAGTTGAAGGCGATGATGAGCGTCAGCGCGGTATTCGTCTTTGTGGTCTCTTCCGCATCCACGAGAAGATCGAGGATGTCGCTCTTGAGGCTGTGCCGGTCGCCAATCACTTTCACGCGCACGTTCTGGCGATGCAGTTCCGCCAAGTCACGACGAATGAAGGCTTTCAGCAATCCGAGGAGATCCGAGACCTCCGTTTCCGGACGCCGCCAGTTTTCCGACGAGAAGGCGAAGAGCGTGAGATATTTGATCCCGACGTCGCCCGCTGCGCGCACGGCCTCGCGCACAGCGTCAACGCCCTTTCGATGCCCCATCGTCCGCGGAAGCCCGCGCTGCTTTGCCCATCGGCCGTTGCCGTCCATGATGATGGCAACGTGTTCTGGCACAGTCAAAAATGTTCGTTCCGACATTTCCCGTCCGGTTCTTGCAGCCAAGGCGCAGCCGCAGCGCGCCTTAAACCTGCATGATTTCCTTTTCCTTCTCGCCAAGCAAGCGGTCGACCTCAGAAATCGTCTCGTCGGTCATCTTCTGCACACGATCTGATTGTGCCCGGCTTTCGTCCTGGCCAATCGCACCGTCTTTTTCGGCTTTCTTAAGGCCGTCCATGCCGTCACGACGTACATGGCGAATCGCAACCTTGCTCTTCTCGGCATAGTCGTGGGCGACCTTCACCAGCGATTTGCGGCGCTCCTCGTTGAGCTCCGGCAGCGGGATACGCAGGTTCTGGCCATCGATGATCGGATTGAGGCCGAGGTTGGCCTCGCGGATCGCGCGATCGACGGCGTTGACCATCGACTTGTCCCAGACGGAGATGCCAAGCATACGCGGCTCTGGAACGGTCACGTTTGCCACCTGGTTCAGCGGCACGCGCGAACCATAGGCCTCGACCATGACAGGGTCGAGAATGTTGGCCGAGGCGCGGCCGGTGCGCAGCGATGCGATATCGTGCTTGAACGCGGAAATCGCGCCATCCATGCGGCGCTTGAGTTCCTTGATGTCGATGCCTTCACTCATTTTATTGCTCCCGTCTTGGTAGAAGCTGCGGCAAAGCAGGCCGCCCACTCAATCAGTTATCAGAGACGATGGTCTTGAGGCCACCGCCCTTGAGGATTTCAGCAAAACCACCCTTCTCGTGGATCGAGAAGACGATGATCGGAATGGAATTCTCCCGTGCAAGCGCCACTGCCGCGACGTCCATGACGGCCAGTCCCTTGTCGAGGACTTCCTTGTGCGTCAGGTGGTCGAAGCGCGTCGCCTCGGGATCTTTTTTCGGATCAGCCGAATAAATACCATCGACTTGCGTTCCCTTGAAGATCGCTTCCGCTCCCATTTCGGCGGCGCGCAACGCGGCTGCCGAGTCCGTCGTGAAGAACGGGTTGCCGGTGCCGCCTGCGAAGATCACGACGCGGCCGAGCGACAGATGGTAGAGCGTCGCGCGCTGCGAGAAACTCTCGCAGATCTCCGGCATCGCAATCGCCGAGAGCACAACAGTGTCGATGTTCAGCTTGCGCAGCGACGTTGCCAGCGCCAGCGCGTTGATGACGGTCGCGAGCATGCCCATGTGGTCGCCGGTAACGCGATCGCCACCCTTGGAGGCAACTGCGACACCGCGGAAGATGTTGCCGCCGCCGACGACGACGCCGACTTCCACACCCATCTGCCGCGCTTCGGCTATGTCAGCCGCAATGCGGTCTGCGACCGCTACATCAATTCCAAATCCCTGGCTGCCCATGAGGGCTTCGCCGGAAGCCTTGAGTAGAACGCGTTTGTAGACAGGCTCTGACGACATCGTGGCTCCTCGTATATTACCGCTGTGTGCCGGATACACGAAGGGCACCGCGTTGTCACGCGATGCCCTTCGGTTTTCACATGTATAGGTCGATCAGCCCTTGGCGACAGCGGCCACTTCAGCAGCGAAGTCGCTCTCTTCCTTCTCGACGCCTTCGCCGAGGAGAAGGCGTGCCATGCCGACGACTTCGATCTTGGCGCCGGCTTCCTTTTCTGCTTCCTTGACAGCAGCGCCGACCGTCAGGTCGGGGTTGATGACGAAAGCCTGCGAGAGCAGAGCAACTTCTTCGAAGAACTTGCGCATACGGCCTTCGACCATCTTTTCGATGATGGCTTCCGGCTTGCCGGATTCGCGGGCCTGCTCGATGAAGACGTTGCGTTCGCGCTCGGCAACGGCAGCGTCGACTTCTTCGGCGCGGATGGCGAGCGGGTTGGTCGCAGCGATGTGCATGGCAACCTGGCGGCCGATCGAGGTCAGGACGGCCTTGTCACCTTCCGACTTCAGGGCGACGAGCACGCCGAGCTTGCCGATGCCGTCGCCAGCAGCGTTGTGGATGTAGGTCGCAACAACGCCGTGCTCGACTTCGAGCTTGGCAGCGCGACGGAGCGTCATGTTTTCGCCGATGGTCGCGATCGCGTCCTTGATGGTGTCGGCGACCGGCTTGCCGGATGCCGGGTATGTCGCGGCAGCAATGGCTTCAACCGTGCCATCGGTGGACAGGGCAACGTTGGCGATGCCGCGAACGAGATCCTGGAAGGCATCGTTGCGGGCAACGAAGTCCGTTTCCGAGTTCAGCTCGACGACAACAGCCTTGTGACCGGCGCCGGCAATGGCAATCAGGCCTTCAGCAGCAGCGCGGCCGGCCTTCTTGTCGGCCTTGGAGATGCCCTTGGCGCGCAGCCAGTCGATCGATGCTTCGATGTCGCCGTTGTTTTCGAGCAGCGCCTTCTTGCAGTCCATCATTCCTGCGCCGGACTTCTCGCGCAGTTCCTTCACCAGTGCAGCCGTAATCTCGGTCATAAGCTTCCTCTTGTCGGTTCAAACGGTGGCCCGCAAAGGCGGTACAACACCGGATTGAGGCACGAAATGTACCTGTATGTATGACAGCGTGATGAAAGACGCCTCATACGAAACTCAAATGGCGAGAGACTGATCGCCCTCGCCTGAAACGGTCAAGGCCGCCGAACTTTAGAAAGTCGCGAGCGGCCTTTTCCCAATCTCTGGAAAGCATGACGGGCCATCCAGCCCGACTGCTTCTTTTATCAGGCTTCGGCTTCGCCTTCGAGCGCCGGCTCAACCGGAGCTTCGATCGATGCGCCGAGATCGCGGCCCGACGAGCTCTGCTGGCGAGCGATACCGTCGATGGCAGCGCGTGCGATCAGGTCGCAGTAGAGAGCGATGGCGCGCGAGGCGTCGTCGTTGCCCGGGATCGGATAGTCGATCAGATCAGGATCGCAGTTCGAGTCGATGATTGCGACAACCGGGATGCCGAGGCGCTTGGCTTCGTCGATCGCGATCTTTTCCTTGTTGGTGTCGATGATGAACATCAGGTCCGGCGTGCCGCCCATATCCTTGATACCACCGAGAGCCTTGTCGAGCTTTTCGCGCTCGCGCTCGAGGTTCAGGCGCTCTTTCTTGTTGTAGCCGGACTGTTCCGAAGACAGGATTTCATCGAGCTTGCGCAGGCGCTGGATCGAGTTGGAGATCGTCTTCCAGTTGGTCATCATGCCGCCGAGCCAACGCGAGTTGACATAGTACTGAGCGGAACGCTTGGCCGAGTCAGCGATCAGCTCGGAAGCCTGGCGCTTGGTGCCGACGAAGAGAACGCGGCCGCCACGAGCAACGGTGTCGGAGACAACCTGCAGGGCGCGCGACAGCATCGGAACGGTCTGAGCCAAGTCGATGATGTGGATGTTGTTACGATCGCCGAAAATGTACGGCTTCATCTTCGGGTTCCAGCGGTGCGTCTGGTGGCCGAAGTGGACGCCTGCTTCGAGGAGCTGGCGCATAGAAAAATCGGGCAATGCCATGCCTTGTTATCCTTTTCCGGTTGAACCTCCGCAAGGCTAACAGCACCCTCTTCGAGGATGCCACCGGGCGGAACAATCCGGATTTCTCCCGGACCATCCCATGCCTTACGTGTGGAATGCGGGTGGCCTTACCCTCCCTTCCGCAGAAAATCAAGGCTTCCTGCGAAAAAAGCGACATTCGGAGCCGGCAGCCGGCGTGGGGTGGAGAGGATGGACCGGCAGGCCCTTGGCGTCCACCACCGCGCCAAGCGTCAATCGGACTCGCAGGGCCAGCTTGTCGGCGCGGAGAGACCGGCGGGCAACTTGGTCTTGGCATCCCCGCAGGCAAGATCGACCTGAGCCTGCTCGAGACCAGTCGCGGCGGACAAATCAAGCCCTTCGATCCGCGTCAGAAACATGAAGGCGCGATCGAACGCCACCGGTCCTTCAAATGTTGCCTCGCTGAGGTCAGCGCGAGATAGATTGGCGAGCGAGAACCGTGCGCCCGTTAGAACGGCTCGGTCAAAACTTGCGCGGCCAAGTTCGGCCTTCTCAAAATTCGCACCACTGAGCTTTGCACCATTGAAATTGGAGCGTTGGAGTTCCGCGCCGGCGAACGACGCTCCTTCTGCGAAGACGTTCTCGAAGCCGGATCGATAGGCCTCGATTTTCGAGAAGTTCGCCTTGCCGGCCTGCGCTCCCGTAAACCATGCCCGCACCAGTGTTGCCTTCTCGAAATTCGCTCCGGTCAGGTTGGTGTGGCTGAGATTGGTCAGGCTGAGATCGGCATCTCCCAGGTTGGCACCCTGGAAGTCGCTCCCTTGCAACATGAGATTCCTCTTGGTGCATTCACTCCAATTAACTCCTGCCGCCGGCGTGCTGCCGCAATCTGCAGCGAGGGCCGGAGGGCTCACGAACAACGTCAGCGCAACCAGTCCCGTTGAAATACCATAGAGTCCACCACTCAAAACACCATGCCGCATCGTCAAGATTCTCACTCCAATCCGACTCTAGCGCCCAAATCAACGCGCCTTTCGAATTATTAGCATAGAGAGGGTTTACTTAGCGACAATCGTCGGCGTGCGCATTCGTGACGGTTATTTGCGAAACTAGACAGCGAATGCCATAAAAAATTGCTGCTCAAAGCCGTGTCCAAGCGTTCGTCGAAGGTCGGAGGCAATGCGACAGAGCGTTGTCGCGAACCGTGCGGATCTCCTATATGCTTAGCGGCGAGCGCCCTGTCATGCGCGATCTGAGAAGGGACGGAAAATGTCCACTCTAGCGCTGTTAATAGTGCAGGCAGATATTCCTAACGAAGCGGACCGAGCGCCTTTCGACGAATGGTATGATCGCCATATGCCAGACGCATTACGCGCTTTTGGGGCACTCCACGCGTGGCGCGCTTGGAGCCGAACAAATCCCTCGAAGCACACTGCCTTCTATGAATTCTCTAGTTTGGAGGCAGCGAACGCCGCGATGGGATCGCCGGGCCAAGAATTCGATGTCACATGGGGCTCACGCGCCACACGGACGCGTGACGTTCTAGAGGTTGTTCAAAGGGCGCCTGTTTCAGACTGAGCAGGCCCGTTCAAGCTGGGAAATCGAACCTTCAGCCCGCGACAAAGTCCATGAAGTGCGAGTTCAGGTAGGGATGTCCTGCTTGTTGCACTTGCTACATTCCGGTTATTTGCAGGCAGCCGATTTGCTGTCGAGCAGTTCGAGCTTCGCAAGCCTGCCGCTCAATACAAAATCGCCATAGTCCATCGTCAGATCACGCGTGATGCCATTTTCATAGAGCTTGAACGACATACGGTAGACCGGCAAAGCGTCCGTCTTCGTATTCTCGTTGAAATACGAGATCGTGACCGGCCAGAAGGCTGCCTTCGAGAAGGCGCCAGCATTGCCCGCATCGGCCTCGTCGGTTGCGGGCGCCACCTGCTTTCCGACCACCGTCGTCGTCACCAACGCCTTGTCTCCATCGTCCGAGCCGTCAAAGACGCGCGCCTCGAACAGGCGCTTGCCAGCCTTGGCGTTCTGGATCACGTCCAGCATATGTTCCGTCGGGAACCGGCTTGCCGCCAGCTGCAACTCCTTGCTGGTCGGCTGGGTTAAGGCAACTTTGACACCTTCAGCCTGGTCCTGCGCGGCACCGTTAACCTCCTTGTCGAGCTGGTCGTCGGTGAAGGATTTGGTGTCGAAGGTGAACCGGCGGTCCTTGAGGTTCTCGAAGGTCTTTGTCTGCTGGTCGCTGACGCGTACGGCATCGCCCGTATCGATCTGGGTCACGAAACGGAAGTTAGTGGTGAAGCCCGTGCAGTAATTGCCGTCGAACTCATAAACCATGCGGCCCGACATGCCCGAAATGCCGGAGCGCTCGGAGGCATCCTTCAATTCCAGATCGTAGACCGCCCGGTGAGCAACGAGGCCAGTCGCGATCGCCGCACTCGTTACCGGCGCGGCCGCATGGACGGTCGTCGAAACGCTCGCCAGAAGAAGTGCGGCAAGACTCGATCGGAACATTGACAATCTCCTGTTGGACTCGCCTGCAATGTTATAAGAACGCTTTCGGCCAAATCGAGGCTCGAAAATGTCACAAAGCAGATTCCAAGCCTTGATGCATAATTTTAGAACTATTGACAATAAAAGCGGAGAGGAAAATGCCCGATCAAATCGCTGCGCGCCTGAAAGAAATGGGGATATCCCTGCCTGAGGCTGCTGCACCGGCCGCCAACTACGTCCCCTACGTCATCAGCGGGAACCTTCTCTACATCTCCGGACAGCTGCCGCTCGAGGGCGGAAAGATTGCTGTTCTCGGTCACCTGGGCAAGAATGTAGACGTCGCAACCGGCCAGCGCGCCGCGGAACTCTGCGCCATCAACATCCTCGCCCAAGCAAGCGCTGCCCTCGGCGGCGATCTCGGTCGCATCAAGCGCGTCATCAAGCTCAACGGCTTCGTGGCCTCAACTCCTGATTTCGTCGAACAGCACCTCGTCATCAATGGCGCCTCCAACCTGATTGCGGGCGTGCTTGGCGAGGCCGGAAAGCATGCGCGCGCCGCCGTCGGCATGGCCGCGTTGCCGATGAACGCCGCTGTCGAAATCGATGCGATCGTGGAAATTGCCTGATGACCTCAGCAGTATGGCTCAAGGAGCAACCGGTCGCCCATCGCGGCTATCATGACCTCAACAAGACGGTCTGGGAAAACACACTCTCCGCCTTCACGCGCGCAGTCGATGCAGGATTCGCGATCGAGTGCGATCTGCACTATGCGTCCGACGGCGTTCCTGTTGTCTTCCATGACGAGGATTTGGAGCGTCTGTGCAATCTGAAGGGAGACGTGCGCGAACGCACGTCCAAGGAGCTCGGTCTCATCTCCGTCGGCGGGACGACCGACAAGATCCCGACGCTGCGGCAGCTGCTCGATCTCGTGAAGGGTCAGGTTCCCTTGGTCATCGAGCTGAAAGGCCGCGAGGCCGATGACGAGGGCTTTGCCGAAGCAGTTCTCGAAGTGCTTGAGGGCTATGAAGGCAAGGTCGCCCTCATGAGCTTCGACCACTGGCTGCTTCGCGATCTGAAGGCGCTCAATGCCCCCTATCCTCTCGGGCTGACGGCAGGCGGCAACAAGCCGGAAGAATTCGAAGTGCATGAAAAGGCGATTAAACTCGGCCTTGACTTCATTTCCTATTTCGTCGCCGACCTGCCGAACCCGTTCATAACCGCCCAGCGCGAAAAGGGCATGGTTGTCATCACCTGGACCGTCCGCGACGAAAAGGGGCGAAAGCATACCTTCGAGAATGCCGATCAGATGACGTTCGAAGGATTCGATCCGCGCGTTTCGGTTTGACGCTCGCTTTTTGGACAAGATCATGCTCAGACTGTTGGTGAGCCCTATTTTCCTCCCAAACGGTCTCGCATTCGCTCCATGACAGACGAACTTTCAATCCGCATCGAGCGGTCTTTCACCGCGATTTCCCCGGAGAGCTGGTCTCAGCTTTCCGGGGCCTCCCGCAAAGGCAGCGTTCTCGCCTACAATCCGTTCGTGTCGCATGCTTTCCTGTCTTCGCTGGAGGAATCAGGTTCGGCGACCGCACAAACCGGCTGGATGGGTCATCATCTTCTATTGGAAACCGACAAAGGCGAACTCATCGGCGCCCTGCCCGGTTATCTCAAGAACCACAGCCAGGGAGAATATGTTTTCGACCACGGCTGGGCCGATGCTTTCGAACGAGCCGGCGGACGCTACTATCCGAAGCTGCAATGCTCCATCCCCTTTACCCCTGCGACCGGCCCGCGCCTGCTTGTCGCCGAAGGTCTGCAGCGCCTGCCGATCCAGCACGCCATTGCCGAGAGCCTCAAGGAGGTCGTGCGACGGCTTGGCGTCTCTTCCGCCCACATCACATTCCTGCCCGAAGACGAGATCGGCATCTTCGAAGATGAGGACTACCTGCACAGGACGGATCAGCAGTTCCACTTCATCAACGAAGGCTACGCCAATCACGATGAGTTTCTGGAAACGCTCGCGTCGCGCAAGCGCAAAGCACTTCGCAAGGAACGCCGCACCGCACTCGAACAGGGCATTGAAATTGATTGGCTGACCGGTCGCGATCTGACAGAACGGATCTGGGATCAGTTCTTCGAATTCTATATGGACACGGGCGGACGAAAATGGGGCCGGCCTTACCTGACGCGCAAGTTCTACTCCCTGATCGGCGAGCGCATGCCCGATGACATCCTGCTCGTCATGGCAAAGCGTGACGGTCGCTATATTGCCGGTGCGATCAACTTCATCGGCGGCGATACGCTATATGGCCGTCATTGGGGCTGCATCGAGGACCATCCGTTCCTGCATTTCGAAGTCTGCTATCATCAGGCAGTCGACTTTGCATTGGCGAAAGGCCTCAAACGGGTGGAAGCCGGCGCCCAGGGCGAGCACAAGCTAGCACGAGGTTACCTGCCGGTGACAACTCACTCCGCGCATTATGTTGCTCATGCTGGGTTGCGGCGGGCGATAGCCGACTATCTCGAGCGCGAGCGTGACGACGTAGAGCACATGAACGAGATCCTGACGGAGCACAGCCCGTTTCGAAAGGGCGAGCGCCAGCAGGAGGATTGACGCTTTCGCCCCTGCCGCGCTACGCGATCACAGCAGCAACGAGGAGAGTTCGTATGACCAGCGCCGCCTACGACAGCAACAACATTTTCGCCAAGATCCTGCGTGGCGAAATTCCCTCGCACCGCATTTACGAAGACAGCGACACGATCGCCTTCATGGATGTGATGCCGCAGGCTCCGGGCCATGTGCTTGTCCTTCCCAAGGCGGCGTCACGCAACCTGCTCGATGCGGATCCGACCGTTCTCGCCAAGACCATCCCCGTCGTCCAGAAGATCGCCAATGCCGTCAAGGAAGCCTTCGACGCCGACGGCGTCTTCGTCTGCCAGTTCAACGAACCAGCCGCCGGCCAGACCGTCTTTCACCTGCACTTCCACATAATCCCGCGTTATGAAGGTACGGCCCTGCGTCCGCATTCCGGGCAGATGGAAGACAATGCCGTACTCGCGGCGAACGCGGAGAAGATTAAGGCTGAGCTCTAGTCCGCCAGCCGTATTGTTGAATTTTGCGCATCCGCCGGCGTCGCCTTCTCAAGTAGAGATCGCGCCAGTGCATAGGCGATAGCAAAGGTCACACCACCGCCGACAAGATCGACCAGATGATGCCCTCCGTGTACGAGAATTGCGGGCATCATCAGCGCATTCAGGATGGCCGCTGGAACGAAGACGAACCGGACACGGGCAAGGAAGCAGACCGACATGCACGCCATGACCATGTGGAAGGAAGGGAATGCGATCAGGCCGAGCACATTGGCTGGCGTCAGATAAGTGCTTCCTTCGCGCAACACGCGGCCGAGTTCCGTTCCATAGGCGGGACTAACAGCCAGCGGCATTGCCTCGACGACCTGCCGAGGGAGCCGCTGGAATGCAGCGGGACCGATCGACGGCAAGAAAAACCAGAACATGATTGCCAGCAGCGCCCCGATAACTCCCGTCAGCAGAAAATGCTGCAGTCTCGTTGTTCTTCCAGAAAAACCAAGAACCAGGATCACGCCCAACAGCTGCATCAGCGAACTCGTGTAGACCGCGTACAACACGAGACCAACCAACGGATGGCGCGCAGCCCATTCGACGATAGCGGGCCAGGAATACCCAAGCATGCCGTCGATCTGCGTTAGCGTGCCGTCAATCTGCGCGAAGTAGGAAGGCAACAACAGATAGTTGAAGATAGAACCGGCAATCGTGAAGAGCACGAAGAGACCCGCAGCGGTCGCCGGTGCCGCGATCCGGTCATTGTGGCGGACACGCCGATAAAATTGGCCAAGGGCAACCAGGAACGCGCCGCAAGCAATGAGGCTCGCATATCCTACAAAGTCTATGCCAACGCCCTTCAACAACAACAGGCAGGCATCAAGAAGTGCCAAGGTCGCGATGATGAAAACAATGAAACGTTCAGCCGGCAGAAACACCATCATAAGGCTCCTTGCTGGAGCCGATATAAAGCCGGTTCACTTAAGAATCGTCTAAGCAACCGCTAGTGGAAAGACAAAAGGCGGCCTTCGGCCGCCTTTTGCTCAGTTTACTTCTTCGGAACCCTCGGAACCGCGCTTCCCTTCTTGGGCAAGCTCTTGGTTACCGGTTCGGCTGCTGCCTTCGCCTTCTTGGCCGTTGCCTTTCTCGGGCGGGCCTTCGTCTTCAACTCGCCGTCATCCTCATCATCGGCCTCGGAATGGACGACTTCGGCTTCCGGCTTCGGCTTGATCGGAGCGCTGTCCGACACAGCTTCGAGGATGATGCCGGGCTTGCCATCTTCCTTCGGACCGACCGTGACGTTGACGACGCCGCCCTTGCGCAGCTTGCCGAAGAGGATCTCGTTGGCAAGCGGCTTCTTGATGACGTCCTGGATGACGCGGGCAAGCGGGCGAGCACCCATCTTGTCGTCGTAACCCTTCTCGGCCAGCCAGGCGATGGCGTCCTTGTGCAGATCGAAGGTGACGTTCCGTTCGGAAAGCTGTGCTTCGAGCTGCATGATGAACTTCTGCACGACCTTGTAGATGACTTCCGTCGGCAGCGCCGCGAACGGGATGATCGCGTCGAGGCGGTTGCGGAACTCGGGCGTGAACAGGCGGGTCAGCGCCTCTTCGTCTTCGCCTGTCCGCTTGGACGACCCGAAGCCAATCGCGGCCTTGGCCATCTCCGATGCGCCCGCGTTGGTCGTCATGATCAGGATGACGTTGCGGAAGTCGATCTTCTTGCCGTTGTGGTCCGTCAGCGCGCCGTGGTCCATCACCTGCAACAGGATGTTGTAGATGTCGGGATGCGCCTTCTCGATCTCATCGAGCAGCACAACGCAATGCGGATGCTGGTCAACGCCATCGGTCAGGAGACCGCCCTGGTCGAAGCCGACATAGCCGGGAGGTGCACCGAGCAGGCGCGATACCGTGTGCCGCTCCATGTACTCGGACATGTCGAAGCGCAGAAGCTCAACACCCAAAGACGACGCCAGCTGCTTTGCAACCTCGGTCTTGCCGACGCCTGTCGGGCCGGAAAAGACGTAGGAGCCAATCGGCTTGTTCGGTTCACGCAGGCCCGCACGGGCGAGCTTGATCGACGTCGACAACGCTTCGATCGCATTGTCCTGGCCGTAGACGACCGAGCGCAGTTCCTGCTCGAGATTGGCAAGAACGGCTTCGTCGTCCTTCGACACTGTCTTCGGCGGGATTCGCGCCATCGTCGCGACCGTCGCCTCAATCTCCTTCTCGGTGATCAGCTTGCGGCGCTTGGACGGCGGCAGCAGCATCTGAGCAGCACCAGTCTCATCGATCACATCGATTGCCTTGTCAGGCAGCTTGCGGTCCGAAATGTAACGGGCGGACAGCTCGACGGCGGTCTTGATCGCTTCGTTCGAATAACGCAGGTGATGATATTCCTCGAAGTAAGGCTTCAGGCCCTTCATGATCTCGATCGCATCGTCGATCGAAGGTTCATTGACGTCGATCTTCTGGAAACGACGAACCAGGGCACGGTCCTTCTCGAAGAACTGGCGGTATTCCTTATAGGTGGTCGAACCGATGCAGCGGATCGCGCCCGAGGACAGAGCCGGCTTCAGCAGGTTCGATGCATCCATCGCGCCGCCCGACGTCGCACCCGCCCCGATGACGGTGTGGATCTCGTCGATGAACAGCACGGCGCCCGGATATTCTTCCAGTTCCTTGACGACCTGCTTCAGGCGCTCCTCGAAATCGCCGCGATAGCGTGTGCCGGCCAGCAGCGTGCCCATATCCAGCGAGAAGATGGTGGCATCGGCCAGCGCTTCCGGCACCTTGCCCTCGACGATGCGCTTGGCAAGGCCCTCGGCAATCGCCGTCTTGCCGACGCCGGGATCACCGACGTAGAGCGGGTTATTCTTCGAGCGACGGCACAGAACCTGGATGGTGCGGTTGACTTCAGCCTGGCGGCCGATCAGCGGATCGATCTTGCCGCTTTTGGCTTTCTCGTTGAGGTTCACGCAGTAGGCCTTCAGGGCGTCCTGCTGTTTCTTCGGACCGCCCTCCTCCTGATCACCGCTGTTGCGAGAAGCCGGCTTGCTCTCGGACTCGCCGTCGTCCGCGCCACGCGGCGGACGGGACTCGGACGAGCCCGGCCGCTTGCCGATCCCGTGCGAGATATAGTTGACGGCGTCGTAGCGGGTCATTTCCTGCTCCTGCAGGAAGTAGGCAGCATGGCTCTCGCGCTCGGCGAAAATGGCAACAAGGACGTTTGCCCCCGTAACCTCTTCGCGACCGGAAGACTGCACATGGATCACCGCTCGCTGGATGACACGCTGGAAGCCTGATGTCGGCTTGGAATCCTCGTCATAGCCAGTGACCAAATTGGAAAGTTCGTTATCGACATATTCAACAAGCGTTTTGCGCAGCGCGTCGAGGTCGACATTGCAGGCACCCATGACCGCGGCCGCATCGGCATCGTCGATCAGGGCGAGCAGCAAATGCTCGAGCGTGGCATATTCATGATGCCGCTCGTTGGCAAAGGTCAGTGCCTGATGGAGCGCCTTCTCAAGACTAGGCGAAAATGTTGGCACGTTCAGATCCTCACTTCTTTTCCATGACGCATTGCAGCGGATGCTGGTGCTGTCGGGCGAAGTCCATCACCTGGCTCACCTTCGTCTCCGCCACCTCGTATGTAAATATCCCGCATTCACCGACGCCGTGGTTGTGGACGTGGAGCATGATGCGGGTGGCACTTTCACGATCCTTCTGAAAAAAACGCTCGAGGATATGAATGACAAATTCCATGGGTGTGTAATCGTCATTCAGGAGCAGCACGCGGTAGAGATTGGGCTTCTTGGTCTTTGGCTTCGTGCGCGTGATGACCGAGGTTCCGCGATTTCCGTTGTCCCCGTTCCTTTCGCTGTCGTTTTGCATCCGGATCGGCTTGGCGATCATTTTCTATCATTCCTCGATCATTCCGGTGGGCCTGGGAGGCGTGATTACCCACCGAATATTCGAACTACTAACTTAGTCCATCCTTGCGCGATTTTAAGCCCCTCGTTTCACACTGCAATCACATTTCGGCCGGTGCCGACGCAAAGACACAGAAACTGGCGAAAGCAGATGACGGACGTCGCGAAAAAAGAAAAGACCGGCCGCAGATGCGTAGCCGGTCCTCGATTTTCAAGGGCTATGCGGCGATTGCCGCCTATCGTTACGCCGCTGCGGGCGCGACAACTGTGGCTGCTTTCGTCGCCTTCGCGGTCGCTGCAGCAACAGGCGCTTCGTATGGTTTGTAAGCGCTTTTGGCGAGATCGGAATACATTTCGCCGAGCTTGGTCGCCTCGCTCACGAAGTTCTCGTATGCGCTTTTCACATAGTTGGTCTGCAACTCGAAGGCAGCTTCAAAGCTGCGTGCTCCGGAAAGACTTTCAAAATGTGTGACCGTGTCCTGAAAGGACTTCTTGGAATACTCCACGGCTTCAGCGGCAATCGCCTGGAAGCCCTTGGCTGTGTCCGAATAGCTTTTCAGCATGGTATCCATGGCTTCCTTGCTCTTCCGGTTGGCGTCATCGAAATTCAACATGACCATCATCCTCCTTGGCCTTTGCAAGCAGGATGAAGCGTAGCTGCAACGCACAAATAGTCAAGCACGATTGTGCATTGCAAAACAACCCTAACTTGCATCCACGCCTGTTTTCTTCGGGCAGGACACAACGGCACCATCTCCAATAGTTGATTTTGCTAAAATATATCAGGAGCGCCGCAACCAAGAGCTTTCGAAGAATTTCGGTGCGGCGCCGCCAGCATTGAGCTGTCAATCAAGGAGGTCTGCCGGAACT
Source organism: Rhizobium sp. IBUN (assembly GCF_000510625.1). Taxonomy (NCBI): domain Bacteria; kingdom Pseudomonadati; phylum Pseudomonadota; class Alphaproteobacteria; order Hyphomicrobiales; family Rhizobiaceae; genus Rhizobium; species Rhizobium sp. IBUN. The sequence goes on from NZ_AZNV01000005.1 coordinate 112,815, forward strand.
CTTCCGCCATTCTCGGCAAGCCGTTTCATCAATGCCTTGTGCAGGAACATGTTCATGGTGGCGGTGTCGTGCGGATCGCCGGTAAAGCCAAGCTCTGCCGCAAGTTCCTTGCGCTCAGCAAGGCTCGCGTCCATACCGACAGCCTTCATAAGATCGACGATCGAACGGCGCCAATCCAGCTTCTGTCCGCTCTTCTTCACAGCGGCATCGAGCAGCGGCACGATATCGATCGCAGCTGCGGCGGGCGAAGCGGTGGCCGGTGTCGGCTGCGATGGGGCTGAGGGCGCGGCGCTTGGCGCTGCTGCGGTCGGCGGTGGCGTGGGTGTCGCGGACGGTGTGACCGGAGCGGCCACGGCTTCACCAAAAATCGCGTGCTTGATCTTGTCGAAAATACCCATTCTCAGCATCCCTCCTTAGCGCCAGAGCACATGCTCAGAAGAGGAGATGGAGCATTCGACGGAGTGGTCCAGAGAAGGCAGCCTATTTTTCCGCTAAGATTGCCCTGCGAAAAGAAACAATCGGAGGTTTGCGGGATCAAGGCCTGAGCCGCGCTGCAGATCGATCGAGCGACTTGCCTTGAGAAGCCAGCCGCTCGCGGGCGCGACATGGCAGACGGGCGGCGAGGCCGCCCGTCAATCACAAATCAAAGATCAACGTCGAGGATTGCCATCGAGAAATTATAGGAGCGGTCGCCGTCCTCGTCATCGATATAGACGACACCCAGAAATTCTTCGCCGAGATAGACTTCCGCGGAATCGTTCTTTCGCGGGCGTGCCTTGACGATCACCTGCGGGTTGAACGTGCGCTTGAAATAGGCGTCGAGCTTCTTGATTTCTTCGGGCTTCACACTGCATCTCCTGAGCGGTCTCGGTTGGCCGCTTGTTGCATGGGAAAGACGGCGCTGTAAAGGCGCGGGGACAGACGCGCGAACGCTATCCCCGCCGATATGTCGTACTGTTAAGACGGTAAGCGGCTCAGATATCCGCGCCGATCACCTGATCCATAATTCGCGACGGTTCCGAACACCCGGCTTCTCCGACCACTTTGGCCGGCACGCCCGCCACGGTCGTCTTCGGCGGCACTGCCTTCAGCACGACAGAGCCAGCGGCAATGCGCGAGCAATAACCAACCTCGATGTTGCCAAGAATCTTGGCGCCGGCGCCGATCAGGACACCGCTGCCGATCTTCGGATGCCGATCCGAGCCTTCCTTGCCGGTGCCGCCAAGGGTGACACCATGCAGGATCGACACGTTGTCGCCGATCACAGCGGTTTCGCCGACGACCAACCCGGTGGCATGGTCAAGGAAAATGCCCCTGCCGATACGCGCTGCGGGATTGATGTCGGTCTGGAACACGCTCGAGGATCTGCTCTGCAGATAGAGCGCCAGATCGCGGCGGCCGCGGTTCAGCAGCCAATGCGCCAGGCGGTGCGTCTGCAGCGCGTGGAATCCCTTGAAATAGAGCACGGCTTCCATGAAACGCAGGCATGCGGGGTCTCGGTCGTAGATCGCCTGAATGTCGACCCGCAGGATCGCGCTCCACTCCGGCCAATCCTCCAGCATCTGATCGAAGGTCTGGCGCAGCAGGATCGCTTGCATGTCCGGATGATCGAGACGTTCACAGATGCGGTAGATCACGCACTCTTCGAGCGACCGATAATTCAGCACGGTCGAATAGAGAAATGCGGCCAGCACCGGATCGGTTTCCGCGGCAACACGCGCTTCCTCTCGCAGGCTGTCCCAGATCGGATCCATCACCTTGAGAGGATTGCCAGTCTCAAGAGAGCGAATGTCTGTCTTTGCGACCATGAAAGGTCTCCTCGTATGCGTAGGCTCGGCTCTATATAGGGCAAAAACCTGTTAACATAAATGGGCACTTGGGGAATCCTTTGTCCCGCAGCACCGGCATGGAGGCAAGTCACTATCCGGCGACTTTGGCGTAAAACTCCAGCACCGCCTTCTTAAAAACCCGGTCTCCGACGGCCAGCATGTGATCGCGGCCGGGAATATCAAGCGCCTGGGCATGCGGCATCAGCGCAGCCAGTTCCTGGGCTGAACCCGCAATGTCGTCCTTCGTTCCAACGCCGATCAAGGTCGGCGCCTCGATTTTCGCCATGTCGGAGCGTGCCACGAGGTCGCGAGATCCCTTGATACAGGCGGCGAGTGCGTCACGGTCACTCTTCGTCTGATCGGCGAAGGCCCGGAACATGCGTCCGCGATCATGAGAGACATCGTCGAGCGACGGAGCCAGCAAGGCATCCGCAATCGGATCCCAATCGCCGACACCATCCGTCATGCCGATCCCAAGACCGCCGAGGACCAGCGAGCGGACCCGGTCGGGGTGCGCAAGTGCCGCAAAAACGGAAATGCGGGCTCCCATCGAGTAGCCCATCAGGTTGGCTTCCGGAATCCCAAGGTGATCAAGCAGCGCAATCGCATCGCTTGCCATATGCCAGGGACGGTAGGCCTCGGCATCCCTTGGCTTGTCGCTTGCACCGTGTCCGCGGTTGTCGATAGCTATGACTCGGTAGCCCTCGTCGCCCAGGGTCTTCAGCCAGCCGGGATGAACCCAGTTGACGTTGGCGCTGGAAGCAAAACCGTGGATCAACAGCACGGGAGCGCCGCCCGGATCGCCTTCATCGAAGAAGGCAAGCTTCAGCCCATCATGCGTCAAGCTGGAAAAAGCGGGCGTATTCAAGTTCATCGGACTGTCCTTTTTTGCCGGACCATATTTTATAGGTCAGAGAACTGAAACCCTCGCAGGTGCAAAAACTGTGCGTCCGAGCGCTCTTTGGCTCTACACATTTGCGGTGAAGGACTATAAGGTCCGCGCACGTTACAAAGCATTCGGAGACAGACATGGCCGGCCACAACATTCCCCACTTCCAGAACGACGGCGGACACCGCGTTATCGAAGTCGGCGTGAAAGAGTTCATGTGCACCGGTGCCTCCGTTCCGTTCGATCATCCCCACATCTTCATCGACATGGGCGATGAGAACGAGAAGGTCTGCTCCTACTGCTCGACCCTCTACCGTTTCAATGGTGCGCTGAAGGCAACCCAGACCAATCCGGCTGGCTGCGTCTTCCACGTCAAGGCCGCCTGACACCCATTTCGAGATCGGAAAGCCTATGCCGGCTAAACATGCCGCCATCGTTGGCGCGGGCATAGCGGGCCTTACAGCTGCACTTGCTTTGGCACAGCGCGGCATCAGTTCCGAGATTTTCGAGCAGGCGCCGGAACTGACCGAGGTCGGCGCCGGTCTGCAGATTTCGCCCAATGCGTCACGCATTCTGGCCGAGTTGGGAGTACTCGCGCGCCTGACCGACGCCTGGCTCGAGCCGGACTCCATCCAGCTGATATCCGGAACCTCACTGCGCCTGCTGGCAGCCGTTCCCGCCGGGAGCTTTGCACGCGCCCGCTGGGGTGCTCCCTACGGCGTCCTGCATCGCTCCACGCTGCAGCAAACCCTGCTCGACGCCGTCGCCAACGAGCCGCTCTGCCAGATGCATCTAGGCGCGCAGATCAAGGGCCGGCCATTGTCAGACCGCCAAGCAGACCTTCTGATTGGCGCCGACGGCGTCTGGTCGCAGGTTCGGGAAAGCATCGAAGGCAGCCCCTCGCCGCGGTTCTCCGGCAACATCGCCTACCGTTTCACCGTTGACGCCGCAAATGCGCCCGCCTTTCTTGAACGGACGAGCGTCTCTGCCATCCTTGGTCCCTCAGCGCATCTCGTGTGTTATCCGCTCAGGGAAGCCAACCGTTTCAATATGGTGGCGATCACCGCCGGCAATGCCGCATCGCACGACTGGACCAACCAGCCGACGGAAGCCCAGCGTCAGCAACTGCTGTCGCGTTTTTCTCGGTGGCATCCTGCGATCGTCGAACTATTCGCCAAGACAGGCGACGTCACCTTCTGGCCCTTGTACGAAACGACGAACGGGCGTTGGCACGACGGCCACAACTGCGTCCTCATCGGCGACGCCGCACACGCAATGATGCCTTTCGCGGCGCAGGGTGCCGCAATGGCAATCGAAGACGCTTACGAGCTTGCGCTGTTTGCCCCGTCGCATCCCGTCGCCGAAGCCCTGCGGTTGTTCGAAGCGCATCGCACGCCGCGGATTGCGCGGCTGCGCCAGCGCGGTGCATTCAACCAGTTTGCCTATCACGCCCGCGGGCCGATGCGCATCGGCCGGGACATCGTTCTGGCGCTGCGGCCGCCGCAAAGTCTCGCGGCGGATCTCGACTGGATTTACGGCTACCGCGCCGGCACTTGATCAGACGGCTTTTGCCGCGGCGAAACCGCGCTCGATATCGGCCTTGATATCGACGACATCCTCAAGCCCGATCTGCAGACGCATGACCGGCCCCTCGGCGGGCGCCTTGCAGATACGGCGATCGCTCAGGTTGACGTGAAGCGCGAGGCTCTCGAACCCGCCCCATGACCAACCCAGGCCGAAGATTTGCAGCGCGTCGAGGAAGGCGTGCGCCTTGACCTTGAATTTTTCCGGCGCGTCCACGGCAAGCACGAAAGAGAAGATGCCGCTCGCGCCCTTGAAATCGCGCTTCCACAATTCGTGCGACGGGAAGCTCGGCAGCGCCGGATGCAGCACCTTGGCGACGTCCTCCCTGCCCTCCAGCCATTTGGCGATCGTGAGCGCACTTTCATAGTGTCGCTCCAGGCGCACGCCCATGGTCCGCAATCCACGCAGGATCTGATAGGCGTCGTCAGGCGCTCCGCAAATGCCGAGCGTAATGTTCGCTTCGTGCAGCTGCGGCCAGTATTTGGCGTTTGCCGAGACTGTTCCCATCAGGATGTCCGAGTGCCCGGACGGGTATTTGGTGGCGGCGTGAATCGAGACATCGACACCGAAGTCGAGCGGCCTGAAATAAACAGGCGTCGCCCAGGTGTTATCCATCGTTACCACGGCCCCTTGCTTGTGGGCGACCGCGGCAATCGCCGGAATGTCCTGCATTTCGAAGGTATTCGAGCCAGGCGCTTCCGTATGAACGAGCTTGGTGTTCGGCTTGATCAGCGCTTCGATGCCCGCACCGACCAGCGGATCGTAATAGTCTACTTCTACACCGAGACGCTTCAGCATCGTGTCGCAGAAATGACGGGTCGGTCCATAGACCGAATCGACGATCAACGCATGGTCACCGGCCGACAGGAACGCCAGGAACGGGACGGTAACAGCTGCAAGGCCCGAGGGCACGAGGATAGTCCCAGCGGACCCTTCCAGCGCATCGATCGCCTCGCAAAGCGCATCCGTCGTCGGGGTACCGCGCGTTGCATACGTATACTTCTGTCCCCGTGTCTCCATCGTCCTCGCATTTGGAAAGAGGACCGTGGAGGCGTGGACAACGGGCGGATTGACGAAACCGTGGTATTCGGCCGGATCGTTGCCGAGGTGGGAAAGGCGCGTGTTGATGCCGGCGTTCTGAAGCAGGCCTTCTTTATCTATCATATCGGAAATGCCTTTGGCGGTGGGATGCAGCCAAACTCTTGGACCGCGCAAAACGATCGGTCAACCCCGTAGCCCGCACTCGCACAGCATCCCTGCCATGCAAATTCCTCAGATATATCAGCGGTTTTGCGCGGTTTTTTTTGGCAAGATGCTGCTATTTCGATAGCCATCTGCGCATTTTATGCGCCTCAATTAGTGAATTGCCGAAATATCACGCAATCTTTCATCGCGACACTTGACCATAGTGACATTTGCGACTGTGATAGCACCAACTCGCGCCGGGAGGGTGTCGGGTCATCTGGGAGGTTTGCCTGCTTCGCGAGCGCTCCCACAGAAAGATAAGACAAAGGAAAAGGTTGGGAAAAATGAAGATTAAGCTTCTGTCGGTCGCCATCGGCGCAGCAGTTTTCGGAGTTGGCGCTTCTGCAGCTTCTGCCACCACGCTCGAAGACGTGAAGGCAAAGGGTTTCATTCAGTGCGGCGTCAACACCGGCCTTCTCGGTTTCGCGCAACCTGACGCTTCCGGCAACTGGGCCGGCTTCGACGTCGACTTCTGCAAGGCAGTTGCTTCGGCCGTCTTCGGCGACCCGGCCAAGGTGAAGTACACGCCGCTGTCGGCCAAGGACCGTTTCCCGGCGCTGAAGTCGGGCGAAGTCGACCTTCTATCGCGTAACACCACCTGGACGATCAACCGCGACACCGCGCAAGGCTTCAACTTCCGCCCGATCACCTACTACGACGGCCAGGGCTTCATGGTCCGCAAGAGCCTGAACGTGAAGTCGGCACTTGAGCTGTCGGGTGCTGCCATCTGCGTCCAGTCCGGCACGACGACGGAACTGAACCTTGCCGACTATTTCAAGTCCAACAACCTCCAGTACAATCCGGTCGTTTTCGAGAAGCTTGAAGAGGTCAACGCGGCCTATGACGCTGGTCGCTGCGACGTCTACACGACTGACCAGTCCGGCCTCTACTCGCTGCGTCTGACGCTGAAGAACCCAGACGAGCACATGATCCTTCCGGAAATCATCTCGAAGGAGCCGCTCGCCCCGGCCGTTCGTCAGGGTGACGATCAGTGGTTCGACATCGTGTCGTGGACGGCCTATGCCCTCATCAATGCCGAAGAGTTCGGCATCACCCAGGCGAACGTCGATGAAATGAAGAACTCGGCCAATCCTGACATCAAGCGCTTCCTCGGCACGGAAACCGATACCAAGATCGGCACCGACCTCGGGCTCACCAATGAATGGGCTTATAACATCATCAAGGGCGTCGGAAACTACGGCGAAGTCTTCGAGCGCAACGTCGGCAAAGGCAGCCCGCTCAAGATCGAGCGTGGTCTGAACGCGCTGTGGAACAAGGGCGGCATCCAGTACGCTCCGCCGGTCCGCTAAGCGGCTGGTCAAGACTTGGGAAGGCGGTCAGCCGCCTTCCCTATATAAAGAGAAAAGCCCGAAAACGGGCTCATAGGGGATAAGACTCGGCATGACGCAAGAGGCTATGCACACGTCACATGTGCAAAGCACTGGCTGGAGTTTCCGGTCGGTGGCTTACGACCCGAGGATTCGGGGCATTTTCTTCCAAGTTCTGACCGTCGCGCTCATCGTCGGCTTCGTGTGGTGGATTGCCCATAACACGGCTCAAAACCTCGCCCGCGCCGGCACGGCCTCCGGCTTCGGGTTTCTGAGCGGGCGCGCCGGCTTCGACATCGGCCAGTCGCTGATCGAATATTCGAGCGATGCGACGTATCGCCGAGCCCTTGTGGTCGGATTTTTGAATACAATCCTCGTCGCGGTCACCGGCATCATTACGGCCACGATCATTGGCTTCGTTGTCGGCATCGGGCGCCTGTCGCACAATTGGCTGATCGCCAAGCTCTGCACGGTGTATGTCGAGGTATTTCGCAACATCCCGCCGCTGCTCGTCATCTTCTTCTGGTATCAGGGCGTTCTCGCTGTTCTGCCAGGCGCGCGAGAGTCGCTGCACCTGCCGCTCAACATGTTTCTCAACAATCGCGGGCTCGCCTTCCCGAAGCCGATCTTCGGTGAAGGCATGTGGGCGGTTGGCGTGGCATTTCTGGTTGGGATCGTGGCAGCCGCAATAATCGCGCGCTGGGCGCATAAACGTCAGGCCGCAACCGGTAAGCAATTCCACACGATCTGGGCTTCCATCGGGCTGATTGTCGGCCTGCCCGTTCTGGTGTTCCTGCTGTCCGGCCTGCCGCTTTCGTTCGATGTGCCAGTTGCCGGCAAGTTCAATCTCACCGGCGGCTCCGTCATCGGCCCGGAATTCATGTCGTTGTTCCTGGCACTGTCCTTCTATACGGCGGCATTTATTGCCGAAATCGTCCGCGCCGGCATTCGCGGTGTGCCGAAGGGCCAGTCCGAGGCCGCCGGCGCACTGGGCCTGCATCCATCAAGTATCACGCGCCTCGTGGTGGTTCCGCAGGCTTTGCGCATCATCATTCCGCCACTCACCAGCCAGTACCTGAATCTGACGAAGAACTCGTCGCTCGCGATCGCCATTGGCTTTTCGGATCTCGTCGCCGTCGGCGGTACGATCCTGAACCAGACCGGACAGGCCATTGAAGTCGTGTTCATCTGGGCGGTCGTCTATCTCGCCATCAGCATCCTCACATCGCTGTTCATGAACTGGTTCAACGCCAAGATGGCCTTGGTGGAGAGATAAGATGTCGACATCCAACCAAGCGTTCGTCCGAACGAATTTCATCGATGCCGAACCCGCGCCGCGTAGCGAAAGCGGGCCTCTGGCCTGGATCCGCAAGAACCTGCTGGCTACGCCGAAAGACGTCGTCCTGACGGCTCTGGCCGTTGCCTTGCTCGCATGGGCATTGCCGCACGTCATCAACTGGCTATTCATCCAGGCCGTCTGGAGCGGAACGGATCGCACCTTCTGTGCAACCACCGTTCAGGGCGGCACGCAACCCGACGGCTGGAGCGGCGCCTGCTGGGCGTTCGTCAATGCGAAGTTCGACCAGTTCGTCTTCGGTCGATATCCGCTCGACGAACGCTGGCGTCCGACAATCGTCGGGATCCTGTTCGTGCTGCTGCTCGTGCCTATGCTGATCCCCAAGGCACCATTCAAGCGCACCAACGCCATTCTGCTGTTTGGCGTCTTGCCGCTTCTTGCCTTCTGGCTGCTTTATGGCGGCCTCGGGCTCGAAATCGTGGATACGCCGCTCTGGGGCGGCCTGATGGTGACGTTGGTGCTCTCCTTCGTCGGCATCGCCGTGTCGCTGCCATTCGGCATCATCCTGGCACTCGGACGCCGCTCGAAGATGCCTGTCATCAAGATGGTCTGCGTCGGCTTCATCGAGATCATTCGCGGCATACCGCTGATCACCGTGCTGTTCATGGCGAGCGTATTGCTTCCGCTGTTCCTGCCCACAGGCTTTACGATCGACAAGCTGCTCCGCGCCTTGATCGGTGTGGCGATCTTCGCCTCCGCCTACATGGCCGAGGTTATCCGTGGCGGCCTGCAGGCGATCCCGAAGGGCCAGTCCGAAGGGGCCGACTCGCTCGGGCTCGGCTACTGGCAGAAAATGCGGCTGATCATCCTGCCGCAGGCGATCAAGCTGGTCATCCCGGGCATCGTCAATACATTCATCGGCATGTTCAAGGACACATCGCTGGTGTCGATCATCGGCATGTTCGACCTGCTCGGTATCGTCCGTTTCAACTTCACGGACGCCAACTGGGCGAGCGCGGTGACACCCTTGACAGGCCTGATTTTCGCTGGCTTCGTCTTTTGGCTGTTCTGCTTCGGCATGTCGCGCTATTCAGGCTTCATGGAACGCTATCTCGATACCGGCCACAAACGATAAAAGATAAGGGAACGAACACATGGCTGAGGCTCAACCAAAGAAGATGACCGTTTCGGCAACCGACGTTGCCGTCGACATCATCGGCATGAACAAGTGGTACGGTGATTTTCACGTTCTGCGCGACATCAATCTGAAAGTGATGCGTGGCGAACGCATCGTCATCGCCGGCCCTTCGGGCTCCGGCAAGTCGACGATGATCCGCTGCATCAACCGTCTGGAAGAACACCAGAAGGGCCAGATCATCGTCGATGGCGTCGAACTCACCAACGACCTCAAGAAGATCGACGAAGTGCGCCGCGAAGTCGGCATGGTCTTCCAGCACTTCAACCTCTTCCCGCACCTGACGATCCTGGAAAACTGCACGTTGGCGCCGATCTGGGTGCGCAAGATGCCGAAGAAGCAGGCGGAAGAAGTCGCCATGCACTTCCTGAAGCGCGTCAAGATCCCGGAACAGGCCAACAAGTATCCGGGCCAGCTCTCGGGCGGTCAGCAGCAGCGTGTGGCAATCGCCCGCTCGCTCTGCATGAACCCGAAGATCATGCTCTTCGATGAACCGACCTCAGCGCTCGACCCAGAAATGATCAAGGAAGTTCTGGAGACCATGGTCGGGCTTGCGGAAGAAGGCATGACGATGCTGTGCGTGACGCACGAAATGGGCTTCGCGCGTCAGGTCGCCAACCGCGTCATCTTCATGGACCAGGGGCAGATCGTCGAGCAGAATTCGCCGGCCGAGTTCTTCGACAATCCGCAGCACGAACGCACCAAGCTGTTCCTCAGCCAGATCCTGCACTAGGTCGATTGGCGAACAACAAATTCAAGGCCGTCGGATTTTTCCGGCGGCCTTTTCGTTTCGGGGCACTTCTGGCGGTTCACACGCGGCGCCATAACATCACAAACAAAAGGCCCCGATGACGGGGCCTTCCGAGGCGAGCCTGAGAGCGATCAGGTCTTCAGCTTGGCATTGCAGAGGCTGTAGAAGCCGCCGCCCTTCTGGATCCACTTCAGGCCATTGAGCGTGTTCGCATCCTTGTTCTGATGGTAGGCGTCGACGCAGGTATGCATCCGGCCCTTTCCGGGCGTTTCCTTGGCGTATTTCGGTGAAATTGCTGTCGGGAACGACACGCCCTTGGGCGCCGTCATCGTCGGCTTGTCCGGTTCTTCGCCACTGTTGAGGGTGACATCGGGTTCGGCCGTCGCATCCGGACCGCACTGCGCCTTGCGGAAATCGTTCCACTTCATGTTCTTCGCAGAGCCGTCAGCCTGGGCCGATTTATACTTCGCGCTGCATTCCTTCATGGTCAGCGCCGAGGACGGCGTAGCAAACGCCAACGCCCCGAGCAGGGAAACGGATGCAAGAATAGTCAACTGCTTGATCATGATCTTTCCTCCAGGCCTCCAGGGGCAATCAAACTATCAGGCTGGCCAATTTTCTTGTCAACGCGACAATTGGCGCAACCAGTACGTTAGATTTGTTCCGGGCAACCGTCGAGCTCCGCTGACGGGATAACATCCCCGCGATGCAGCAGGCGTTTGCTTAGCGGCAAAACGCCGACGGTGGTATAGTGCCGGCCGGGCTGGCTTTTCCTGCACTTCCGAGGGAGGAAGACATGCGCGAACCTGACATGCAGAAAGTAGATGCACTCGTCGGCAGGTTAATCGGCGATGTTGGCGCGGCCGTCTCCGGAGCGCTGGTGGTGCTGGGCGATGACCTCGGCCTGTTCAAGGCCATGGCCGACGGCAAGCCGCGCAACTCTTCCGAACTGTCGAAAAAAACAGGTATCAAGGAACGTTATATCAGGGAGTGGCTGTCCGCCCTCGCAGCTGCCGACTACGTCAGCTATGACGAGAAGAGCGATCGCTTTCATCTGACGCCAGAGCAGGCCATGGTCTTTGCCGAGGAGGACAGCCCAGCCTTCTTTGCTGGCGCCTTTCAGGTCGTGCAGGCCATGTGGACGGACGAACCGAAGGTGGCTGACGCCTTCCGGACCGGCAAGGGTGTGGGATGGCACGAACACAGCGCCTGCCTGTTCCGCGGCACGGAGCGTTTCTTCCGGACCGGCTACAACAACAATCTGGTTGCTGAGTGGATTCCGGCGCTCCAGGGCGTCGACGCCCGCCTCAAAGCCGGCGCCAAGGTCGCTGATGTCGGCTGCGGCCACGGCGCTTCGACGATCCTGATGGCTAAGGCCTATCCTGCCTCGACGTTCTTTGGCTTCGACTATCACGCCCCGTCGATCGAGCGGGCGAAGGCTGCCGCCAAGGAGGCCGGCGTCTCAGATCGCGTCACATTCCAACAGGCGCCCGCCGCCGGCTTTCCGGAGGGGAACTACGATCTCATCGCCATGTTCGACTGCCTCCACGACATGGGGGATCCGGTCGGTGCCGGCAAGCATGTCAAGGAATCGCTCTCGGCCGATGGAACCTGGATGGTCGTCGAGCCCTTCGCCCACGACTGCCTGAAGGACAATCTCAATCCGGTCGGCCGCGTCTACTACGGCGCGTCGACGATGATCTGCACGCCGGCGTCGCTCTCTCAGGAGGTCGGCCTCGGACTCGGCGCGCAGGCCGGGGAAACCAAGCTGCGTAAGGTCGCCCTCGATGCCGGCTTCAAGCATTTCCGCCGCGCCACGGAAACACCCTTCAACATGGTCTTCGAGGTGCGCGCGTGAGGCGAGGTGCGGCGCGCTTGGCCATGGCCCGCCGCGTCACCTGAAACTTTCCACATGCTGAGAAGAGCTTGTGAATATAGAGATAACGGAGAAATATCAAAAGGATAGACAGATTTTCCTAGGCGCAGGAGGTTCAAGGGAGAGAAAAAATCGCGCGATTGTGATTTTTTCTGGTTTTGCCGCTTGCGGGATTCAAAGTGCCTGACTATAAGGGCGCCACCACGAAGGAAGCGCCCTTCGTCTATCGGTTAGGACACCAGATTTTCATTCTGGGAAGAGGGGTTCGACTCCCCTAGGGCGTGCCATCGTTTTCCCTTAAAAATCAGTTGTTTAGATACCCGCTTGCGGAAATTCGATAATTATTCCGAGTTTCGGGGGCAAGCGGATTATAAACTGCTTTTGGCAAAGCGAATGTCTGGGAATCAGCCACCTGCTATAGCTTGGGGCTCGGACATCATGGTTCGAGCCCTCCCCGCCATCTACCTAGCAGCAGAATGGAGCAGCCCATGGTCCGTTCCGAACCTCTCGCTCAGCCTTGCGATCCGTATGCTTTCCAGGCCAAGCCCGCAGCGCCACATCGGCCAAGCGCTTCAGTGTGACGGTACATGCTCCATCACAGGCCTGCGCGGACATGCCTTGAACGACAGCCGAATAGAAGCGGGCAAGACTATCCGTGTCGGATTCCGTCGGAAGCTCGCCTTCGCCGACTGCGCGATCGAAGCGCGCCTTCATGAATCGGATCGAAGCGTCCCGTCGTACTGCCACTTCTCGGGCGACAGCCTCGTTCTCCTCGGCATGCTGGAGGACAGCGGTTGAGACCATGCAGCCACGCGGCTTATCGGGATTGGAGACACCCTCGGCGACGTCATACAGGTAGAATGCAAGTGCGTCATAGGCTGACATCGGCCCTTGCAGCGCCTCGGTGCGGCGTTTGGTTTCATGCTCGATATTGTAGTCGAGGGCCTGCCGATAGAGTTCTTCCTTTGAACCAAACGCGGCGTACAGCGAAGGCGGAGTGATCCCCATCGCTTGGGTCAGGTCGGCGATCGAGGTTCCTTCGTAACCATGCTCCCAGAAGAGCCGCGACGCGACACCCAACCCGACGTCGCGATCGAGCGCTCTTGGCCTGCCACGTTTCCGGACTGGTTCATTCATTTTTATATCGATCCCTATAAAAATATTGACAGGCGGATTTCCCTCACAATATATCGGTCGCTATAAAAATTGCAGCGGAGAGACTTATGTCTGGAAAATTGGCACCAAAGTAGCCCTCGTGACTGGCAGTTCGAGTGGCATCGGCGGTGCCGCAGCGCTTGGCGCAAAATCCGTCGCCATCCAAGCGGACTTTGCCAATGGCAAGGACCCGGTTGACAGTCTTCGGGAACAGTTCGAGGCAGCCGCAATTGCCGCCACTGGCGAGCCTTCCCTGGATAGTCATGTGCACTCACCGCGCCGGAGCGGCGTCCTGGACGCGTAGCTGGATGCGTCGTACACCCTGGTAGTGGTCCGCGCCAAGCGAGCCTGCAACATGGAGGTTGGCGCCCCTCGAATTCAGCAGCAGGTTGCCGAGCTGCGTATCGGCGGCCCGGAAGGCGATCCCATCAAGGCGGGCGCCGTCCATGGCTTCGAGCGTCACCTTCACGTGCTTCTCGCCAACCAAACGAGAATCGCGAAGCCGATGGGCGGGAACAGCAAAGAGCGGCTGTGAATGCCCCGAGCCGTAAGGCCCGGCCGTCTCGAGGCGGTCGATCAGATCGAGCGTCGCGCCGCTGGCGGCAATCGCGCCGTCGATCTTCAGCTTCTCGTTGGCGACGAGTGCGGCAACCGTCTTTTCGGCTCGCTCGGCAAAGAAGCTGCGCAAGCGGCCGAGCTTGTCGCGCTCAACGGTGAGACCGGCAGCCATCGCGTGGCCGCCGCCCTTGACCAGCAGGCCATCGTCCACAGCCGCGCGCACCATCTTGCCCATGTCGAAGCCGTTGATGGAGCGACCCGAGCCGGTGCCTTTGCCGGATGGATCGAAAGCAATGGCAAAGGCCGGGCGCTTGAAGCGCTCCCTGAGACGGGCGGCAATCAGGCCGACGATCCCGGGGTGCCACTTTTCGTGCGCAGTGACGATGACCGAGGCGCCCTCGCCGTCCCCATATTCCGCCAGTGCCTCGGCTTCCGCTTCCAGCAGCATCGCCGCTTCCATCGCCTGCCTGTCGCGGTTGAGCTCATCCAGCTGCATGGCGATGGCCTCGGCCGCGCTCGTGTCGTCCAGGGTGAGCAGGCGGCTCCCGAGTGCCGCGTCGCCGATGCGACCACCGGCATTGATGCGCGGCCCAATCAGGAAGCCGAAGTGATAGGGCGTCACCGGTCCAGCAAGACCCGCCTTGCGAAAGAGAGCGGACAGGCCGGCATTGCCCTGGTGGCGAGCGGCGATCAGCCCCTTGACGACGTAGGCACGGTTCAGGCCCTTCAGCGGCACGACATCACAGACGGTCGCAAGCGCGACGATATCGAGCCATTGCAGCAGGTCGATCGACCGTACGCGCGGGTTTCCTGCTTCCCGCAACAGCCTTAGCGTCGCGACGAGCACGAGGAACACGACGCCCGCCGCGCAGAGATGTCCCTGCCCGGAGAGATCGTCCTCCCGGTTCGGATTGACCAGCGCGTGGCACGGCGGCAGATCGTGTGTCACCTGGTGGTGATCGATCACCACCACATCGATATTGCGCCTCGCTGCCTCGGTGAGGGCATCATGGCTGGTCGACCCACAATCGACGGTGACGATCAGCCGTGCGCCATTGTCGATCAAACTGCCGATTGCCGCAGCGTTAGGCCCATAGCCCTCGAAAATGCGATCCGGAATATAGATCTCAGCTTTGACGCCGAAGTGCTCGAGAAAGCGGAACATAAGCGCCGACGAGGACGCGCCGTCGACGTCGTAGTCGCCGAAAATCGCGACCTGCTCCTGGTTGCGGATGGCCTCGGCGAGCCGCTTGGCCGCCTTCTCACAATCCGTCAGCGTGTAGGGGTCCGGCATCAGGTTGCGGAGCGTCGGATCAAGAAACTCCAGCGCCTCGTCGACGGTGACACCGCGTCCGGCGAGGACGCGCGCGATAAGTTCAGGCAGCCCGTGCACCTGAGACATCGCAAGCGCCCGGTTCTGGCCGGCCTGATCCAGTCGCGATATCCAGCGGTTGTCCAGTACGGACCTCTCCACGCCCAGAAACGCACGTTGTACCGGATCGGCCGGAATCTCCATATCGCCTGCTGCCCTCGTCGCTTGTCACCACCCCGGGACCGGGAGTGATATCGGCAGCTTTATGCGGCTTGGCCCGGCCGCACAACGGTTTTGGACGAGACACTCGACGTTAGCTGTGGATGCGCGCGGCTGATCTACCGCGGCACCTTCGGCAACATCGATCTTCTGGGAGCGGGTGAGGCTCAGTCTTCCTTCGGCCGCTCGATGCGGATCACCTGCGGTTCACCCACATGATAGCCCTCGCCCTTGATTGCGGCGACCGCCTTGCGAACGCAGTCCTCTGTTGTCGCGTGAGTCACCATGATGATCGTCTGGTGATGCGACGGCGCAAGGTGCTGCTTCGAGCGCTGGACGATCGACTCCAGCGAGATATGGTTTTCCGCCATGTGGGTCGCGACGCTTGCAAACACGCCCGTGCGGTCGAGCACAGTCAGGCGAATGAAATATCCGCCTTCGTGGCTTCGCATCTGCGCCTTGCGGTAGGGCTCGAGCGATTTGGCGGGATGGCCGAGAACGGGCACGCGCTGGGCGCCAGGTCGGCTTTTTGCAATGTCCGCGATGTCACCGAGAACAGACGAAGCCGTCGCATTGCCGCCAGCGCCGGGCCCGACCATCAGCAACTCACCGAGAACATCGGACTCGATCGCCACGGCATTGGTCACGCCGTCGACCTGTGCAATCACGGAATCGACGGGCACCATCGTCGGATGGACGCGCTGTTCGATGCCGGTATCGGTCCGCTGTGCAACGCCGAGCAGCTTGATGCGGTAGCCGAGATCGGCGGCAGCGTGGATGTCCTCGATCGAGATGTTGATGATGCCTTCGAGATAGATATCGTCGGCCGCGATCTGGTTTCCGAAGGCGAGCGTCGTGAGAATCGAGAGCTTGTGGGCAGTGTCGTTGCCTTCGATGTCGAAGGCGGGATCGGCTTCTGCATAGCCGAGGCGCTGTGCCTCCTTCAGGCAGTCGGCGAAGGACAGGCCTTCCTTTTCCATCTTCGTCAGGATGTAATTGCAGGTGCCGTTCATGATCCCGTAGATGCGGGAGATCGTATTGCCCGTCAGCGATTCGCGCAGCGCCTTGATGACGGGAATGCCGCCGGCAACCGCTGCTTCGAAGTTCAGCAACGCGCCCTTCTCCTCCGCGATCGTCGCCAGTTCGACGCCGTGGTAGGCAAGCAGCGCCTTGTTTGCTGTCACCACGTGGAGACCGCGCTGTAGAGCAGCGCGTACGGAGCTGTTTGCCGATCCACCGACGCCGCCCATGAGTTCGACGAAAACGTCGATGTCGCCCTTCCCCGCCAGATCTTCCGGCCGGTCGAACCACTCGATGCCGCCGACGTCGATGCCGCGGTCCTTGGTCTTGTCGCGGGCGGAAACACCCGTAATCAGGATCGGGCGTCCGCACGTTGCGGCCAGCTCGTTGCTGCGCTGCTGAATGATACGGACAAGCGAAGCACCAACGGTACCTAAGCCCGCAATGCCGATTTTGAGGGCATCTGCCATGGATCGATCCTGAAATGTGTCATGAAGGGCAGCCGCCGGAAGCGGCTGCCGTTGAGGGATTATATCAGCGATGTGCGTTGAGCGAGATGACGTTGTGCATCGTCTCGTCTGCCGTCGACATGAACTTCTTGATGTTGCGGGCTGCCTGACGAATGCGGTGCTCGTTCTCGACGAGCGCCAGGCGCACGTAGTCGTCGCCCATTTCGCCGAAACCGATGCCTGGCGCGACAGCCACGTCGGCTTTCTCGACGAGCAGCTTGGAGAATTCCAGCGAACCGAGGTGACGGAACTTTTCCGGGATCTTGGCCCAGGCAAACATCGTCGCTGCCGGCGGCGGCACTTCAAAGCCGGCCTTGCCGAAAGTATCGACCATGACGTCGCGGCGGCGCTTGTAGACGTTGCGGACTTCCGCGATATCAGAGCCGTCGCCGTTCAGCGCGTGCGTTGCCGCTACCTGGATCGGCGTGAACGCGCCGTAGTCGAGGTAGGATTTGACGCGTGTGAGCGCGGCGATCAGACGCTCGTTGCCGACGGCAAAGCCCATGCGCCAGCCGGGCATCGAGAAGGTCTTCGACATCGACGTGAACTCGACCGTCACATCCATCGCACCCGGAACCTCGAGAACCGACGGAGGCGGCTCGCCCTCGAAGTAGATTTCCGAATAGGCAAGGTCGGATAAGACGATGATATCGTGCTTCTTCGCGAACGCGATGACGTCCTTGTAGAAGTCCAGCGTCGCCACAAAAGCCGTCGGGTTGGACGGATAGTTGAGGATCAGCGCCAGCGGCTTCGGAATCGAATGGCGAACGGCGCGTTCCAGCGGCGGGAAGAAGCTCTCGTCCGGCTCGACCGACATCGAGCGGATGACGCCACCGGCCATCAGGAAGCCGAAGGCGTGAATCGGATAGGTCGGGTTCGGGCAGAGGATGACGTCGCCCGGCGCGGTGATTGCCTGCGCCATGTTGGCGAAGCCTTCCTTGGAGCCCAGCGTCGCGACGACCTGCGTGTCAGGATTGAGCTTCACGCCAAAGCGGCGCGCATAATAGGCAGCCTGCGCCCGGCGAAGGCCCGGAATGCCCTTGGAGGACGAATAACGATGCGTGCGCGGGTCCTGGACGACTTCGCAGAGCTTGTCGACGATCGCCTTCGGGGTCGGAAGGTCAGGGTTTCCCATGCCGAGATCGATGATATCGGCCCCGCCCGCTCGCGCGCTTGCTTTCAAACGGTTGACCTGTTCGAAAACGTAAGGCGGCAAACGCCGGACTTTGTGAAACTCTTCCATTTCTTTCCCCACGGAAATGCGGCCACCGCGGCCGCGCTCGAAGTTCGTCCTAAATTCCCGGCTGTTCGCGATACGAACTTCAGAATCACCAACGCCGTATTCATCAGACTTGCGTCGCACGGCATTTCTTTGACGGAAAGCCGCGCAGGCCGTGCATTATCGGGAAAAATTCATCTTCCGCCACAGATGGAAGGCTTTGCTTCCAAATTGCAGCGAAGGCAAGGCCTAATTGGCGATTTCTGAGAGCGTCTCGGCGCCGTGCTCGGCCGCTAGCTTTCGAAATTCCGCGACGCGACGCTGGTACTCGGCTTCCGAGATCGTGCCGGCCTTGCGCTGGGCGGCAAGCGCCGTCAATTGCTTCTGAACCCCGCCAGCCTCGTCGTCGCTCATCTGAACGTTTGCGGCCGTGAGCGGTGCCCCGAATCCCGGATAGCCGTCCTTGTAATGAGACAGGCCGCTCTCGGTCGGCTCTTCACCCTTTGTCGCGCTCATGACAACGGGCGTCGGGGCCGCTTGCCTTGCCGCGAAGGCGGCCTTTTCCTCGGGCGTCTGCATGCATCCGGCAAGCGCCATGGCCGCGGCGGCGCCGATGAGCGCGATACGGGTCATGTTTGCGATGGTGCGGATGCCAATTCTCGTCATTTGCCAGAGGTCCCAAATCCTGAGGTGCTTCGACTGTTAGATTCGTCGCCGCCACAAAGCAATAGCACGAGCGTGCGTCAGCGGAACTTGTTTTATAGATCTTTCCAGATGTACAAATCAATTTGCAGGAACATGCCGCCGCCGGAGGAGACAGGTGACCGACAGCAAGCAGCAAGACGGCGACAAGGCAAAGAGCCGGGGATTCGATGCGAAGGACCTGGATCCGTACCTGATGAAAGATCCCGAGGCGATGGCGGTCAACTTTGCCCGTGCACTGGAGAATCTCGGCAAGGCGGCCACGGCCTGGCTTGCGCCACGCGAACGTGGCGAGATCGCAGAAAATGCAGCAGAGCCGGTGACCGACATGGTCAAGACGCTCTCCAAGGTCACCGAATACTGGATCTCAGATCCGCGCCGCACCTTCGAAGCGCAGACCCAGTTGATGAGCAGCTACTTCGGTATCTGGATGCGCTCGATGCAACGCATGCAGGGCGAAACGCCGGCGGCGGAACCGGAGCGCAACGACAAGCGCTTTGCCGATGAAGACTGGCAGAAGAACCCGTTCTTCGAGTTCCTGAAGCAGGTTTACCTCATCACCGCCGATTGGGCGGAGAAGATGGTCGCCGAAACCGACGGGCTCGACGAGCACACGAAGCACAAGGCCGGTTTCTATGTGAAGCAGATCACGGCCGCCCTCTCGCCGACCAACTTCGTTGCCACCAATCCGCAGCTTTACCGTGAAACGATCGCGACCAGCGGCGAGAACCTGGTGCGCGGGATGAAGATGCTTACCGAGGATATCGTGGCGGGCCAAGGCGACCTGAGGCTTCGCCAGACCGACATGACCAAATTCGCCGTCGGTCGCGACATGGCGCTGACCGCGGGCAAGGTGATCGCACAGAATGAGATCTGCCAGATCATCCAGTACGAGCCGACGACAGAGACGGTGCTGAAGCGCCCTCTCCTCATCTGCCCGCCGTGGATCAACAAATTCTATATCCTGGACCTCAACCCACAGAAATCATTCATCAAATGGTGCGTCGACCAGGGCCAGACCGTTTTCGTGATCTCCTGGGTCAATCCGGACGCGCGGCATGCGCAAAAGGATTGGGCCGCCTATGCGCGCGAAGGCATCGACTTTGCCCTCGACACCATCGAGAGGGCGACGGGTGAGAAGGAAGCGAACGCCGTCGGCTACTGCGTCGGAGGCACGCTGCTTGCGGCAACGCTAGCGTTGCACGCCAAGGAAAAGAACAAGCGGATCAAGACCGCTACCCTCTTCACGACACAGGTCGATTTCACCCACGCCGGCGACCTCAAGGTCTTCGTCGACGAGGAGCAATTGGGCCGGCTTGAAGCCCACATGGAGGAGATCGGCTACCTCGACGGCTCAAAGATGGCGACCGCCTTCAATATGCTGCGGGCTTCCGAACTGATCTGGCCCTATTTCGTCAACAACTATCTGAAGGGCCAGGAACCGATGCCCTTCGACCTTCTGTTCTGGAATGCCGATTCCACCCGCATGGCGGCGGCAAACCACGCCTTCTATCTGCGTAATTGCTACCTCAGGAACGCGCTGACGGCGAACGAGATGATCCTGGACGGTCAGAAGCTGTCGCTGAAGGACGTCAAGATCCCGATCTACAATCTCGCGACCCGCGAAGATCATATCGCGCCTGCAAAATCGGTGTTTCTCGGCAGCCAGTTCTTCGGCGGCAAGGTCGATTTCGTGCTGGCAGGTTCCGGCCACATAGCGGGCGTCGTCAATCCCCCGGACAAGAAGAAATACCAATACTGGACCGGCGGCGGCGTAACCGGCGACTATGAGACGTGGCTTACCAAAGCGGCTGAGAACGCCGGCTCGTGGTGGCCACACTGGCAAGCCTGGATCGAGGCGAAGGACAAAAAGCGCGTGCCCGCCCGGAAACCGGGAGGCACCGCGCTCAACGCCATCGAGGAGGCGCCGGGAAGCTACGTGATGGAGCGAGCCTAAGAGCGACGCCCCTGCTCGGCTTCATCACTCCAGGAAGATCAGACTGGCAGGTGACGGGGGCAGCGGTCGGGAAACGAACTCCTGAAAACCAGCCGACTTGGCCATATCGGCCAGTTCCCGCTCCGTGTAGGCGTCTCCCTTCGGTGTCGTGGCCAGCATGACCATGGCGAAAGCAGCCGGGAACTCGGGCGACACCCGATCCTCGTTCGGAACGAACTCGACGATCGCAACGCGGCCTCCTGCTGCCAGACTTGCTCGCGCCTTTTTCAGGAGCATGACGCAGCCTTCGGCGTCAAAGTGATGAAGGAAATTCGGCAGCAGGATGAGATCATAGCCACTGCCCCAATCAACCTCGAAGGCACTGCCGGGCCGGAAGCTGAAGCGCCCCGCTACTCCTGCATTCGTTGCATTTTCCTCGGTCACCGCAAGAACCGGCTTCCAATCGATAGCAACCACGCTGGCAGATGGCGCCACCTTGGCGATTTCTATACCGAAGGCACCAGGACCGGCGGCAACGTCCAGCACCTTGCTTGGCAGCTTTGACCATGTCGCAACGTCAGATGCCACAGCTTTCGCGCTCGCTGTGTTAAGCCCAAACATGCCCCTCGCAAACTTGACCCAAATAGGGTTGTCCGGCTCCACGTTGGCCAAGCCGACGGAGCCTCCGTTGCGGACGTAGGCGGCAGGATTTTCGAGGAACAAGGACATCATTTGCGGCGACCCCATGAAATCGATCGCCGCACCTATATAGGCCGGGGAACGCCTGTCCAGAAAGGCCTTGCTCGACGGCGTCGGCGCATAACTCTCACCGCTCTTCGTCAGAAGACCCGAAACTACCAGGAAGTCGCAAAGAATGCGCACCCCACGCTCGGCGCAATCAATGTCCGACGCGAGCATCGCCGCCGTGCGCGCTTGCCCGCCAAATTTTGTGAAAAGATCGAATTCGATCGCTGCCTTCATCGCCGCCGTTTTCCGAAATGCAAACATCGCATCAACAAGCAAGGCTGGCGAGATTTCTTCATGAACCACTTGTGTCGAAGACATCGGCTTTCCCTCCCAACGTGGAGCCACGCGACGGGAGGTATTCATAGCAGAATCCGCATTCCTCGGCACGTCCTGACAAAGGAGGAGCAGGCAAAAAGCCGGCGCCCCAAGGACATGCCCAAAGCCTGCCCTCAATTTTGAACGGCTCGAGCGAGCGCGTAAAGGAATTGGTTACCATAATTCGGCATCCTGCCAATCAACCGGACATATTAGCGAGCCGCAATTTAGCCCTGATGCTTCTATACCGGCCCCGGCGAAGGAATATCCATCGGTTCGTACCGCCGGCCCCAGTAACGAGTTGTGAAAGACGGGTCTCATGGCGTTTGCGGTCGATGTGTTTAGCAATAGCAGGCCTATAGGTACGTCCATTTCTCGTTTCGGTTACTCTT
Organism: Rhizobium sp. IBUN; assembly: GCF_000510625.1. NCBI lineage: Bacteria > Pseudomonadati > Pseudomonadota > Alphaproteobacteria > Hyphomicrobiales > Rhizobiaceae > Rhizobium > Rhizobium sp. IBUN. The sequence goes on from NZ_AZNV01000005.1 coordinate 134,893, forward strand.
TCCGCTTTCTTTCAGGTGCAGCTCTCATCGGTGCGGGGTTTGCCGCTTCAGCGTGGGTCGTCGCTACACTTGCGACTATGCATATGGTTGCACCGGCCCCGCTTCCGAGCGCCGGTCGCTTCGCCGACATCGCGCTTGCCCCCGCAAGCGTCGCGAAGACCGAGCCTGTGCAACGCCTCGTTCACGTCAAGAAATTCTCGCGCTTGCGCATGAGCACCGATGCCGAACTGGCCCTTGCAAGGGGTGTTCACGTAGCCGCTCCGTCGGCGGCGCTTGCGGCGGCATTTGTCGGGCAGTCCGAACCTCTTGCGCTCTCCGAAGCCTCTCCGAACAGAGAGCTGGCGACGGCTGTCGCGTCACCGGCACCCGCTCAGCCGGCGCGCCCGGCCAAGGACGACACCGTAGAGGTGGCATCAGCGACCGTTGCCTCGACTGACCGTATCATCATCCCGTCGAAGCAGGAGGTCGCAGCCGCCGAAGGACCTGCCTTGCTGGCGCTCGCAGCAAGCCCTGCGGCCGAAATCAAGGGACAGGTACCGCCCGCCGCCACCAAGCCCGGCCCGGTCGAGATTGCGGCTCTTGCGCCGACTGAGCAGCCTGCACCGGGGGCAACCCAGCCGTTCGATCTCGTTTTGAGCGGCACCGACACCGAGATCCCCTTGCCCATGGCTCGGCCCGATGGCCTGATCAAGCGGGCTACCCCCAACGATCGCAGTGCTCCGGCTGAACCCGTACTTGCCTATGCGCGCCCGGATGCCGGCGCTTCCGATGATGACGACGATCAAATGCCGACGGTGAAGAAGGGGCTGTCCCCCGCGATCGCCCGCAATGGCGTCGCGGTCTACGACATTTCGGCCAACGTCGTCTACCTTCCGAACGGCGAACGCCTGGAAGCCCATTCCGGCCTCGGCAAGATGCGTGACAATCCGCGTTTTGTGCATGCCAAGAACCGCGGCCCGACCCCACCGCATACTTACAATCTGACGATGCGCGAAAGCCTTTTCCACGGCGTCGAGGCGATCCGACTGAACCCTGTCGGCGGTGCAGGCTACGTCTACAACCGCGTCGGCTTGCTTGCGCACACCTACATGCTCGGCGCCCGCGGCGACTCGAACGGTTGCGTGTCCTTCAAGGACTACAAGCGCTTCCTCGCTGCCTTCAAGCGCGGCCAGATACGCCAGCTGGTGGTGGTCACGAGCATGCCGAACAAGCCGACGTCCACCTTCGCTTCGTTGTTCTCGTCGCGCTCCTAATCAATAGTCAAAAGATAACACCGCGCTCGATTTTCACCGCACCTCGCCCCCATGCAATCATCCCCTTGTCCCGTCGCGGATACGCCACAAGGCGTTGCGGCGAGGCGGAACCGGCGCCGGGTGCGGAAGAAGGACGTGAGCTTCCGCATCAGGGGTCTGCAGAAAATGGTCTCCCTCCGGGGACGGCGGCGTCCGCGCGAATGCGGCGTTGAGTTGAGCCTCGGACGTGCCTGTGTGGCACACATGGTCCCCAGGGGAAGCGAAGCTTCCTCGGGCAAGGCCGCAGAGGGACCGGAGTTGCGGACATAAACCGCCGAACGGGTCTCTGGGAAGAGCCATATGATTTTATCTCAACGAGGCAATTTCCAGCGCCCCGTCCAATGCATGCATGCTCAAGCCGCGGGACGTGAGGATCCCGTGAGGGCGAAGACGCGTGCCGCTCGCAGAAAAGCCACTTGGCACCGATACACGACGCACACGGCAGAAATAGCATTCGCCCCATTGATCGCGATGGACGAACCCGGCATAGCTGCATTATGTACCAGAATGACAATCCTAAGGGCCTGCAATGGTGAATTATATCGAAGCCTCTTCCGCGCCATCGAAGAATACCGGCGCAATTAGGCTCTACGGTCCCGAAGCATTCGAAGGAATGCGGAAGGCGTGCCAAGTGACGGCGCGTTGCCTCGATGAGCTGGCGGCGTTCGTGCGGCCCGGCGTTGCGACCGATGCAATCGACCGTTTCGTGTTCGAATTTGGCATGGACAACGGCGCGATTCCGGCGACGCTCAACTATCGCGGATACACAAAGTCTACCTGCACATCGATCAACCATGTCGTCTGCCATGGCATTCCGGATGCAAAACCGCTGCGCGAAGGCGATATCGTCAACATCGACGTCACCTACGTGGTCGAAGGCTGGCACGGCGATTCAAGCCGGATGTACCCGGTCGGAACCATCAAGCGCGCTGCTGAGCGGCTGCTTGAAGTGACCTATGAATCCCTCCTGCGTGGCATATCGGCCGTTCGGCCCGGCGCCCGCACCGGCGCGATCGGGGAAGCCATTCAGACCTATGCCGAAGCCGAGCGCTGTTCCGTCGTGCGCGACTTCTGTGGTCATGGCGTCGGCGCGCTGTTCCACGACTCCCCAAATATCCTGCACTATGGTCGCGCGAACGAAGGGCCCGAACTGCGGGAAGGCATGATCTTCACGATCGAGCCGATGATCAATCTCGGTCGGCCGCATGTGAAGGTTCTTGCGGACGGCTGGACTGCGGTAACGCGCGATCGCTCGCTTTCGGCGCAATACGAACACACGGTCGGGGTTACTGCCGACGGCTGCGAGATTTTCACGCTTTCGCCAGGCGGCCTCGACCGACCCGGCCTCCCGCCCTTGAACCGATGAGCGCTTGATGACGAAGGGTCCTGTTTCGCATTCCAACGACGCCGAACTGCCCTTCGCCACCAGCGATGCAAGCGACGAACGCTCCTTTTTCGCGGAACAGGCCGCCAAGCCGGCATCCTTGGCGAAGCAGGCCAGCCTCTCCGCCTTGCTTGGCAAGGAAGAGCACTACCACGGGCACCGCGAGCGCCTGCGCGACCGCTTCCGTCAGCATGGCGATACAGCCCTCGCCGATTACGAGTTGCTCGAACTGCTGCCGTACAGGCTGATCCCCCGGCGCGACACCAAGCCGATCGCCAAGGCGCTGCACGAGCGCTTCCGCTCGCTCGCTGCCGTCTTCGGTGCACCGCTGCCTCTGCTGCAGGAGGTAAAGGGCATCGGCGAAGCCGTGGCGCTCGATTTGAAACTGGTCTCGACGGTCGCACAGCGGACCCTGAAGAGCGAGCTTCGAGGCTAGCAGGTGCTGTCGTCCTGGTCGTTGGTGATTCAATACTGCCACGCCGCGATGGCTCACGAGACACGCGAGCAATTCCGCATTCTCTTTCTCGACAAGCGCATTGATCGCCGACGAGGTTCAAGGGCGGGGCACGGTCGATCATACGCCGGTCTATCCGCGCGAGGTTGTGCGGCGGGCGCTGGAGCTTTCGGCCACAGCCCTGATCCTCGTCCACAATCATCCCTCCGGCAATCCCACGCCGTCGCGGGCCGATATCGACATGACCAAGATGATTGTCGACACCGCAAAGCCCCTCGACATCACGGTCCACGACCACATCATCATCGGCAAGGACGGTCACGCTAGCCTGAAAGGGTTGCGTCTGATATAGGAGTCTAAACCTATAGGAGCTAAAGTGCTTCAGGTATCCGTCAGGTTTAGGTGGCAAAGGGACAATGCTGCAATCAAACTGCTCCGGTACCTTTATGACGCCAACCGCCTTTCGCCGATTTCCTCGCACCGCGATAGCAGCGTTGTGCTTGCTCGCCGGGTCTTTTCTCGCCGGTGGCAGCTACGCCCTCTACCTGACAGTTACGGACAACTTCCACGCGGTCATCGATGGCGAAGTCTATCGTTCATCGCAGCCATCGCCTGAAGCCCTTGCGGGTTTCTCGAAGCGTTATGGGATCAAGACGATCATAAACTTGCGAGGCAATAACCCGGTACGGAGCGCCGAAGTCGAGCAGGCAAAGACACTTGGCATCGAGCATATCGATTTCCCGATGTCGGCCTACAAGGAGCTTTCGCCAGAGCGAGCGATGAAATTGATCCAAGTCATGAAGGACGCGCCGAAACCGCTGTTGATCCATTGCAACTCAGGCGCGGATCGAACCGGTCTCGCTTCCGCACTCTATCTGGCCGGCGTCGACAAGACGAGCCAGGGGGTTGCGGAGAAACAGATGTCCATCTTCTACGGGCATATCGGGTTGCCTTTCGCTCGCGCATTCGCCATGGACCGCAGCTTCGAGAAGCTGGAACCCTACTTGGCTTCAATAAATCCAGACCTCTCCTCCTAGAGCATTTTGCAACATTGACCTGCCCCGGTGGACGCGCGACATATTGCGTCGCAAAATGATTCCAGCTTTCCAATCGGGGCCAGCCTAATGTTCCAGTACGATCTCGTTGTTGTGGGCAGCGGCCCGGCAGGCCGCCGCGGCGCAATCCAGGCAGCCAAGCTTGGCAAGAAGGTCCTGGTCATCGAGCAAGGCAAGCGCGTCGGCGGTGTTTCGGTGCACACCGGCACCATCCCCTCCAAGACGCTGCGCGAAACGGCGCTCAATCTGTCCGGATGGCGTGAGCGCGGCTTCTATGGCCGATCCTATCGCGTGAAGGAAGAGATCAGCGCGGATGACCTTCGGCGCCGCCTGCTGATCACACTTGATCACGAAGTCGAAGTGCTGGAACACCAGTTCGCCCGAAACCGGGTGCAGCACATCAGGGGCAAGGCAAGCTTTCTCGACCCGTCGACACTCGAGGTCGTCAAGGATGATGGGGAAGTGGTCAAGGTCACGGGAGCGAGCATCCTGCTTGCGGTCGGCACGAAACCGTTCCGTCCGGACGACATCCCATTCGATAACAAGACGGTGCTCGACAGTGACGAACTGCTCGACATCGACGAGCTGCCGCGCTCGATGGTCGTGATCGGCGCGGGCGTCATCGGCATCGAATACGCGACGATCTTCAGCGCATTGGATACCGCGGTGACCGTGATCGATCCGAAGGCGACGATGCTCGATTTCATCGACCGGGAAATCGTCGAGGACTTCACCTACCAACTGCGCGATCGCAACATGAAGATCTTGCTCGGCACCAAGGCCGACAAGGTGACGCGTCTCGACAATGGCAAGGTTGAACTGAAGCTCGGCAATGGTCGCCGCCTGGTGACAGACATGGTCCTGTTCGCCGCCGGGCGCATGGGCGCGACCGACACGCTCAACCTGGACGCGGCCGGGCTCGAAGCTGATAGCCGCGGTCGCCTCAAGGTCAATCCGGAGACCTTCCAGACGTCCGTACCAAACATCTATGCCGCGGGCGATGTCGTCGGCTTTCCGAGCCTGGCATCCACCTCGATGGAGCAGGGCCGCATTGCTGCGCGCGTTGCTATCGGCGCGGTCGCGAAGGAGCCGCCAAAGTACTTTCCCTACGGCATCTATGCCGTGCCTGAGATCTCCACCTGCGGCCTGACCGAGGAAGAGATGAAGGAGCGCGGTATCCCCTATGAATGCGGCATCGCGCGTTTCCGCGAGACTTCGCGTGGCCACATCATGGGCCTCGATACTGGGCTTCTGAAACTCATCTTCTCTCTGAAGACGCGCCGGCTGCTTGGCGTGCACATCGTCGGCGAAGGAGCGACCGAGTTGGTTCACATCGGCCAGGCAGTCTTGAACCTCAAGGGCACCGTCGAGTACTTCGTCGAAAACACCTTCAACTACCCGACCCTCGCAGAAGCCTACAAGATCGCAGGCCTCGACGCGTGGAACCGCATGGGCGACATCAAGTCGGAGCTTTAATCCCTCCGACTAAAGGCAACCGATTGGAATTTGATAATTTCTTGAACGAAAACAGATACCTACGCGCCGTCCAAAATCCATTTCAACTGACTTATTTGTGTCGAATAGCATCGGTAAAAGCTTTGCTTGTATAATCCACCGTGTCTGGTAGCGTCCATTTTCGGGGATTCCTCTTACCAGCGAGTGACCGTGCAAGATCTTCCAAAGACTGCCGAACGGACCTTTCAGCTCATCCTCATCAAGCCGTCGCACTATGACGATGACGGCTATGTAATCCGGTGGTGGCGGGCGATGATCCCGTCGAATTCCTTGGCTGCGATCTATGGAATCGCTGTCGACTGCGCCGAACGCAAGGTATTGGGGCCCGATGTCGGGATCGAGATTACGGTCATCGACGAGACCAACACCCGGGTCAACATTCCCGCACTTCTCAAGCGGCTTGAACAGCACGACAATTTCGGGATGATCGCCCTGGTTGGTGTGCAGTCGAACCAATATCCGCGGGCGCTCGACATTGCCCGGCCCTTCCGCGCTGCCGGAATTCCGGTTTCGATGGGCGGTTTTCACGTGTCGGGATGCCTGGCCATGCTCGACGGCAAGGCGGTCGGCCTCGACGCCTGTCGCGAGATGGGCATCTCGATGTTTGCTGGAGAGGCAGAAGGCCGGTTGGACCGCGTTCTACAGGACGCCGCCGCCGGCAAGCTTGAGCCGCTCTACAATTTCATGAACGACCTGCCCAGCATCGAAGGTGCCGCCGTCCCATTTCTGCCGAAAACCAATGTCGCGCAGACGCTCGGCCTCAGCACGAGTTTTGACGCCGGCCGTGGCTGCCCCTATCAGTGCTCCTTCTGCACCATCATCAACGTGCAGGGCCGCAAGTCGCGTTTCCGCTCGGCCGACGATGTCGAAAAGCTGGTGCGAATGAACTGGGCGCAAGGCATCCATAAGTTCTTCATCACCGACGACAATTTCGCACGCAACAGGGATTGGGAAGCAATCTTCGACCGCCTGATCGAACTCAGGGAGAAGGACGGCATTCCGCTCGGATTGATGATCCAGGTGGACACCCTCTGCCACAAGATCCCGAACTTCATCGAAAAGTCAAAGCGTGCCGGCGTCACCCGCGTCTTCATCGGGCTTGAGAACGTAAACCCGGACAACCTCACGGCGGCCAAGAAGAACCAGAACAAGATCACCGAATACCGGAAGATGCTGCTTGCCTGGAAGGCACAGGGCATCATGACTCTCGCCGGTTACATTCTCGGCTTCCCCGCGGACACGCCGGAGACGATCCGCCGCGACATCGCGATCATCCAGCACGAACTGCCTCTTGATGTCATTGAATTCTTCGTGCTGACACCACTGCCGGGCTCGGAAGACCACCAGACCTTGTGGAAGAAAGGCGTCGAGATGGACGCCGATCTCAATATTTACGACGTGGAGCACGTCTGCACCGCGCATCCGAAGATGAGCAAGCAGGAATGGGAGGGCATCTACCAGGAGGCCTGGTCGCTCTACTATTCGCCGGAGCACATGAAGACGCTGCTGCGCCGGGCCGTTGCCACGGGCGTGCCGCTCGCCAGCCTCGTGAAGGTCCTTGTGTCGTTCGCCACAACTGTACCGTTGGAGAACGTGCATCCATTGCAGAGCGGCCTTCTACGTCTCAAGCATCCCTCCGAACGGCGGCCCGATATGCCGCGCGAAAGCGCTGTAACCTTCTGGCCGCGTTTCGTCTGGGAGACGGTCACCAAACACCTGTCGCTAGGTGCGACCATTGCCAAGCTTGCAATCAGCGCCTTCTTCATCGCACGAGACAAAGCGTCCAAAGCCTATATGGACCAGGCACTGACACCGGTCGGTGACCATGAGGATGAGACGCTTGAACTCTTCACGAAGACAGCGGGCGGGCGGGCTGCTGTGTCCCACATTCACAAGGTTGCGGAATTGACCCACGCCCACAAGGCCCGACCGGCAGTCTGAGGTCGACCGCCGCCGCCAACGCAAGAACGGGCCGGTTAAATTTGTGCCGTAGAGATCGCCGCTATATTGAGTAGTGACGCAGCTTGAAGTGTGTCGAGAAATTCCACGCACTCAACCAGCTTGCCGTTCTCGAAGGTCATCTTGTCCATGATTTCGGTATCGAACTTGGTCGTACTATGACGCATCTGGCCGACGCGATGAACCGGTGCAACATTTCCGTCGACACGGATGTCGAGTTCCAGCGCCGTCATGTCCCATGTGTCAATGAACTGCCGCATCGTCGCGCGGAGTGCAGCGCTGCCGACAACGGGGTTGGTGAGCGACGCCAGATACTGGCTGCCGGCTGCCCGGAAAACGCAATTGTCCCAAGGAATGACATAAGCGCATCAAGGTCCCCCCGATGCCGCGCCTCGAAAATCCGCCTTGTCAGGTCTGCGCCGGAAGCCATCGTCAATCCTTCCCCTGCCAACAACGCTTAGATTGCATCATATCATTTCAAAATGCAACCATACCGTGCGACCTGGACGGACGACAGCCTAAAAGCAGGCACGCGACCTGGAAAGAAAAAGCCCCGCACAAGGCGGGGCTTTCGTAAATTTCAACTGGCCGAAGATTACTCGGCGCCTTCCTCGGAAGCCTTCTTCTTCGGAGCGGCTTTCTTCTTCGGAGCAGCTTCTTCGCCTTCAGCAGCTTCTGCCTTTGCAGCAGCCTTCTTCTTAGGAGCGGCCTTCTTGGCTTCCTTCTCGGACGCTTCGCCTTCTTCGTCGGCGAGCAGTTCTTCCTTGGTTACCTTCTTGTCCGTGACGTCGATTTCGGTCAGCAGATGGTCGATGACCTTTTCTTCGAAGATCGGAGCGCGGATCGAGGCTGCTGCACCCGGCTGGCTGCGGAAAAAGTCAAGGATCTGCTTTTCCTGGCCCGGATACTGGCGCAGCTGCTCGTAGATAGCGCGCTGCATTTCGTCTTCGCTTACTTCGACGCCGGCCTTTTCGCCGATTTCAGAGAGAACGAGGCCGAGGCGAACGCGACGCTCAGCGAGCTTTTTGTACTCTTCCCGTGCCTTCTCTTCCGTCGTGTCTTCGTCTTCGAAGGTCTTGCCGGACTGAGCGAGATCGTTGGCGACCTGGTTCCAGATGCCGTTGTACTCGGCGTCGACGAGCGAGGCCGGGGTCTCGAACTTGTACATTTCGTCGAGCTGGTCGAGGATCTGACGCTTGACCTTCTGGCGGGTCATCGAGCCGTACTGCGACTCGATCTGGCCGCGGACGATTTCCTTCAGACGGTCAGCCGATTCAAGGCCGAGCTTCTTGGCCAACTCGTCGTTGATTTCAACGTCGGCCGGAGCAGCAACGTCCTTGACCGACACGTCGAAGGTGGCTTCCTGGCCAGCGAGGTTCTTGGCCGGGTAGTCAGCCGGGAAGGTAACGGTGATGGTCTTCTCGTCACCAGCCTTGGTGCCGACCAGCTGGTCTTCAAAGCCCGGGATGAACCGGCCGGAGCCGAGAACGAGTTCGGCGCCCTGGTCGGTGCCGCCCTCGAAGGCAACGCCGTCGACCTTGCCGACGTAGTCCATCGTGATGCGGTCGCCGTTGGCGGCCTTGCCCTTCTTGGTTTCGTACGAACGGGCGCTTTCAGCGACCTTCAGAACCTGTTCGTTGACTTCCTCTTCGGAGATGTCGACGACTTCGCGCGTGATCTTGATGCCCTTGTTGGACTTCAGTTCGATCGGCGGCAGAACTTCGTAGGACAGCGTGAACTCGAAGTCCTTCTGAGCGGCGAGGATCTGTTCGGCCTCGTCCTTGTCTTCCGTCATCGCGATTTCCGGCTGCGTCGCGGACTTTTCGCCGCGTTCGGCCAAGATGGCGGTCGGCTGCTCGCGGACGATCTCGTTGACGAGGTCGGCCATAATGGACTTGCCGTAAACCTTCTTGAGGTGAGCGGCCGGAACCTTGCCCGGACGGAAGCCGTTGATGCGGACCTTGTCCTTCACGTCGGCAAGACGCTCATTCATCTTGACTTCCATGTCCTTGGCCGGGATTACGACCTTGATTTCGCGCTTCAGCCCTTCAGCGAGCGTTTCGATAACCTGCATGTCTTCCTACCTCATTTCGTGGCGGCCGTGCCCAGACGCCGTTCGTTTCGATGAGCACGACGCCGGAAAGTTGCCGAGCGTGGCTTGTTCTCAATTCTTATTCATTCCGCCCCTGGCGGAACGGCGCCTTGCTGCCGGGTAATCGAGGAACACCGGTTCCGGTCCCCCCGCCTGCAAGCCAGCTTTTGGTGCGGGTAGAGAGACTTGAACTCCCACGCCTTGCGGCACCAGAACCTAAATCTGGCGTGTCTACCAATTTCACCATACCCGCGTTCTCAAAAACCGCATGCATATGCCTGCACATGAGGCCTTCCGGAGCGCGGCGTCTCTATAACACCCGATTTGGGAGAGGCAAAGGAAAAATGAAGGGCAAATGACAGTGATTTCGCCCGCGCTCGCAGGCTTCCACACCATTCGGCGTCAACTTAATAAAGAGGCTCGTCGTAGGCGGGCTTCCCGTCGACGAGCAGGCTGCGTATCTGTGGCGTTCCATCCGAGGCCACGCGAACGGCAATGGAGACGTCACCGCCCTGGCGCGCCTGCTCCAAGGCCGTGCCTTGGCCTTCCGGAACGTAGTAGCGTTCGATGCCATACTCGACGCGGATGTGGTCGGCGGAATTGGGGCCATAACTATAGAAAGGCCTGCTATGCAGAACCACGGTGCCCGGTTGCTCGGCCAAGCGTTCGAACGATGCTTCGACAATGCCCCAGAATCCGCCATCGCCAGGCTTCAGCCGCACCCAAAGGCTCTTCTTGCCCTGGTCCTGCGGTACACCGCCAACAATCGATGCTACCGGGACCGAGGAGATCTCGTAGTTCAGCACGACATAGTCACCGCGCAGAAAGTCGCGCGGATCGACGGGCGCGGTCTTCAGCAGAGCGTCGGTACCGCTGCGCAGAATCGACGCACGGCTCTCGATCACATAGCCAAGAACGGCGGTCTGCAGCGCCGCTACGATGATTGCAGCGACGATGTAGCGGCTGCCTGAACCTTGCGGCGAGAAAATGCTCATACGCTTGCCTCCGGAGTTGTGAGGGCAAATCGCCGCTCGAGGCGAATGACGAGCCACGCGACGGCCGCAACGAAGAGCCCCGAGAACAGGAAGAGGCTCGATGTCCCGAGAATCGACCCGACGGTCACCGACGCAAGGTAGAGCATCTCAGCGGCAAAGGCGGCGTAGGCCAGATAGCGCACCGCACCGTTGTTTCGTCCCTGGAGCGCAATGGCAACAACTGCGGCGCCCAGCGTCACCAGCGCCAATGTCACGAACTGCCAGCCATGCTCCAGTTCAATATGGAGCAGAAGGAGACCGATGATGGCGACGAGGAAAGTGTAAAAGGCAGGAGCCGATCCGGCAGTCCTGAGAAGCGCGGAACGTCGTGCTACCGGCAGGCTGACGAGAACAAAGGCGAGCATGCCGCCGACAGCATAGGCGAGCGCGAGCCAGAAATTCTCGTTCACCGCATAGAGCCAGGTAAGCCAGCCGACAAGCAGCAGATACGCGAGATGGCGCGCGCGATCCGCGCCGGTGAGGCGGACGAGACCAATGACAACAGCTGCCATGAGCGGCACAATCCAGGGATCGAGGCCGACCCAGCGCGTATCGTAGGTATCGAGATAGGCCGCGAAGCTGCCCCAAGACAGAAAGCCTGCCACCGCGGCGACGACGCCGGAGCGAAACAGCACCGCCGAAACCACTGCCATGCCAAACCACAGGTACATGACCGTCAGTTGGTCTCCCGACAAATGATACATCTGCCCGATCAGCGAAATCGCTCCACCGAAGGCCAATGTCCCGATCACCAGCAGTCCGCCTGCTGCACCGGTGGCGCCGCGCCTGAGCATGACCGCCGCGCCGAGATGCACGACCCAGATGATTGCAAGAATGACGGCGACGCGCACAAGACGCGGGATGGCTTCCCAATTCGAAGCGACAACCAGCAGGATCGCCGCCCCTAGCAGGATTGCCGCGAGGATCATCAGCACGTTGCCAAGGCTGAAGCTTGCCGGGCGCGCGTCATATTCCTCCAAGAGCGCTCCTGCAGTTGCCTCCGGCAAGAGCCCCTTTTCCACCCAAAGCGAGAGGTCTCGCTCCAATCGACCGCGATACATGCCCTACTCCGCCAAACGCGCGATTACGCGCTTCCTCTCTTTGCTTTATAGCCGTTGATCGAGCACGGGGAAATATTCCCATACGAAATCCTCATTGGGCGAATTTGGGGTGCTTTTTAACCGATCCATAACGGCAGGTTGCTAATATACACTCCATACTCGCAAGCCATGCGATTTCTGCATGGGCAGCATGATTATATTGCACTGCAAAATACCAGTAAGACGATTTATGTTACTAGTCAGAAGGCAAGGGGACGGCGCCCTGCCCCGGGTTACCGGAAAAGCCTGCGAAGATGATCTTCGTAACGAAATTCGGAGCAGCGCACTCCTCCTCCCAGCGCCCTCCGATAGACTGACGACACTCCTCCTCCCAGTTGTCAGTCACCCTAACGACGCCCACCGGATCCTCCCCCGGTGGGCGTTTGGTTTTCGACAATATCGCAGCGTGGTTTTCCAATGCCTGTTGGACAGCGGTGGCGGATGTGCCTCCCGCAGGTCGCGCCGGTCTAATGGCCTGGCAGCAGGCTCATCGGAGGCAGCAACGACCCCGCAGCCGCTGACCGCCGAACCAAATTTCGCTGCGACCTCCTTGTCGCAGCTGCATATGCCAACCGGCGGCCACTCGCCTCGCAAGGAGAAAAGGTAACGCGGGCCGGCATACGCCAACCATTCTGCCTAATGATTAACCACATGGGAGCGAAATCACGGCGACTAGCGCTTGAGACTTGCGCTAAATGCATAGGTGATCTGAAATCTTGTCTCTGTTACGACTTCGCAGCGCAACATATATTGCAGTCATCAAATAGAGGTCAGCGCCGATCGGCGGCAGCTGGCAGATCGCAAGCCCTAGGAAAGGGGACCAAAATGAACTTCTCTCGCTCTTTCAACAACTGGCGCAAGTATCGTCAGACTGTTTCCGAACTCGGCCGCATGACCAACCGCGAATTGCACGACCTCGGTATCGACCGCTCTGACATCCATCGTGTTGCTCGCGAGGCTTCTGCCCGCTAATCCAAGCGATTTGCTATCCTCCCAAGCAAGATCGCCTTGATAAAACGCCCGCTGCCCCTGGCAACGGGCGTTTTCTTTTGCCTGGCTACCAGCTTCCGCGATAGTTGCAGTCAATTCCCCGTCCCTTTTGGCGTGGCTCAGAAAACAATCGTTGCATTCGGAATGAGCATCACATGCACAATTGCATAGCAGATGCCGCTTCTTTGCACTGCACAATATGACAGAGAAGACTTATATGAACGTCAACGATGAGACGGCGATGGGGCCGCTCTGACGATCATTCTGAGGAAAAGAACATGAACCCGATCCGCATTGCAAAGAACTGGATGAGCTATCGCCGCACGCTCAGTGAACTTGGCAGCCTCTCCAACCAGGCGCTCGCCGACATCGGCGTTACCCGCTACGACATCCGCAATATCGCTTCCCGCTCGTTCCGCTAATAGCGGCGAGCGTGAAGCTTCCAAGACGGCGCCTTTGGCGCCGTTTTTGATTCTGAGCCCCTTCACGGCGAGCGCGCCCGCCACGGGCATGGCAGTTAATACCACACTTCCATCATCCTTTAGGATGGACTCATATTAGCCATTGTGAAAGTATCCGGCATTACCCAAGGGAGACATGCGTAATGTGCCGATATAATCTTCGCATGGAGGACGGACTCTGGACCGTTGTCGATGCCACGACACAACGGCCGGCGGAGTTGAACAACGTGCAGATGGCTCGGATGACGTGGCGCGAAGCATGCGACATGGTCGATATCCTGAACAACCTCGATCGTATAAGCTCCCTGTCCGAATGCTACGAAGCCTCGGCCAAGGCCATTGCATAAATGCCGCCTTTGCGGCACAGCGTATCGGGCTGATATCTACCTCGACATCGGTCTGCCTCTAGAGGCCGAGCGCCTTTATCTTCTGAACAGCAAAGTCCACGAAAGCACGTGTCTTGGCTGAGACGTGCCTGCCCTCTACGTGGACCACGTGGATCGGCAGTGGCTCTTCCTCGTACTGATCGAGCACCGTCCTCAACCGACCGGCAGCAAGATGCTCCGCCACCTGATAGGACAAGGTCCGCGTCAGGCCCCACCCCGTCAACGCCGCGGAGATCGATGCATCGACGGTGTTGCAGTACATGCGCGGGTGAAGCTTGACGGGCGTATGGTTGGGCGCGAAGTGCCAGTCCAACGGCGCCGATGATCCCGTATTGACGATGGTCACGTGCCGGGTGAGATCCGCCGGCGTTACCGGCTCGCCATGACGCGCGAAATAGGCCGGCGCGCCGCAGACAACGCGGCGCACGCTGCCGACTTTGTTCGCCTGCTGGTCCGAGTCCTGCAGGTGGCCGATACGAATGGCGACGTCGATGCCCTCCTCCACGAGATTGACCATCCTATCGAAGAACAGGACGCGCCCGGTGACCGCCGGGTGCGTGCTGAGAAACGCGGTCAAGATCGGGACGACATGGATCTGACCGAACAATACCGGCGCAGTGATGCTGAGGATTCCGGATGCCGTTGAATGGGATCCACCGGCAGAGGCTTCCGCCTCGTCGATATCACTGAGAATCCTTCGGCAGTCGTCAGCATATCGGCTGCCTGATGGCGTCAGCTTCACCGAGCGCGTTGAGCGCACGAACAGCCTAGCACCTGTAGTTTCCTCCAGATAGGCGACTGCGCGCGTAACGGCCGGAGCGCTCATGTGAAGTTGGCGTGCAGCCTGCGCAAAGCTCGCCGTCTCGGCGACCTTGACCAAAACCCTCATACATTGAAGCCGATCCATAGGATATCCCGCAATATTCCACAAATTGAAATAGTGACTTTCGTATTATCGCAATTCAGCGCGCAGCAGGAAACAATTATTGTCTGTTCACCTCAATCGGAGATCAGATCGATGAAGCTGTACTCGCATCCTCTATCGGGCCATGCCCATCGCGCCCGCCTCTTTCTGTCGCTTATCGGCGTCGATGCCGAAATCGTGGAGGTCGACCTAGCGGCGGGAGAACACAAGAGCCCCGATTTCCTGGCGCTCAACCCATTCGGGCAGCTGCCGGTGCTTCAGGACGGCGACACCGTCGTCAGCGACTCCAACGCCATTCTTGTCTATGTCGCCAAGACGTATGCGCCGGAGGGATGGCTGCCGGAGGAGCCGGCAGCGGCGGCTGCGGTTCAGCGGTGGCTGTCGGTCGCGGCGGGCGAGATCGCCTATGGTCCATGCGCGGCCCGTCTTGTGACATTATTCGGCGCGAAATTCGATACTGAAGAAGTGATCGCGAGAGCTCATCGCATTCTTGGCCTTGTCGATGCCCAACTGACCGGTCGTGAATGGATCGCCTCAACGAGACCGACGATCGCCGACATCGCCCTCTACAGCTACATCGCCCGGGCGCCTGAGGGGAACGTCGACCGGTCTGCCTACCGTAGCGTAACGACCTGGCTCGAGCGCATAGAAGCTCTTCCCGGCTTTCAGCCTTTCCAGAAATCACCCGTCGGCATTGTCGAGGCCGCTTAAGGCGCCGCATCGCGCCGCACCCGACCAAAAGCCGTGAAGGAGCCAGTTATGCCCACCGAGGCACAGAGCACCACCTCCTCTCCCTGGCATGCCGGAGAGATCGCACTGCAGGAGAAGGTCGGCGTCGCGAAGCGAATGGACGAAGTGGGCCGCCGCGTGCTGCGAGATCACCTGATCGATCAGCATCGGCAGTTCTACCCGCAGCTGCCCTTCATCGTTCTTGGGACGGTAGATGAAGACGGCAACGCATGGGCGACACTCCGTGCCAATCGTCCGGGCTTCCTTCAGAGCCCGGACCTCCACACACTGAGTGTCGACCTTCCGAGTGAGCTGCTCGACCCGGCCGGCGCGGGAATGGACGACGGCAAGGCCATTGCCATGTTGGGTATCGAGCTCCACACGCGCCGTCGCAACCGGCTGAATGGCACTATCCATCGAACCGGGCAGGACGGCTTCGATGTGCGTGTTGGGCAGGCCTACGGCAACTGCCCGCAATATATCCAGCTGCGCGATTTCGAGTTTGCACGGGATCCAATGCAGCCCTCCGGGTACGACCCGGTCAGTTTTGGCAATCTGGAGGGTCGGCCTGCCGAAATGATCGCCAAGGCGGATACATTCTTCGTCGCCTCGTATGTCGACCGCGACCATGAAGGGCGCCAAATCGATGTTTCGCATCGTGGCGGCCGGCCCGGCTTTGTCCGGATTGGCGAGGACAGTGTTCTGACGATCCCGGACTTTGCCGGCAATCTCTTCTTCAACACGCTCGGCAACATTCTTGCCAATCCGCGGGCGGGGTTGGTCTTCGCGGATTTCGAGAGCGGCGACCTGCTGCAGTTATCGGGCAGCGCCGAGGTCATTCTGGAATCGCCTGAGATAGCGGCGTTCCAGGGGGCGGAGCGGCTGTGGCGCTTTCGCCCGACACAGATCGTCTACCGGCAGGAAGCGTTGCCGCTGCGATGGCGATCGCGCGCCAACGGTCCATCTCCCAACTCCCTGATGACCGGGAGTTGGGATGAGGCTGCCGCGCGGCTTCAGGCGATTGCCCTCGCCAAGAGCTGGCGGCCCTTCGGCGTCACCCGGATCGTCGAAGAGAGCGCCAGCGTGCGCTCGTTCTATCTCGAACCGATAGACGAAGGCGGGATCATTCCGCATGTCTCCGGCCAGCACCTGCCGATCCGCATCAAGCTCGAGGGATCGGATGTGCCGGCGGTGCGCACCTATACGATCTCCTCGGCCCCCTCCGACAGTATCTATCGCATCAGCGTCAAGCGCGAAGGGCTTGTCTCGGCGCATCTTCACGATGCCATCCGGCAAGGAGACATCATCGAGACACGCGCCCCGACAGGCGCGTTCACGATTGACCCCGGCGAGAGACGCCCTGCCGTCTTGCTGGCGGCAGGCATCGGGATCACCCCCCTGCTCGCGATGCTGCGGCATGTCGTCTACGAGGGGCTGCGAACCAGGCGGATACGACCGACCTGGCTGATCTATTCAGCGCACAACGCGTCGGAACGTGCATTCAATGCCGAGCTGCAGGCACTCGCCGCAGTGTCCGGCGGCGTCGTCAAGCTGGTCCGGTTGCTCAGCGATACTTCTGATACGGTCGCTGGTGAAGACTATGACAAGCAGGGGCGCGTCGACATGACCCTGCTCAGCAGCGTGTTGCCGTTCAACGACTACGACTTTTATCTGTGCGGTCCAGCCGGCTTCATGCAGTCGGTCTATGATGGCCTGCGTGGATTGAATATCTCTGATAGCCGCATCAATGCCGAAGCGTTTGGACCCGCGTCTCTCCAGCGATCGGGAGATGCGCTCCCGCGATCGCCCGCGCGCGCCGCCGCTGAAGAACCGCAGCCGGTCTATTTCATGCGCTCCGGTAAGGAAGCACGCTGGGAGCCAGGATCGGGCACGTTGCTCGAGCTTGCCGAAGCGCGCGGCTTGGCGCCCGAGTTCAGCTGTCGCCTTGGCAATTGCGGAAGTTGCAGGACGAAAATCCTGTCAGGCTCCGTTGCATACACGAAGGAGCCGACCGCCGACGCCGCCGATGACGAAGCGCTGATTTGCTGCGCCGTGCCGGCGGCGAGCGACACGGGCGCTCGGCTGAAGCTGGATATTTGACGGCATCGGTGCCGGCATCGATCAGTCGCCAATTCTTCGGTTTCCTGCGCCGGCCCAGCGTGGTAATCAGCCGCGCATGAACAAGACCTTTTCCCATTCTCCCATCCATGTGGTCGGCGGCGGGCTCGCCGGCTCCGAGGCAGCCTGGCAGATCGCAAATGCCGGCGTGCCGGTTATTCTGCACGAGATGCGCGGTGTGCGTGGCACCGACGCCCACAAGACCGACGGCTTGGCCGAGCTCGTGTGCTCCAACTCCTTCCGCTCTGACGACGCGACCAGCAACGCGGTTGGCGTTATCCATGCCGAAATGCGCATGGCGGGATCGCTGATCATGGCGTGCGCCGACAAGCATCAGGTCCCCGCCGGTGGCGCGCTGGCCGTCGACCGCGACGGTTTCTCGGACGCCGTTACCAAAGCGATCCAAGAGCACCCGTTGATCACGGTCGTTCGTGAAGAAGTAACCGGCTTGCCACCGACAGAATGGGATCTCGCCATCGTTGCCACCGGCCCGTTGACGGCACCTTCCCTTGCAAGCGCCATCCAGGCCGAGACGGGCGCGGACGCGCTGGCCTTCTTCGATGCAATCGCGCCGATCGTTCATCGGGACAGCATCGATATGGATATCTGCTGGTACCAGTCGCGCTATGACAAGGTCGGTCCGGGTGGCACCGGCAAGGATTACATCAACTGCCCGATGACCGAAGAGCAGTACAACGCTTTCGTCGATGCCCTGATTGCCGGCGATACTGTCGGATTCAAGGAGTGGGAAGGAACGCCTTACTTCGACGGCTGTCTTCCGATCGAGGTGATGGCAGAGCGCGGCCGCGAGACGCTGCGGCACGGCCCGATGAAGCCGATGGGCCTGACCAATGCGCACAACCCGACGGTCAAGGCCTATGCCGTCGTTCAGTTGCGCCAGGACAATGCGCTCGGCACGCTCTACAACATGGTCGGCTTCCAGACGAAGTTGAAATACGGGGCCCAGGCCGAGATCTTCCGCATGATCCCGGGGCTTCAGAACGCCGAATTCGCTCGCCTCGGCGGCCTTCACCGTAATACCTACATCAATTCGCCGACGCTGCTCGACCCGTCGCTCACGCTCAAGTCCCGCCCGGGCCTGCGCTTTGCCGGGCAGATTACTGGCTGCGAAGGCTATGTCGAAAGCGCCAGCGTCGGCCTCATGGCTGGCCGGTTCGCCGCTGCCGAGCGAAAGGGAGAAGGAGTATCCCTGCCGCCGGCAACGACGGCGCTCGGCTCGCTGCTCGGCCACATCACGGGCGGACACATCGTCAACGACGAGGAGCCGGGCAAGCGGTCGTTTCAGCCGATGAACATCAATTTCGGCCTGTTCCCCGAGCTGGAGCCCGGCTCGATTGTCAAACCCGAAGGCGTGAAGCGTTTCCGCGGCAAGGACAAGACGATCATGAAGCGGCAGCTGATCGCCAAGCGGGCGCTTGCGGATTGTGCCACCTGGCTCGGACAGGACGTCAAGCTCGCGGAGAGTGCGTAATCGAGCCGGGAGCCTACCGATCTAGCCATCGACAGGCGTCTCGTCGCTGTCGAAATTCTGTGTGGTGAGACCTCCTCGGGGGCGTGACATGGCAGCATTGTTTCAAGGCACGTCCATGCCGGACAGGGATTGGTGGTCTGCGCTGTGGCCTGATCCCCAAGGGCTGCTTCAACAGATTGGCATCCGGCGGGGCATGAGCGTTCTCGACCTTTGCTGCGGCGACGGTTACTTCACCGGCCCGCTCGCAGCACTGGTCGACGGACGGTTGGCGGCGCTCGATCTCGATCCCGCCATGATCGAGCTGGCAAAGGCCGAAGTTGAGCGCAGCGGCGCGTCAGTTCGCCAGTGGATTTGCGCGGACGCCACGTCGGCGCTGGCGAAACACCTTGACGAACCGGTCGATTTTGTCTTGATCGCCAATACCTTCCACGGCGTTCCTGACCAAATAGGTCTCGCATGTTCCGTAAGGGAAGTTCTGAAACCGGACGGCCTGTTCTGCATCGTCAACTGGCACCCGGCTCCGCGAGAGGAAACGGTGGTCCTAGGCAAGCCCCGGGGACCGCGAACCGAGATGCGCATGTCGCCCGAAGCGGTTCGTACCGTTGTTGAGACTGCTGGCTTTTTCATGCAGCGGGTCGTCGATCTGCCGCCCTATCACTACGCGGCCGTGTTCGAGGTGGCCTGACAACACCGCGAGATCGCGCGGGTTTGAATCGGCGGACACGGAACCGACCCGTATGAGCAAAAGACGCAGCAATCGCCGTGCTTCGCCTTAAGCGTCGCGCCGCAGCCCTGGCATTCGTGGAACCAAACGCAGGCATCGACCGGCATCGTTTCCACTGATCGGTGCCCGCAGATCGGACAGGTCAGAATCGATTGCCGCTGCACCATTTTATCGCTTGCCATAGGGCGCTCGCTAATGCGCGATCGGTCCGTCCGCCTTCTTCCAGGCGTCGATGCCGCCTTGAATATGAAAGGCCAGCGGAAGACCGGCGTCATGCGCTGCCTGCACGGCCATTGCCGATCGTTCGCCGAACGCGCAATAGAAAAGCAGCCTCTTGCGGGTTGAAGTTGCCAGCTCATGCAGCGTACCGCCAGCGCCTATGCTTTCCTCGAGCGAGGGATAGGGGACGTGAAGAGAGCCCGGGATCGTGCCGTTTCGCTGCCGTTCGGCATTCTCGCGCAGGTCGACCAAGGCGACGTCGCCGAGGCCGACGACGCCCAGCGCTTGCTGCGCCGTCAGCGCCCAGCCATGGCGCATTACGTTGTCCTGGTTCATCCCGACCTTCATGTTAGCCGGAACGGCTACGTCCATCATCTTCGGATTGGCCAGTTTCAGATTGTTCATCAGATCGGCATATTCATCGGCGGATTTTACCTGCAGGCGTGGATTGAAGGCCTTTTCCTCGCCGATGGTCGAGACCGTATCGCCCTTGTAGTCGTGTGCAGGGAAGACCATCGTCGATTCCGGAAGCTTCAGCAGTCGGCCAAAGATCGACTCGTATTGCGCCCGGGGATCTCCATTCTGGAAATCGGTGCGGCCGGTGCCGCGAATGAGCAGGGTGTCGCCGGTAAAAACGCGGTCGGGCAAAACGAAACTGTAGGAATCGTCGGTGTGTCCCGGCGTATAAATCACATCGAGGGCGAGTCCCTCGATGGTCAGCTTCTCATTGTCCGACAGACGCATCGAAACGACGTCGGCCTTTGTTTGCTCTCCCATCACGGTAATACAATGGGTCTTGTCGCGCAGCGCGCCAAGACCTGTGATGTGGTCGGCATGGAGATGGGTATCTACGGCCTTCACGAGCTTCAGATCGAGCTCGTGAATGAGCTGAAGATAGCGATCAACCCTTTCCAACACCGGATCGATGATCAGCGCCTCGCCGCCGTTCCGGCTTGCCAGCAAATAGGAATAGGTGCTCGACACCGGATCGAACAGCTGCCGGAAGATCATCCCCACCTCCTTCGTGGCGGCTTGCTTTGCGATTGCCTATCCGTGCGGTTGCGGCACGATCCTGATATAGGGCTTCGGTGCTCGCCAACCTTGCGGGTATTGCTTCTTTGCGTCGTCGTCGGAGACTGAACCGGCGATGATCACGTCCTCGCCGTTCTTCCAGTTCACTGGCGTTGCGACCTTGTGCTTTGCAGTAAGCTGCAGGGAATCGATGACCCGCAGCACCTCATCAAAGTTGCGCCCCGTGGTCATCGGATAGACCATGACCAGTTTGATCTTCTTGTCAGGCCCTATCACGAAGACGTTGCGGACGGTCTGATTGTCGGCTGGAGTGCGCTCGGTCGGATCGCCGGATACGAGCGCGGGCAGCATGTTGTAACGCTTCGATACCGCGTAATCGACGTCCGCGATCATCGGATAGTTTGGACGATAGCCCTGCGTTTCCTCGATGTCTATCATCCAGCTGGTGTGGCGTTCGAGCGGATCAACGGAAAGACCGATAATCTTCACACCGCGCTTGTCGAATTCGGGTTTGATCCGCGCCATGTAGCCGAGTTCGGTCGTGCATACGGGGGTAAAGTCCTTCGGATGCGAAAACAGCACTGCCCAGGAGTTGCCGATCCACTGGTGAAAACTGATCACGCCTTCGGTCGTCTGAGCTTCGAAATCCGGAGCGGTATCATTGATTGCAAGCATCACGCACCTCCATCGCGTTTGTGAATACAAACTCAAACTAATGCCGGATAGCGTAAATCTTGCGCCTATTTCGGACCGTAGGCAACGGCAAAACGGCCGCGGCGACGCGTCGCGCGGGCCGCGCCGACGAGGATGATTGTAAATGCGGGACGGCCGCAGCGAAGGGATATCCCGGTTCGCCAGGACCTTTGCTACTGGCCGTTTGCGACCGTGGGATTGTGCGACGGCAATGCCTTGTCAGGCTCGGCCACGTAGTTGCCGAGCAGCCAAAGTGCGACCTCCGACGCCACCCTGGCGGACGCGAATTCAAAGGTGCCGCTGTAATGTGGTGCGTCGAGGAACTCTATGTTGAGGCCTCGCCCGGTTTCGGAGCTGAGCACACGCACCCTTCCCGGCTCAAGAACATGGCACGAATAGTGCCGCTGCATATTCCGCATGATGCCGGCCTTGTTGTCATGCAAACGCACGAACACCGCCTGCCCATCGGCAGTCGCCTGCAACTGGCGGATTGCTTCGTTGGGGAAAGCCCGGTTGAACTCGATGATCGCGAGCCCGGTATCGTGCAGGCCATCTTCCTTGTTCTGCGCCGCCATGCGCGTCGAAATGAAGGCGATGAAGACGACGATCGCGAATATAACGCACCAGACGATTATGCTCACATCCCTCTCCGATCAAATCGACAACGGCGTCTTTATAACGCACGAGCCTTGCGCGAGTTTAAACAGGGTCAGATTTTCTTGCGCATCAGCGCAAGCAGCATGCCGGCCTGGCGCCGAAACTGCGATCGCTGGATCTGCCGATCGAACAGTCCCGCGCCTACCTTCTGGGCGTTGGAAAGAATCGGCTCCGCCATGGTGACAGGCAAAAAGGCGGGAAACACCGACTGCGGTATTGCGACACGTCTCGCCTTGGCAAGATGGTCGCGTCCAAGTCCCGCAAAGGCTTCGATCGCGGCAGAGATTCGCGGCTTGTCCTCGCCGGCGAGAAACGCATCACGATCGAGCCCGGTAGCGGACAGGATTTCAAGGGGAAGGTAGAGCTGGCCGCGGTGGCGATGCAACGGCATCAGGAGCAGAAGACCGGCGATGGCCTGCGCAACGCCCGCATGCCCAGCAGCCTCGGCAGATGCGGTGGCCGCCTCCGGCGCAAGCACGAGACTTGCCAGTTGGATCAGCGCAGACGCCGTCTCGCCGGCATACCCCTCAAGTGAGACCCGCGTCTCCATCGGATCGTCGTAGAGATCGAAGATGCGGGCATCGATCATGTTGACGAGGGTCTGCGATGGCAGGCGGTGGGTTTCAATCGACGACAACAAGGCGGCGGCAATCGGGTTTGCCTGGGTGGAGCCGTGCGCGCTGCCCTCCAGCAGATCGCGCCAGTACTGCATGCGAACCTCCCCTGGAAGGGGATCGTGCACCAGATCGCGAATGCGCGCGAGCTCGGCGTTGAAAGCGTAGAGAGCTGCCAGAGCGCCCCGCCTTACTTCCGGCGCCAGCAGGCAAGCCAGATAGCGGTCGCGGTCGTTGTCACGCAGCATCGCCAGGCAAATGTCCTGGTTCGTCAAAGACTGCTCCGCCATTGTCAAACCGCGATCAGTGCCGCGGCGACAGCGCGGGATTCCATGAGCATGATATTGAAGGTGCGGACGGCCGCGCCTGTGTTCATGGGATCCGAGGAAATACCTGCAGCCTTGAGCGCGGCCTTCAGATCAGGCGGGATCGGACGCATGTCGTCTCCCGTCCCGATCAGCAGAACCTCGATCCCGGCTGCTTCATCGAGCACCTTTTGAAAATTCTTGATCGACAGAGACTTCGACATGTCCATGTCCCAGCCATAGATGCCGGACGGCAGGCAAAGGATCGACCCGCGATGAGACATGTCAGCGAAACGGAAGCCGCCATTGCCGTAGGTATCGATGGGCGCACGTCCAGGAAAATGCGCCTCGCGGATTTCTATGCCTCTTGCCATATTCTCACACTGCCGGATTGCCGGGGTTCGTATCCGGCTCGGCCACTTTCTTGTTCTGATCGTTGTCAATCGCGTCAGGGCGGAGCTTGAAGGCTATCAGCACGGGCGCGGCTATATAGATGGAGGAAAAGGTGCCAATGGCAACGCCGAACAGCATCACAAAGGCGAACGGGCGGATCACGTCGCCACCGAAAAGGCAGAGCGCCAGGAGCGCCAGCAACGTCGTTGCCGCCGTCAAAACGGTGCGCGACAGCGTCTGGTTGATGGAAGCATCGATCAGGATCGGCATAGGCATCTTGCGATAGCGCTTCAGATTCTCGCGCATCCTGTCGTAGACGACGACTGTATCGTTGAGCGAATAGCCGACGATCGTCAGGAGGGCCGCAACGCTTGTGAGATTGAATTCCATGCCGGTCAGTACGAAAAGGCCTAGCGTCAGGATGATATCGTGGAGCGTCGCGATAATCGCGCCGATCGCGAATTGCCATTCGAAGCGGAGCCAGATGTAAAGCAGGATGATAGCGAGCGAACCGAGTATGCCCAACGTCGCGGCCCTGGTCAGTTCGCCTGATACGGCGGGGCCGACAACCTCGACACGCCGGATCTCATAGTCGTCGCTCAATTCATCACGCAGCAACGTCATGGCAGACTGTTCGGCATTCTCGCCGCCGCCTTGCGCCTGGATGCGGACCAATGCCGTCGACGGGTCCGAAAGGCGGCGAGCCTCAATGGCCCCGATGTTCAGATCACCGAGGCGAGCGCGGATATCATCACGATCGGCAGCTCCTTGCTTCGCCTTGACTTCCACCAGCGACCCGCCCGCAAAGTCGACACCAAGATTTGCACCGACTGTCGCGAAGCCGACCATGGCGAGAATGGAAAGCACGGCCGACACCGTGAAGGTGTAGCGCCTGATGCCCATGAAACGGATGTTCGCGCGGTCGAAAATGCCCGTCTGAACATCCCTTGGCAGATGCCGCGGGTGCTTGCGATGCAGCCAGGTAACGACAATCCAGCGCGTCAGCGTGAAGGTAGTGAAGACCGTCGTCAGGATTCCCGCGGCCAGCGTCACTGCAAAACCGCGGACGGTATCGCTGCCGAGATAATAGAGAATGACGGCCGCAATGACGATCGTGACGTTGGCATCAAGGATCGTCATAAATGCCCGGGAGAAGCCGTTGTCGATCGCATCCGCGAAGGAGTGACCGGCTTTCGCCTCCTCGCGAATGCGCTCGTAGACAAGCACATTGGCGTCGACGGCCATGCCGATGATCAAGACGATACCTGCGAGGCCGGGCAGCGTGAGTGTCGCGCCGATCACGCTCAGCACAGCAAGAATCAAAAGCAGATTCAGGACCAGCGAAATGCCGGCAATGATGCCCAGCTTGCGATAGAAGGCAAACATCAATCCGGTGACAAGGATCGCAGCGACGAAGCCGGCGATCAGACCGGCGCGCTTTGATTCAGCCCCGAGGATGGGGCTGACGGTGCGCTCCTCTACGGTCGTCAACGTCGCCGGCAGAGCGCCGCTTCGCAAGATCAGCGCAAGATCGCGGGCTCCGTCCTCACTGAAGCTGACCGGCACCTTCCCGGTGCCGTCCAGGATCGGCGCATTGATCAGAGGCGCCGCCATGACCTGATCATCGAAAAGTATGGCAAGGTGCCGACCGATGTTCTGGCGAGTCTTCTGCGCGAGGCGTTCGGTCCCTTCAGCATCCAGCTTGTAACTGATTGCGACTGAATCCGTGTTCGCATCGGCGACGGCCTGAACGTCAACGAGATTGTTGCCCGTCACGAAATCAGTGCGGTCCACGAGATAGGGAACGGGCGGATCGTCGAGCGAGTAGAGAACCTCTGACGTCGCGGGCCAGCGACCGGCAAGGGCCTCCTGCCCCGACATGCTTTCATCGATCAGCCGGACGGAGAGCTGGGCCGGCTCGCTCAGAATATTCTTCAGGCGCTCGACGTCGACCGAGCCCAGTGCCTTGACGTCGATACGATCGCGCCCGTCTCCGCGGACTGAAAAACTGCTAATCCCAATGCCGGCGATGCGACGCTCCACAACCTCGACGGACTGCGTCCGAGCGGCCGCGATACCTTGGTCGATGCTAGCGTTCGAAATTCGTAGCGTAAGCTGTCCGTCATTGCCCTTCTGCAGGGAAACATTCTGAACCGAGCCACCGAACCAGCCACTTTTCGTGCTCACGGTCAGCGCGCTCAACGCATTGACGGCAGCATCCACCTGGCTGGCAGCGGTAATCTTGACGGTGATCTCCTGATCGTTGCCGGTCAGGCCAGTGTAGCGAATATTGGCTTCGCGCAACTTACCGCGCACATCCGCGACTGTGCGTTCGAGCTGGTGCTTTACGATATCAGCGCGTTCTATCTGGAAAAGCAGATGGGAACCGCCCTGCACATCGGGGCCAGGAACAATGTGGCTATGAGCCAGCCATAGGGGCAGCCTCGAACGCTGCCCTTCAGACAACAGATTTGGGGCCGCGAGTATCACGGCCACCACCACCAAAACCCAGATCAGGACGGCCTTCAAGCGGGAAAAACGGTGCATTTTCTCTCGACTATTTCCGACCCGGCCTAATCCGGTTCACATCTTGGTTTGCAATACTATGCTGCGTCCGCCTTGACTGGCTCACCCTTGACGCGAACTTCCGAAATGCCGGTGCGGACGATGCGAACGCGAACGCCGTCTGCAATCTCCACTTCGAGTTCTTTGTCGTCAACAACCTTGGTGACCTTGCCGACGAGGCCACCGCCGGTCACAACCTGATCGCCACGGCGGATCGCCTTCAGCGTTTCTTCCCGCTTTTTGGCCTGGGCGCGCTGCGGACGGATCAGCAGGAAATACCATACAACCATCAACGGCACGAAAAGAATGATCATTTCGAAGCCGGAACCGAACGGCGACGCCGCGGTATCGGTGGCAGCCTGGGCAAATGCCGGGGTGATGAACATGCTAAACTCCTCAAACTTTCCGGAGGCGGAACTCCGCCTTTCTCGGGTGGCCGGACTATAATTGCGGTCTTTGCGAATGCAACAGAAACAGCTGGAAACCGTACCGATTCCGCTGCCTCATAACCTTTCCGCTCGTAAAAGGCCATGCTACGCCGCAGGCAAAAGACACAGTACACTGGTTGCAAGCAGAATTCAGGAGGAAGGCCCATGGCCGGAGACGTCAACAACGCCATTCTGACGGAGCTGCGCCGGCTCACAGATGCGATCGATCGGTTGGCGGGGCCGCCGCCCGCATTGAACGACTGGAACGCGGCCGACTGCTTCGTCTGGTCCCCTGCCCGTCAGCATCTTCAGCCGGTTGCACGGCCGAACCGCGTGGCGCTGAAGCTCATCCGCGGTGTCGACCACGTGCGCGATATCCTGCACGAGAATACGGTGCGCTTCGCCGAAGGCTTTCCGGCCAACAACGTTCTTCTCTGGGGTGCGCGCGGCATGGGGAAGTCGTCGCTGGTCAAGGCTGTTCACGAGGATGTGCGGCGCGAGAGCGGCGTGTCGCTAAAGCTGGTGGAAGTGCATCGCGAGGATATTGCGAGCCTCCCGACGCTGCTCGATCTTCTCAAGGACACGCCGCACCGTGTCATCGTCTTCTGCGACGACCTTTCGTTCGACCATGATGACACGGCCTACAAATCGCTCAAGGCAGCCCTTGATGGCGGCGTGGAAGGTCGACCGGACAACGTCCTGTTCTATGCGACCTCGAACCGGCGCCACCTGCTTCCGCGCCACATGATGGAGAACGAGCAGTCGACGGCGATCAATCCTTCGGAGGCGGTCGAGGAAAAGGTTTCGCTGTCCGACCGGTTCGGCCTTTGGCTGGGTTTTCACAAATGCAGCCAGGACGACTATCTAACGATGATCGACGGCTATGCCGACCACTTCAGGCTGCCAATCGATCGCGAGAAGATGCATGCGGAGGCGCTAGAATGGGCCACGACGCGTGGCGCACGTTCGGGCCGTGTTGCCTGGCAGTACATTCAGGATCTCGCCGGTCGGATGCGCATCGCACTCGACCGTGCATAATGACAAAAGCCCGGCTTGAGGCCGGGCTTTTGAGCATCCTCGGACGCAATACCTATTCGAGGAAGGTAATCGGGTTGACCGGCGTCGCGTCCTTCCGAACTTCGAAATGGACCTGCGGCTGCTTGACGTTGCCGCTCATGCCGGAGACGGCGACCGTCTGGCCGCGCTGGATCTTCTGGCCGCGGGCAACACTCAAGGTATCGGCGTTGCCGTAGACGGTGACCGTACCATCGTCGTGGCGGACGAGGACCGTATTGCCGAGTTCCTTCAGGCCGTTGCCAGCATAGATGACCACGCCGTTTTCGGCCGCCTTGATCGGCGTACCTTGGGGCACGGAAATGTCGATGCCGTCGTTGCGGCTGCCGTTGACGTTGGCGCCGTAGGCGGCAATGACAGCTCCACGAACCGGCCAGCGATACTTGCCGATGCCGGTAGCCTCGGGTGCGGCGGATGCCACTTCCTTCTTGGCAGCCTCATCCACCGTCTCGGTGGCGACAGGAGCCTTGTAGGTTGCCGGCTGCGCGGCAGCAGTCGACGTTGCGGAGGCGGGCTCGGCGACTGGCTTCGGCTCTGCCTTTGCCGGAATGGAAGCCGTCTTCATGCCATCCTTAGAACCACCCGGAAGACTAAGCTCCTGACCGATGCGAATAGAACCGGCCGACAGGTTATTGGCGGCCTTCAGATCGTCGATGCTGGTGCCCGTCGCCTTGGCGATCTTGGCGAGCGAGTCACCCGGCTTGACGACGTAGGTGCCGCCGGCGCCCTTTGGCCCCTTGCCTGCACCGGCCGCAAGTTTGTTGGACAGATCGGCATTTGCGACTGACTTGTCACGGGCGGAGTTCGCACCCGGAACGACCGCAACGTTCTGTTCCTGCTGCTTGTTCGGTTGCGGCAGATGCCCACCTTTGGAGAGGTCGGCGCTTTGGGCGGCTGCCTTTGCTGCATTGCCTCCATTGAATGTCGGGATCAGGATGATCTGGCCCGGCTTGGCGGCAGCGGCAGCCTTGAAGCCGTTGACGCGAAGGATCTCCTTCTCCGGCACACCGTAGCGGTTGGCGAGTGTCGTGATGCTTTCACCCGGGCGAAGTGTGACGGACGGCGCATTGGTTGCCGACCAGCCGGAAACCTTGGGGTTCGTGCCGGTGACGATCGCGTCTGCCTTCGGTGGAACGAGAATGGGCGCCGACTTCTTCGGAGCAGTGGCGGCAGGGAATGGCTGGGCGAGTGCGACTTGCCTTTCACGGGATGGCGCTGCCGGTGCAACGGCGGAGGGAGCCGCGAGTTCGGAGCGCTGGACGGAAACAGGTGCCGAGGCCATGCGGGCGCTGGAGGCGCCATAAGCGGGCTGCGCGGGATAAGGCTGGCTCGTTGCCTGGCTACTTGGCGCGTAGCCGCCCTGTGCCAAATCCGCCTGCGGCACCGGATCGGCCTGCATACCTCTGCGAGGGATTGAGTTGGTCGTCATCTGGTCCTGACCGGATGACGAGAAGAGACCACCGAAACGTGTCACATCGGAACTGCAACCCGTTGCCGCACTCGCCAGCAAAGCCGCTATCAGGACATTACCGGCAGACTTGCCCACTCTTGGCGAAAGACTGAAACGCATGACTCGACCCACTGATTAACGCAACCATTTGTGGGTTTATTAAAGCGCGTTAGTATTACCACGCGGTTAAGGTGCCGGAATCCGCGAGATTTTTTTGAGGGATTGCTAACCATAGCAGCGCTTGCGAGCCAGTCGCCCTAGAGTTGAGATGCGAGACGAGGGACGATCGGAAGATAGGGTGTGTCGAACAGCTCCTCGCGCTCGAAGCGGCTGCCCGTTTTCGTGAGCCGCACGAGGCGACACTCGTTGTCGGAAATCATCAATGGAGCGATCATCGAACCGCCGGAAACGAGTTGGTCGGTGTAGAACCGTGGCATCGAATTGAACGCAGCGGTTACGACGATACGGTCGAAGGTCCCCTCTCCCTGCAGACCGGCACTGCCGTCAGCCTGGCGGATGATGACGTTTCGCAGTCCGAGCGAGTCTATGCGGCGCTGCGCATTCGTCGTCAGTGTCTTGTAGCGGTCGATCGTCAGCACGCGCTCGGCCATGCGAGCCATGACGGCGGTCATGAAGCCGCTGCCGGTGCCGACCTCGAGCACGCGTTGCCCGGGTTTGATTTTCAGGTGATGAAGGATCCTGACCGCGAGATCGACGCCCTCGATGAAGGAGCCGCATTCGATCGGGATCGTGCGGCTCGAATAGGCCTGCTCGGCAAACTGTGCCGGCACGAACAGCGACCGTGGCGTCTGCTCGACTGCTGTCAGCAGGTCCAGATCGGACACGCCTTCGGCTCGCAGCCTCAAGACGAGCGCCGCAAAACCTTCCTTCTCCACCAACCGTGCCGTCAAAATAGTCTACTCCGTACCCGAAAGCGCCCGCGCGACGCGGTCCTGTACGGAATAATCAGTCAGATCCAGTTTCAAAGGCGTTACCGAAATCTTGCGGCTTCTCAGGGCGTGAATATCCGTGCCTGCGACGAAGGCGCCGGCGCGTTCTCCAAACCGGAGCCAGTAATAGGGCAGGCCGCGCCCGTCGGAACGGGCATCGACCTGCAGGTTGAAGGCAAGCCGCCCTTGTGCCGTCACTTCCACGCCCTCGACCTCTTCCGGCCGGCAATTCGGAAAGTTCAGGTTCAGGAAGGTGCCGTCAGGCAGGTCGAGCGATATGAGCTTGTCGAGAAGTGCCGGCGCATGCGCCTCGCAGACCTCCCAGGGGACCACCCTTGCCCCGTCTTGGTGCAGATAGGCTTGGCTCAACGCAAAGGAGCGGACACCCTGCAGCGTGCCCTCGATCGCCCCGGCGACGGTGCCCGAATAGGTCACATCATCGGCGACGTTAGAGCCTGAATTGACGCCCGAGAGCACCAGGTCGGGCTTGACGTCCATAACCTGCTTGACGCCCATGATGACGCAATCGGTCGGAGTTCCGCGCAGCGCGAAATGCTTGTCGGAAATCTTCCGAAGCCGCAACGGCTCGGAAAGACTCAGCGAATGCGCAAGGCCGCTCTGGTCCGTCTCCGGCGCGACAATCCAGACATCATCGGACAGCGTCCGCGCAATCCGCTCCAGCGCCGCGAGGCCTTCCGCGTGAATGCCGTCGTCGTTGGTGAGCAGAATGCGCATCGGCTCAGGCCGCCCGTTCGATCTTCGTCAAACCGCCCATGTATGGCAGCAGAGCATCGGGAACGGTCACGGAACCATCCTCGTTCAGGTAGTTCTCCAGAACCGCAATCAGGCAGCGGCCGACCGCCGTGCCGGAACCGTTCAGCGTGTGGACGAACTTCGTCGCCTTGTCTTCCTTGCCGCGATAGCGCGCATTCATACGACGCGCCTGGAAATCGCCGCAGACCGAGCAGGACGAGATTTCACGATAGGTGTTCTGGCCGGGCAGCCAAACCTCGAGGTCGTAGGTCTTGCGCGAACCGAAGCCCATGTCGCCGGTGCAGAGCGTCATCGTGCGGAAATGCAAGCCGAGGCGCTTCAGCACCTCTTCGGCGCAAGCGGTCATACGCTCGTGCTCGGCAAGCGAACTCTCGGCATCGGTGATCGAGACGAGCTCGCACTTCCAGAACTGATGCTGGCGCAGCATACCACGCGTGTCGCGTCCGGCAGAGCCTGCCTCCGATCGGAAGGACGGGGTCAGCGCGGTGAAGCGAAGCGGCAGTTTCTCCTGGTCGAGGATTTCCCCCGAGACGAGATTGGTGAGCGTCACCTCGGCGGTTGGGATCAACCAGCGGCCATCCGTTGTCTTGAACAGGTCCTCCGCAAACTTTGGCAGCTGGCCGGTGCCGAACATGGCATCGTCACGAACCATCAGCGGCGAGCTGACTTCGGTATAGCCGTGCTCGCGCGTATGCAGGTCGATCATGAACTGACCGAGCGCACGCTCCAGCCGCGCCAGCGGGCCGGTCAGCACGGTAAAGCGCGATCCCGAGAGCTTCGCAGCCCGTTCGAAGTCCATGTAGCCGAGCGCTTCGCCGATTTCGAAGTGTTCCTTCGGCGTATGATTCCAGCGGGGCTTTTCGCCGACGACTCGGGCAACGGAATTGTCGTGCTCGTCCTTGCCAACCGGCACGTCATCGTGCGGGATGTTCGGAATGCGCGACAGCGCATCGTTCAGTTCGTCCGTCGCCTGCCGCTCGCCCTCTTCCGCGGCCGGAAGCAGCGACTTCAAGTCGGCTACTTCGGCCTTCAGCTTTTCAGCAAGTTCATTGTTTTTCTGGGCCATCGCAGCGCCGATCTCCTTGGAGGCGGCATTGCGGCGGGACAGCATGTCCTGGACGCTTTGGATGGCCGAACGGCGCTTTTCGTCGATCGCAATCAGGTTTTCGGACAAAGGCTCGGCACCACGCTTGGCAAGTGCCGCATCGAGGGCTTCGGGATTCTCACGGATCCATTTTATATCGAGCATCGTCGTTCCAGGTCGTTGTAAAAAGATAACCCGGCCAAAGCCCGGCTAGGCCTCGACCGGATGCTTGGAAGCGCTCATTGAGGGAAATCGTCAGACGTTGTCCGTCTTGGCAACGTCCGTGTTTCCTTCAGCCTCTTCGACCGCCTCGCGGGCACGCTGGCGCTCCACGAGTCGCGCCGCGTAGATGGAAATCTCGTAGAGAAGGATGGTCGGCAGTGCAAGGCCGATCTGGGACATCGGATCGGGCGGCGTCAGCACCGCTGCCACGATAAAAGCGAGCACGATCGCGAACTTGCGCTTCTCGGCCAGCCAATCGGAAGTCAGCAGCCCAACACGGGCGAGCAGCGTGGTGATGACAGGAAGCTGGAAGACCAGGCCGAACGAAAACACCAGCGTCATGATCAGGCTGAGGTACTCAGAGACCTTCGGAAGCAGCGAGATCGCGACATCGCCCTCACCCGGCGCCTGCTGCATGGTCAGGAAGAACCACATGACCATCGGCGTGAAGAAGAAATAGACGAGCGAAGCACCCATCAGAAACAGGACCGGCGACGCAATCAGAAACGGCAGGAAGGCCGCGCGCTCGTTCTTGTAGAGGCCAGGGGCGACGAACTTGTAGATCTGCGCCGCGATAATCGGAAAGGCGATGACCAGGCCGCCGAACATGGCGACCTTTACCTGCGTGAAGAAGAACTCCTGCGGCGCGGTGTATATGAGCTGCGCCTTGGACACGTCTAGATGCGCCCAGGTCACCGCCCACTTGTATGGATAGACGAGCACATTGAAGAGATGCTTGGCGAATATGAAGCAGGCGATGAACGCGACGAAAAACGCACCGATCGACCAGATCAGCCGCGTACGCAACTCCATCAGGTGTTCGATCAGTGGCTGCGGCTTGTCTTCGATTTCACCGCTCATGCGTCGTCCTTCTTCTTCTTTGCTGCCGTCTTCTTCGGAGCGGCTGTGGCGGCAACTGCCGCAGGCTTCTTGGCGGCCGCTGTCTTCGTCGAAGTCCGCTTGGGCTTTCCGACCGGAGCAGCAACCGCGGCAGGCGCAGGCTCCGCCTTGGCGCGCGGTTTATGGGCCGCCTTCGGCTTTTCCTGGGCTGCCGCATTTTCCACGCCTGCTGCAACAGGCGCCGGTGCTACGACCGGCGGCGTCTCTGGCAGGCTCATCAACGGCTCAGGAACCGATACGGCAGCCGGCGGAACTTCGGTCTTGTTATCGACCGTCGTCGCCTTCTGCAGGTCAGCCTTGATTTCGTTGCCCATCTGGCGAAGCGGGTTCATTGCTTCGCGCAAGGTGTTGACGGGGTTCAGCTTCTGCGCATCAGTCAGCGTCTGGCGAACTTCGTCCAGATCCGCTTCACGCAGGGCCTCGTCGAACTGGGCACGAAACTCACCGGCGACCTTACGAGCGCGCTGCGTCATCTTGCCGAACGCACGAAGCATCGGCGGCAAGTCCTTGGGACCAACCACCACGATCAATACGACCGCGATGACAAGCAGCTCGGTCCAGCCAATATCGAACATTCAAGGCTCCTGAACGGGAAACGTGGGGGCTACGTTGCCCGGAAGTGGATTACTTCGTCTCGTCGGCCTTGTGATCGACGGTCTTGGCAGTCGTGGACTCAGGCGCGTCTTCGTCGTTCATGCCCTTCTTGAAGCTCTTGATACCCTTGGCGACATCACCCATCAGCTCCGGAATCTTGCCGCGACCGAACAACAAAAGCACGATGACCAGAACGATCAGCCAGTGCCACATGCTAAAAGAACCCATTACGCTAACTCCCTGTTGCGATGTTTCCAGATGTAAGAGCTTCCTACACCAATTCCAACATCAAAGTTCCCCTTGGATTGTCGCTTAATGTCACGGGATCGCCCTCTGTGACAAGAGAATACACATCCGAAAAACTATGATCGGCATTGTTTTCGCGATGCGTGGCGGAACCAAGACAAATCCGATTAGTCTTCGGACCCGCCGCCCGGTGCAAGCAGGCCGAGTTCCTCAAGATCGAGTTGCGTTATTGGATCTTCGTCCTCGGTCAACTCGTCGCTCATCATAGGCGATGGTACATTGAAATTGGCCGGTATGCGACCGGAGAGCAGCCCTGCCCCCTTCAACTCTTCAAGCCCCGGCAGGTCGCGGAGTTCTTCCAGGCCGAAGTGATCGAGGAAATCGCGGGTGGTGCCGAGGGTGACAGGCCGGCCCGGCGTGCGCCTGCGGCCGCGAAACCGAACCCAACCCGCCTCCATCAGCACGTCGATTGTGCCGCGAGAGGTCTGCACGCCCCTGATGTCCTCGATTTCGGCGCGTGTCACCGGCTGATGATAGGCAATGATCGCCAATACTTCCAGGGCCGCGCGCGAGAGCTTCTTCGTTTCGTTCTCGTCGCGCCGGATGACGAAAGAGAGATCAGCGGCCGTTCGAAACGCCCACGCATCGTCTACCTGGACGAGGTTGACGCCGCGATGGGCATATTGCTCCTTCAGGCGCAACATGATGGCGCGGACGTTGAACGTGCGAGGCAAGCGATCTGCGATGAAGCTTTCGGAAACGGGCTGGGCGGACGCAAAGACC
The DNA here is from genome assembly GCF_000510625.1 of Rhizobium sp. IBUN. Taxonomy (NCBI): domain Bacteria; kingdom Pseudomonadati; phylum Pseudomonadota; class Alphaproteobacteria; order Hyphomicrobiales; family Rhizobiaceae; genus Rhizobium; species Rhizobium sp. IBUN. The sequence goes on from NZ_AZNV01000005.1 coordinate 169,586, forward strand.
AGTGCCTCGGCGATGCGCTCTGCCTCGGTCTCCGCACGAACCTCGTCGTCTGAATCTTCCACCATTGCGCTATCGATGTGTTCGTCTTCCAGATCGGTCACGCCGGTCGCTCCTGTTCGACGACCTGCAGCGTCGCATGCTTGGGGCCCCGCCGCATGTAGAGGGGCCGGAAGGCTCCATCCTGCCGGATTTCGAGTTTGCCTTCGCGGACCAGCTCCAGCGAAGCCGCGAACGCACTGGCAATCGCCGTGACCCTGTCTTCCGGAGACGACATGTAACGCAACAGATAGGATTCGAGTGCAGTCCACTCGCTGACCTCGCCGAAAATGCGGGTCAGAAGCTCGCGGGCGTCCGTCAGCGACCAGACGTTGCGGCGCGCGATGGTGACCTGCGTCACGGCCTGACGCTGCCTGAGCGACGCGTAGGCCGTCAGCAGATCATAGAGGCTTGCATCATATGCGGACTGATGCCTGTCCGGGATGTGCTCTGGGGCGCCGCGAGCGAAGATATCCCGTCCGAGGCGGTTGCGATTGACAAGACCGCTCGCGGCCTCGCGCATCGCTTCGAGGCGTTTCAGGCGGAAGGCGAGCGTCGCCGCCATCTCCTCGCCGGAGGGCCCGTCGTCCTTGGCCTGCTGCGGGATCAGCAGACGCGATTTCAGGTAGGCAAGCCAAGCGGCCATCACGAGATAGTCGGCAGCAAGCTCTATCCGTATCCGCCGCGCGCTTTCGATGAACTGCAGATATTGCTCCGCCAGCGCAAGAACGGAGATGCGGGACAGATCGACCTTCTGATTGCGGGCGAGATAGAGCAAGAGGTCGAGGGGACCTTCGAAGCCGGCAACGTCGATCAGCAGGGCCGGATCGGAGCTCGCGCGCTCAGCACCGCTCTCCTGCCACAGCTTGTCCATCGGCGTAGCCGCCGTCTGTGGCCGTTCCGTGCCCTTGGTCGTCGTCACCCTGCCCTGTTCCTTTCGCAATCAGACCGTTGCAAACATCGCATCGAATTCGGCCCGAAGCGAGGCCTCGTCGGCCTTGTCAGCTGTCGGGAAGCCATTCAGCACCGCTTCTGCCCGCAAAAGCGACTGGCCTTGCAAGACCGGTACGTTTGCGACCACCTGCTGCATTTCGTCCATGTGGCCATTGCAATGCAACACGATATCACATCCACCGCCGATGATGTTGGCGGCGCGCTCACCGATCGTACCAGCAAGCGCGTTCATCGACGTATCATCGGAAAGCAACAGTCCTTTGAAGCCGATATGGTCGCGGATGACGCCGTCAATGACCTTGCGTGAGGTCGTTGCCGGACGCTCCGAGTCGATGGCCGCAAAGACAACATGACACGTCATCGCCATCAATTCGTTCTTCATGGCAATGAACGGCGGGAAATCGTGCGCCTCGAGTTCCGTGCGCGAGACGGTGACAACCGGCAGTTCGTGATGTGAATCCCCAAAGCCGCGCCCGTGGCCAGGCATGTGCTTCATCACAGGTAGAAGGCCACCCGCCTTCAAACCATCGGCAGCGGCACGCCCCATGGCCGTCACAGTTGCTGGATCACCGCCATAGGCGCGATTGCCGATCACGTTGCTGCTGCCTTCCACCGGCACATCCAGAACCGGCAGGCAATCAACGTTGATCCCGAGGCCCGAAAGATCGAAGGCGTGCAGCCGCGACATCAGCCATGCGGCTCGCAGGCCCTTTTCACTGTCCTGCCGATAGATATCACCAAGCTGTTGCCCCGACGGATAATGCTGGAAGATTGGCGGCCGGATACGCTGGACGCGTCCACCTTCCTGGTCGATCAGGACCGGCGCGTGCCAACCGACGGCGACTCGCATTTCCGCGACGAGGTCACTGATCTGTTGCGGCTCGGAAATATTGCGCCCGAACAGAATGAAGCCCCAGGGGCGCTCGGCGTTGAAAAACGCCTTTTCATCGGAAGTGAGGGATAGGCCGCTACAGCCAAGGATCATTGCTTTTGATTCGGTCATACCCGAATCATAGAGGTGCCTTGCGGAATTACGAGCCGCGTCAATCGGCATTCACAAAAAAAGCGGCGGACCAGAGGCCCGCCGCGGACCAGAGGCCCGCCGCTTTCATTGAATGCTTGCAGAAACTTACTTCGAGATAAGGCAGCTACCGCCTGCAGCACGGTACTTTTCGCAAATGGCCGCGGCTTCGTCCTTGGAGCCTGCCGGGATACGAAGGCGGTAGAACGTGCCCTTGCCCGCAATATCCGCCTTGCGGATCTCGTAGCTGCGACCGGCAAGCACGCTCGCGAACTTCTTCGAAAGGCTAGCGAAGGTCTTCTTCGCCTCTTCCTCGGAGGGAAGCGATGCGATCTGGACGCCATAACCGCTAGCTGATGCAGTCGGCTGAGCCTGGGTCGCAGCCGGCGAAACAGCGGCAACGTCCTTCGGCTTCTGGGCTGCCGGCGCTTCAACCGGTGCCTTCGCCGCATCGGTCACGGGGCGCGCTGCGGGAGCCGGTGCAGTGTCGCTCACCGTCGAGCTCTTCACGGCGCGAACCGGCGGATCGACATTCGCCGGAGTGGCGGCAGCCGCCTTGGCCAGCGCGTTTTCAGAGGGAGCCTGAGCCGCCGTCGGCTTGGTTGCTTCAACCGGAGTCGAACGGATGTCAGCGGCAGCAACCTGTCCCGACGCCGGGAAATTAGCAGCTGTGCCGCCAGCCGGCTTTGAGCCAGCCGTGATCTTCTGCGTCTGAACCGCCGTTGCCTTCGGCAGCGTCGGGGCCGCTTGAGGGGCCGGCTCGTCGCGGGCAACCAGAGTGCCGTCCGGTCGGACGATCATGGTGCGGACCTTGCGGGCGGAAACCGATGGAGCCTGATTGGCATTGTCTGCCTCGTCGGCAGCGGCCGTATCCTCGCTCGGCAGCAGGCGCGGATCCTCGGTGTCTCCGACAGGTGTCGCCATGGGCGGCGTCGCGATATCGCTGTCGTTGTCCTCAGGCAGCGTTTCCGGTGTCAGCGTGCGCTGCACGACGTCCACCGGCTGCTCGTCACTGGATACAAGCGCCTTCTGCTTCGGCGCCTCAGCAGCGGCCCCACCAACGCTGTCGTAAACAGCCTTGTCCTGGTTCGGCACGGTCTTGCCACCGGGGTTTTCCGGTACGACCTTAACCGGCTCGTTGTCCGCCGTGATCACGCGCGGCTCGCCGGAGGCGATGCCGAGGCCACCATCGCGGGCCAGGAACGTGTAACCTGCATAGGCGACACCGCCGAACACGACGATTGCCGCAGCGGCAGCCAGCATACGCTTCATCGAGCGTGCGCGGCTCATGTCCTCGGCTTCACTCGCCGACTGGATCTGTACCTGAGAAACGTTCTCGCGGCGCTGTACCGGCTCGTTGACGCTCCGGCGGAAGTCTTCTTCCAAAGCGCGCTCGAACTCGTCCAAGCCCTGCAATGGTGCCTGCTTGGCGACGGACGCTGCCGGTGTTGCAGTCGGCGCGACTGAGACGGGCGCAAGGGTCCGCCATTCCTCGACGACCGGTTTCGCGGGCATTTCCACCGGATTTGCGGGTGCAAGAAGGTTGGCGATCTCGGCGTCGACGTCGAAATCGAAATCGGAGGTCGCTACGACCGGCTCCGGCTGCTCAATAGGCGGCAGCACGGGCACGTGCATCTCTTCGACGGCTTCCGGATGATATTCCGCATCCGAGATCATCGAGGGATCGAACGGGAGATCGTCTCCGGCATCGGCCGTGAATGCGGGTGTAACAGGCGCCTTCACGACGAACGCTGCCTCGGCCGTGGCCTGGTGGATCGGGGCGGCAGCAACGACCGGAGCGGGCGCCGGCTGGAAAGCGGGCACCGGGGCAACCGGCTGAGGTCTGACCACCTCGACATGCTGTGCCTGAACTCGCGCCGGCTCGACCGCTTGCGGTTGCACCTTCACGGGCTCAGCAAAGTCAAAGTCGGCAAGCTCCAGCTCGATACCTTCAAGATCGAGTTCAAAGTCATGTCCAGCGAAAGGATCGTCACCTTCCGGTTCGGCCTTGGCCGTGGGAGCGGCCAGAGGCGGCTCGACCGGCTTCGGCAACGACGCCACTACGCGGGGGGGCTCCGGCGAGTGCGGAATCTCTGCGACATCGGCCGCAGGCGTGTTCTGACGCTCAGGAACAGGGTAATGCGATACGTCGGCGAGGAGTTCGTCGATATCGAAGGCAATATCGTCGCTCTCCGTCGGCGCGGCTTCGGTCAGCGCGGCATCGGCCTGAAGGGCACCGTCATCCTTCGCTGCAGCAGCCAGATCGAAGGCGCTGTGATCGATGATAGGTTCAGCGAACGGCGCCCCTTGAGGCACCTCAGACGCATCGTAAACCGCCTCGGCTTCTTCGTGCCGGTCGATTTCAGCAGGAAAGCCTGCGGCAACGGGCACTTCGAAAACAGCAGCGCTCTCCGACGCAGCGGCGACTGGCTCCGGCGCTACAACAGGAATAATCGGCGCGGGTGAAGGCTCATCGCGACGTGCCGGATGAAAGTTGGCGATCGGCAACCGAATGCTGGCCGCAGACCACTGGGGCGCCTTGGCGGGGGCCACCGAAGGAGCGGGAGCCGGCGACGCGCCGATTGACATCTCGAGTTCTTCGATCAGATCCCGTGCGCCACCTGAAATCTGCTCGCCCTCACGGACGGCATTCGACGCCCAAGCGGCAGGGGTGAGGTTGGAAGCCGCGTCCAAAGACTGATGGGCCACCGGCTCGCTCGCGACTTCAGGCTCGACAGCAAATTCCGGCTCGGCCTGGGCGACCGGCGAAAGATCGGCTTCGACAAGAGCCTCAAAGGCAGCTGGTTGCTCGAAAGGGGGTTCGGGCAGATCGAAGGAAGCCTCAGACTGAGGCGCATCGTAGCGCTCGAATTCGCGCAACAATTCATCCTCGAGATTGAAGGCCGGCTCCTGTCGGGGGGCATCTTCGACGGTATTTGCTGCTACCCGCGGCTCGAAGCCGACGATGCGGGCAAGTTCCGCCAAAGGATCATCGTCAGCAAAGAGGTCCGTATTCTTACGCGTGTCATACGCCCGCTGTTTGTCTGCCATACTCATCCCACTCGCAACTGCTAAGGTTTATGCCAGAGCATTGTGGGTAAATGGTGACGCTACCGCATCTCATCCGGCGCAGCGGTACCCGCAATGGCAAGTCCCGACTTCAAAACCGACGCAACGGCGTACACCAGCCCTAATCTGGCTATACTCGATTCTCGGTTCTTATCGTTAATAAATCGTAAGTCTACTTGATCCTTACCTTTATTCCAGTGCGCATGGAAAGAACTCGCCAGATCATAGAGGTAAAATACGACGCGGTGAGGCTCCTGTGACTGCGCCGCAGACTCGACCAAGCGTGGAAACTCCGCGGCCTTCGCAACCAGCTGCAATTCCGCGGGATCCGAGATGCCCGCAACAGCATTAGCAAGGTTGGCCGGGGTCACGTCGAGGTCAGGAAACGCCTCCTTCGCCTGCCGGAAAACAGACATGCAGCGCGCATGTGCATACTGCACGTAGAACACCGGATTATCCTTCGATTGCTCCGTTACTTTGGCGAAATCGAAGTCCAGCGGTTCCGAACTCTTCCGGTAGAGCATCATGAAACGAACCGAATCGCGACCGACCTCCTCGACGACGTCGCGGAGCGTGACGAAGTCGCCCGAGCGCTTCGACATCTTGACCGGCTCGCCATTGCGGAACAGCTTCACGAGCTGGCAAAGAAGGACGGTCAGCTTTGCCTTACCTTCGGAAACGCCGCGAGCGACCGCTTCCAGGCGCTTGACGTAGCCGCCGTGATCAGCACCGAGAACATAGATCATCTCGTTGAAATCGCGGTCGAATTTGTTCTTGAAGTAAGCAACGTCGGCAGCAAAATAGGTGTAGGAACCGTCCGACTTGATCAGCGGGCGATCCATGTCGTCGCCGACTTCCGTCGAGCGAAACAGCGTCTGCTCGCGATCTTCCCAATCCTCGGGCAACTGGCCCTTCGGCGGCGGCAGTGTGCCCTTGTAGACGTGTCCCTTGAAAGTCAGGTCGTTGATCGCCGTGCGGATCGCGGCGGCGCCATTGGCATGCAGCGTGCGCTCCGAGAAGAAGACGTCGTGATGCACGTTCAGAGCATCCAGATCATCGCGGATCATCGCCATCATCGCATCAATGGTGCGATCCTTGACGAGCGGCATCCACTGCTCTTCCGGCATGTTGTGCAGCTTGACGCCGTAATCATTCGCGAGCGACTGACCGACCGGGATGAGATAGTCGCCAGGATAAAGGCCGGGCGGAATCTCTCCGATCTTCTCGCCGAGCGCTTCGCGGTAACGCAGGAACACGGAGCGCGCCAGCACGTCGATCTGCGAGCCGGCATCGTTGATGTAGTACTCCTTGACGACATCAAAGCCGGCAAAAGAAAGCAGGTTGGCTAGGGCGTCGCCGACAACGGCGCCGCGGCAATGGCCGACATGCATAGGACCAGTCGGGTTTGCCGACACATACTCGACGTTGACCCGCTTGCCAGCGCCAATCGTCGAGCGGCCGTAGTCTGTACCGGCCTCAATCATCGAGGCAAGCAGGCGCTGCCAGTAACCGACGGAGAGCCTGAGGTTGATGAAGCCGGGTCCAGCTACCGAGACGTCAGCGACGTCGGCGTCTTCCTTCAACTTCTCCGTGATGATCTCAGCCAAGGCGCGCGGATTGGTGCCGAGCGGCTTTGCGAGCACCATCGCGGCGTTGGTTGCAACATCGCCGTGGCTCGGGTCGCGTGGCGGTTCGATCGCGATGCGGCCGAAATCCACCTCGGATCGCTTCTCCTTGACAAGATCGATCTGTTCAAGGGCGGTTTTAATCCGGGCGTCGAAATCGGTAAAAAGGTTCATCGCACTCTTCCATGCATAGGCTTTGCCACAAGGCATTTGTCCGGTCCTAGCCGGGCGACCGCTGCCTATCGCAAATCTGGAGTGTGGTCAAACAATCGCCTGTGGGCACTGATCGCGTAGGTGTCGGTCATCCCCGCCAGATAGTCGCCGACATGGCGCGCCCTCGCCGCTTCGGCAAGCCCTGCGATGTGATCCACCCAATAGTGGCTCTGCATCTCCTTTGGATTGGCCATATAGGCCGCGAAGAGATCGGTCACGATCTGCGCAGCACCGGCACGAATACGCATGATCTCGGGGTGCCGGTAGATGCGCTTGAACAGCATCGCCTTGATCTGCCGGTCAGTCTCGGACATCTCGTCGGAGAATGTCGCGATTACCCGATTGGCCAGGCGAACATCCGTTGCGCTTTTCGGCTTGATCTCCGCAAGACCCCGTTGGGCAACGGAAATGACGTCTTCGACCATCCGCGTGATCTGGCGGCGCATGATCTCGTGGGTAAAGCGGCTGGGCTCAAGGTTCGGATAGCGTTCCCGTACCTCGGCCATCAGACCGGCCAGAAACGGGATCTCCTCCAGCATCTCAAAGCTCAGGTAGCCGGAGCGAAGCCCGTCGTCGATGTCATGCGTGTTGTAGGCAATATCGTCAGCGATGGCGGCCACCTGTGCCTCAAGGCTGGCATAGGTATCCAGTTCCAGGTCGTGGATTTCGCAATAATCCAGGATCGGCTGTGGAACTGGCCCGCGCGTGCCGGCACCGTCCTTCGTCAGAAGCGGGCCGTTGTGCTTGACCAGCCCTTCAAGGCTTTCCCATGTCAGATTGATGCCATCGAAATCGGCATAGCGGCGCTCCAGCTTAGTTACGATGCGCAGCGATTGGGCGTTGTGATCGAACCCGCCGTAGGGCAGCAGAACCTCGTGCAGCGCATCTTCGCCGGTGTGACCGAAGGGCGTGTGGCCGAAATCATGGACGAGCGCCACGCCCTCAGCGAGATCTTCGTCCAGCTTCAATGCCCGGGCCAGCGCGCGGGCAACTTGCGCGACCTCGATCGTGTGCGTCAAACGGGTGCGATAATGATCGCCGTCCTGGGCGATGAAGACCTGCGTCTTGTGCTTCAGCCGGCGAAATGCGGTCGTGTGAACAATACGATCCCGGTCACGCTGAAAATCCGACCGTGTCGGGCTGAAATCCTCGGGATAAAGCCTGCCGCGAGTCTTCCAAGGGTCCGCTGCATAGACGGCCCTCTCGCTGTCGCCATAACCCAAAGCATGCCTGTCGATCGTCATTCGTCACCATTACTTATATGCGGCAGCCCGCCCATTGACGCCGCCCTGCACTCTTCATACCTATAAGAGCATAAACGGCAAAGTGATGCTTTGGCAGTCACTTTGCTCGAACTGGCGCTTTCGTGGTATAGAGCGCAAGTGGCTATGAAATCAGCCGCTTGAAACGAGCGGCTAACAGATATTCTCTCCGGATCTTGACCCCGGCAGGAGCAAACATGACGGACACAAGTGTAACCCTTTCCGATGCCGCGGCAAAACGAATCGCGGCGATCGTCGGCACCGAACCCGGGAAGAGCGCCCTGCGCGTTTCCGTAGAAGGCGGCGGCTGCTCAGGCTTTTCCTACAAGTTCGACCTTGCAGATGACCCGCAGGACGACGACACGATCGTCGAAAAGAACGACGCCAAGGTGCTGATCGACAGCCTCTCGTTGGTCTACATGGCCGGATCCGAGATTGACTTCGTCGACAATCTCCTTGGCCAATCCTTCCAGATCAAGAACCCGAACGCAGTTGCAAGTTGCGGCTGCGGCACAAGCTTCTCGATCTAATCCCTTTCCCTGGTATCCACATCGAACCGGCCGAAAGATTCCCTTGCGGCCGGTTTTATCGTCTTGTCCGCGATCGAAAGAGCGCGATACAAGAAGCCGACGAAGCGGAATAGGACACCCCATGAAGATCGCGACCTGGAACATCAATGGCGTCAAGGCGCGCATCGACAATCTTACGCAATGGCTGAAGGACTCCGACCCCGATATCGTCTGCCTGCAGGAAATCAAGACGATCGACGAGGGCTTCCCGAGGCTCGAAATCGAAGCGATGGGCTATCATGTCGAGACACACGGCCAGAAGGGCTTCAATGGCGTCGCGATCCTTTCCAAGACCAAACCTGACGAAGTGAGCCGCGGGCTGCCGGGCGATCCGCTCGATGAGCAGGCTCGCTTCCTGGAAGCCGTCTTTTCGCTGCCGGGCAACCGCGTCGCCCGCGTGTGCTGCCTGTACCTGCCGAACGGCAATCCTGTTGAAACCGAGAAATACAGCTACAAGCTCGCCTGGATGGAACGGCTGCGCTCATTCGCGGCCGACCGTCTGGCCTACGAGGAAATCCTGATCCTCGCAGGGGACTACAACGTCATCCCGGAGCCGCATGACTGCTTCGACCCGAACGCCTGGGAGAACGACGCGTTGTTCCTGCCGCAGACGCGCCAGGCATTCCGCAAACTAGGAGGCCTTGGACTGACGGATGCCGTGCGCGCGACGACCGATGCCGTTCAACTCTACTCGTTCTGGGATTATCAGGCGGGTGCCTGGCAGAAGAACAACGGCATTCGCATCGACCACCTGTTGCTTTCGCCTGAGGCTGCCGATCGCATGACATCATCAGCGATCGAAAAGCACGTTCGTGCCTGGGAGAAGCCGTCAGACCACGTGCCAGTCGTAGCATACTTCGATTTCGCGGCCTGAGCTTTTTCGTTCAGATTGGCGACAGCGCTCAGCGCGCTTTAATCGGCGCCGTTGACAGCGATCTTGTGAGAAAGCGCCACGGCCGAGCGGCGATCGCTTTCCGTTGCGACGGAGAAAGCCTGCTCCTGCAGGGTCTCCATCCAACCGCAGTCCGTGGGCTTGCAGCGGTCGAGCGCCGCGGTCATTAGCGCGAGCCCGTTGGCTGCCTGCCCTTCCTGGAAGAGGATATTGCCGAAGACGGCCATGGCACCGGGATGGCCGCTCTTGCGGGCCTGGTTGAGCCACTTCTTTGCCTGCTGCGAGCTGGTGCTGCCGCCTTCGCCCGCCAGCATCATCTGTGCCAGCTGGAACTGCGCCTCGGGCACCCCGAAGGTAGACGCGACCTGGAAGTAGAGTTGACGCGCCTGGTTGAGATCGGTCTTTACAGGGCTACCGGGAATTCCGTGCTTGTAATAGTTGGCAAGCGACAGAAGGGCGTTGACGAAGAAGCCTGTATCTTCAGAGCCAGGCTCGACGCCCTGCTGCGCAATCTCGCTGTAGATCTTGAAAGCTTCGAAATCATCCTGCGCGACGCCATCGCCGTCGGCATACATGTTGGCGAGCGCCCAGCGTGAGCCCGTGTGTCCCTTTTCCGCCGCGTATTTATAGGCTTCGACCGCCTCTTCCTTCTGGCCGTTCTTGTAGGCTTTGAAACCGAACTTGAAGAGGTCGAACGGGCCAGACTCCTTCGATACACCCGACTTTATGTCGAATGCACCCGCTGGGGAGACAATTGCCGCGCAACAGGCAATGGAAATCCCCATGAGCATCATTCTGAAAGGTCTGAACTCGGACGTCAGCATTTCACTCGGTTTCTTTCGCTTCCACCCATGCGGACTTTCGATCCGCGGATGCATTCCTCCCGGCGAGCGATCCCGCGGTGGGCTCAAAGGCCCCTTTGCCCGCGTCGCATCCAGCCTTCCGCCCTCCTGCGAGAGCTTCAATTCCAAGTGCATCGACACTGTCCACCCGCTGCCCGGCGCGGCTCCCCCGCGATGCCATTCGCCTCACTCCCGCGGCCCGGCTCTGCGCCTTTCCGCTGTCGAGAAAAAGGTAATCACCAATTGTGACCAAACCTGTGTCGTTGTTACCGGAAGCCGATTCCGACGACACCGATCGGTCTGAATGCGAGGAGAAAGAGAGGTTCGGAAGCGCAACGTCAGAGCGAAGTTCTGAGACGGAATAGCCTTGCGGGAAAAGGGAAATGGCGCTAGCCGCGGCATCGTTGCCGTGGGCCTCACCCACCCTGACTGTATCCGCTAGGAATTCGCTCATCGTACTCTTTTACGCGCACCTTACGCCTGTCATTCCCTCGCCCGCATATAGCGCTGCGCCTAGTTTGTGGCGGGAAATGGACAATTTCAGCTTGGCATCATCTTACGCAAATGCTGGTAAAAAACTGTTGCTGAATCGTCACAAAACGAGACACGGAATCGGCATGCTTAACGACCCGTACACAAAGAAAAGCCCGGCAGTTTTGCCGGGCTGATCTGCGGTTCATCTTTGAAACCTAGAATTTCACCTTGATGCTGGTCGAGACAGCGGCCACGAGATCATTGCCGAAGTCGTAAGAGACGTCGGTTCCGTAGGGAACACCATTCTCCACCAGCACTCCGGAGGAACCGCTCGTCAGAACGCCGAGGGCACCGGCAAGGCGCCATTCAATGTTGTCGGTCGGGTTATAAGCAGCGCCGACCCCAACCGTCCAGCTGTCCGTCTGAGAGCCATAGCCGTGGCTCGTACCGCGGTCCCAAGTCAGGCTGACAGCGCCGGTCCACTGCTCATTGAACTTGTGACCAATGCCGCCGGTAATGGTCCAGCCATCTTGATAGAGCAGATCAAGAGACGTGAGCTGAGTTCCGCTCGTGGCGGTGCAAGCCCTGCCCTTCGTGTATGTAGGGCAGAGTGAGATCGACTGGAGGACACTCCAGTTGGTCCATTTCACAGAACCAAATGCCAGCCAATCTGGCGCAATACCACTCTGAAGCTTTAGCTCCAGTGAGTCGGGAGCTTCCGCCTCGCCGAAGACATTCGTGACTGCGCCATAGGGCGCGGCATTCAGCGGTGCGACTGGCGCCCGGACCTGCGTCAGGTCAACCGTACCACTCAGGCTGTCATACTTCACACGGCTGTTATAGACCAAGCTCGCGCGCATCGCGTATTCTGGAATTTCATATGCGATGCCAGTCCGCCATCCCCAAGCATTGTCTTCAAGGTCCAACCGACCTACGCCCGTTCCGGTGCCGAATGCGATTGGAACCGTGCTAACTAGGCGCTCCTTGAAGCCTTCCACTTCCTGATAGAAGGCGCCGCCAATCAAGCGAAGCTGGCCAGGGCCCACATCAAACTTGTACGAGCACGTCGTGGCATAGTTATGCGTCTTGATCTTCGTTTCGATGTTGTTGTTGGCACCTGCCCAATTGATGCCGGGATTCGTGTGTGCGCCAAATGGCTCGGAGTAGTCGAAGAGGCAGTCCACATCTTCATACCCGGCCTTGAAACCGATGTAGGGGACTGCATAATTCTCTGTGTCGTCCGCCGAGTGGGACCGATTGTTCAGGTTTCCGCCGCCGGGCCGAATGGAAGGATCAGTGTCCCTCACATTCTTCAATTCGCGCTGCGGCATGACGTAGATCACGGCCGACTGCGCTGAAAACCGCGACTGATCAAACAGCAGATCGATATTATAGCCGCTGCGGTCAAGACCGCCCGCGAAGGACGGCTGCGCCAGCGTTGAAAATAGAACCAGCGACACAATGCTGGCCGAAATCATACGAGATGCCAAGGTGTCTCCCCCACTCGGGCAATTGCAATGGCGGGACTGTGCCGACGATGCCGATAAATGGCAACTTTGTGATCGGGCGTGATTAGAAACTGCACCAACAGATGCTTTACGTAAAAATTTGACGGGCACGTCAATATTCCAACAATTTAGAAGAAAATTCCACGAAAGGTAAAACTACCCACGCAATTGAGGTCGACCATTCCACGATAACGCCGCCCTGTAACAGAGAAACAACAGTCATATTTTTCGCCAAACGGCTCAAGAAAACGTGTGAAATCAAGGATTCCCGTCAGCGATCCCGGCAAGCCTGGCCTTGAAATCCATCAATCTCGACCGAGCCTGAAAAAAGGCGCCCGATTCGCAATCGGACGCCTTAGAATATATTACTACCAAGCGTTGATTTTATGCCGCCTCAGACACACGCGATAGTGCAACCCGCAGGCTGGCGATCTGGCCTTGCAATTCCTCGAGGCGATCACGTTCAGCGGCGACCACCTCAGGATTGGCATTCGCGACGAACTTCTCGTTCGAGAGTTTGCCGTTGATGCGGGCGATCTCACCGTCGGCCTTGGCGATCGCCTTCTCGAGGCGAGCTTTCTCCGCGGCAAGGTCGATCAGGGTGCCGAGCGGCAGGCAGACAGTTGCCCCGGCAACGATGATCTGCGCGGCTCCCTTCGGCGCCTCGCTGCCCAGCGAGATGGCGTCGACCCGGGCAAGGCGCTTGATCGCGGCGTCGTGCCGAACGAGCCGCTCGCGCGTCAGGCTGTTGGCGTCGACAACGACCAACGGAGCAACGGCAGACGGCGGAACGTTCATTTCGGCGCGAACCGAGCGAATGCCGGAAACCAGATCGATCAGCCAGTTGATCTCATCGGCCGCGGCATCGTCGGCGTAGGACGGCGCCGGCCATTCGGCATGGCAAACCAGCGTGTCGCGTTCGATGCCCTCGCCTGCGGTATGCGCCCAGAGTTCTTCCGTCATGAACGGCATGAAGGGATGCAGGAGCTTGTGAATTTCTTCCAGGATGTAGGCCGCGCAGGCCTGCGCTTCCTTCTTAGCACCCTCGTCCGTGCCGTTGAAGACTGGCTTCAGCAGCTCGAGATACCAGTCGCAGACCTGATTCCAGACGAAGCGATAGAGCGCCCCTGCTGCATCGTTGAAGCGGTAGGATTCCAGGGCTTCCGTTACGTCACGTTCCGTACGGGCAAGCTCCGTCAGGATCCAGCGGTTGATCGTCAGTTCAGCTGCTTCTGGCACGAAATGCGGATCGCTCTTGGCGCCATTCATCTCGGCAAACCGCGTTGCATTCCAAAGCTTTGTGCCGAAGTTGCGGTAGCCGGCAATGCGGGCTGGATCGAGCTTCACGTCACGACCCTGGGCTGCCATGATCGCCAGCGTGAAGCGTAGCGCGTCGGCGCCGTATTCATCGATCAGTTCCAGCGGATCGATGACGTTGCCCTTGGACTTCGACATCTTCTGGCCGTTCTTGTCGCGGACCAGCGCGTGGACATAAACCGTGTGGAACGGTTCGACCGGAACGCCATCATCATCCTTCATGAAATGCAGGCCCATCATCATCATGCGGGCAACCCAGAAGAAGATGATGTCGAAGCCGGTGACCAGAACGTTGGTCGGATAGTAGCGGTCCAGCTCCGGCGTCTGTTCCGGCCAGCCGAGCGTCGAGAACGGCCACAGCGCGGAGGAGAACCAGGTGTCGAGAACGTCTTCATCGCGCGTCAGGATTTCGCCGGGCTTGAAGTTCTCGAGCAGGTCTTCGACGTAGGCCTTCATCGGGCCTTCGTGCGAGAGATAGTGCTGGATCGCCGCCTGCAGCGCTTCTTCTTCGGTCTTTTCAACGAAGACCTGACCATCCGGACCGTACCAGGCCGGGATCTGATGGCCCCACCAGAGCTGACGGGAAACGCACCACGGCTGGATGTTCTCCATCCACTCGTAATACGTCTTGTCCCAACTGCGCGGAACGAGCTTGGTCCGGCCTTCACGGACCGAGGCGATCGCCGGTGCCGCGAGCGTCTTGGCGTCGACGTACCATTGCTCCGTCAGGCGCGGCTCGATCGGGACGCCACCACGGTCACCGTGGGGAACCATGTGTTTGTGCGGCTCGACCTTGTCGAGCAGGCCGCCTTCTTCAAAGATACGAACGATGATCTTGCGGGCCTCGAAACGATCCTTGCCCTCAAGTTCGTCCCAGGCGCCGTGCAATGCGGCGGCATCCGGAATCCCCTCCAGGAAATCCTCATTATCCTTGAGCGTGATCCGCGCGTCGGCAGTGAGCACGTTGACGACGCGCAGACCGGCACGCTTGCCAACATCGAAGTCGTTGAAATCATGTGCCGGCGTCATCTTGACAGCGCCGGTTCCGGCCGTCGGGTCCGGATAATCATCGGCGACAATCGGAATTCGCCGACCAACGATCGGCAGGATGACATGCTTGCCGACGAGCGGCTTGTAGCGCTCATCCTTCGGGTTCACCGCGACGCCCGTGTCGCCAAGCATCGTTTCCGGGCGAGTGGTCGCGACGACGATATAGTCACGCGTTTCCCATTCCGTTGCCTTGCCGTCGTCATCGAAGGCGATGGGATGCTGATAGGTGACGCCGGGCTCCAACGGATAGCGGAAGTACCAGAGATTTCCGTTGACCTCGTGCTGCTCCACCTCGATGTCGGAGATCGCCGTCAGGAGTTTCGGATCCCAGTTGACAAGGCGCTTGTCCCGATAGATTAGGCCTTCCTTGTAAAGCGTTACAAAGACTTCAAGAACGGCGGCCGAAAGCCCCTCGTCCATCGTGAAGCGCTCACGCGACCAATCGCAGGAGGCGCCGAGGCGCTTCAACTGGTTGAAGATAAGGCCGCCCGATTCCGCCTTCCACTCCCAGACCTTATCGATGAAGGCTTCGCGCCCCATGTCGCGGCGACCTGGCAGCTGCTGTTCCATCAGCTTGCGCTCGACAACCATCTGGGTGGCGATACCAGCATGGTCCATGCCCGGCTGCCAGAGCACATCCTTGCCACGCATGCGCTCGAAGCGGACCATGATGTCCTGCAGCGTGTTGTTCAGCGCGTGCCCCATGTGCAGCGAGCCGGTCACGTTCGGCGGCGGGATGACGATGGTAAAAGTCTCGGCGCCCGGCTTGGCGTTGGCGCCCGCGCGGAAGGCGTCCGCCTCATCCCATTTCGCAGCGATTTTCGGTTCAACGGCAGCGGAATCGTAGGTCTTGTCGAGCATTTGGGGACCAAAATCTGGAGGTTCTTAGATGCGGGTTGTAAATAGGATGGCTACGGGCAAGTCAATAAAAAAGCCGCCCCGGAGACGGGAGCGGCTTTTGAGCAAAGGCGTTTCCGATCAGCGGCGCGGGCCACGCGCCACGCGTTCGATCTCTTCGCGCACGAGACGTTCGACCAGCGTCGGCAGATTGTCGTCCAGCCATTCGCGCAGCATGGGGCGCAGCATGTCTTCGGCGATCTCATCAAGCGACCGGCGCTCGGCACCATCGATTGCGGCGGCAAGCTCCTCAAAGGAACGGGCGATCTGCAGTCCGGCGTCGTGCGAGAGCAGCGCTGGCTGCTGCTCGTGCTCAACAACGCTTGGCATTGTTTCTTTCGCAGCCTCGGCGACAGCGGCAACTGCTACCTCGGCCGCGGGAACGACAGCTGGTCGCGGCTCCATGGCAACGACCGGAGGTAGCTCGAATGGAACCTCTACCGGCGGGCGAACAGCAACAATTTTCGCCGCGGGAACTGAAAGGGGTGCGGTAACGGCTTCCGTAGGGCGCGGGGACAGCGGTGCCTCGCCGACAGCGTCCGGCGTTTCGGTCCTCATCTCGGTGGCTCTTGCTTCCGGCGGCCGAAATGCCGGCGGCACTTCGCGCTGCAACTGCGCAGCGTTCCTCTCCGAGGCGGCACGGACGCGCGCAGCGACATCGGCAAGAGACATGGCGCGCGGCTGTGCCTCCGGCACGGGAGCCGAGCCTGCCGAGTTGGCAGCGACAAAACGCGGATCGGGCTCAGCGACCGTTTCAGGGAATTCCACGCCAGCGTAGGTCTCGTCCACCGTCAAATGAATGTCCGAGTCGCGATCGTCCTCGTCAGCACCATAAACCGCCGGCAGTGACGCGGAGAGTGCCCTGCCCGCACCGGGGTCATTGCTCTCGATGATCTGGCGGATCGACGCCAGAATCTCTTCCATGGACGGTTCACGCGCTACGCTTGGCTGAGCCATATCTATCCCCGTTACTCCGAAAAACGACCGGATTGCGTGGAGTGGGCATCCGAATCACCCATACCTTAGGATAGCCGAGGATCTAAAAAAATCATCGCGAATCAAATGAATGATGCCATGCACAGCTTTTCTGCCACGCTGCCTGGCGCTCCGATTCCATGGCGGGAAAGAAAACGGGCGCCAGAGGCGCCCGTCGAGAATCGGTCATCGGAGCTTTGGCTCAGAATACGAATTCACGCGCCTTGGCAAAGCCGGGAAGCGGCTTCACGGAGGCGTTGAAATAGACGTTTTCGGAAATTGTGCCGCGCTCGCTCA
Source organism: Rhizobium sp. IBUN (assembly GCF_000510625.1). Classification (NCBI taxonomy): domain Bacteria; kingdom Pseudomonadati; phylum Pseudomonadota; class Alphaproteobacteria; order Hyphomicrobiales; family Rhizobiaceae; genus Rhizobium; species Rhizobium sp. IBUN. The sequence continues at coordinate 186,587 of NZ_AZNV01000005.1, forward strand.
CGAAAACCTTCGCACGCGCCGAACCGCCGTAGCCCTGTACGGTGACCAGACGGCCACCATCACGAAGCTGCGACAGCAAGGAGGAAGGAACCTCCTCGACCGAGCCGCTGACGAAAATGAGATCATAGGGAGCGCCTGACGCGTTGCCCGCATTGAGCGGCCCCGTGACGACCGACACATTTGTGTAGGCGGCAAGGTTGGTCTTGGCTTCCGCCGCCAGCGTTTCCTCCTCTTCAACGGCGATCACCGTACCGGCAAGCTGCGAGAAAAGAGCCGATACATAGCCACTGCCAGCGCCGATCTCGAGGACGACGTCATCCTTCGTGACAGCCGCAAGCTGGAGCAGCTTTGCAAGCGGCGACGGCTGCATGAGGTAGCGCGCCGGCTTGCCGGCCGCTGCAGGACAGATTTCAACATCACGATCGATATAGGCGAGCGGCTTGGCCTTCTCAGGAACGAAAGCCTCGCGCGGCACCGTGAGGAAGGCCGTCAGCACTGAATGCGAGGTGACGTCCGTCGTGCGAAGCTGGTTGTCGACCATGTTTGCGCGTGCTGATTCGAAATTCATCATGTCCTCTCGCCCGTAGAAGCGGCTTTGTCTGCACGTCTCTTAATCTCAGCACACCGGCCTTTCAAGGCTTCGCGAATGCCTGCGCCAAGAATTCCAGTACGAGTGTCGCGGAAGTGACCCGACCGCAATCCTTCATGGAACAAACGCGGGCGCCGTGATATTATTGCAACCGGAGGAACAGAGGAGGAGTAGGCCATGCCTAATATCATCGAATATCTCTCGTTGTTCGACTTCTTCATCATCGCAACACTGGTCGGCATCTTTTGCTGCGGTCTTTTCGATCGTGAAACGAGCTGACTGCCTGCCTTCAGGCCGTTGTCAGGTTCTGCCCCAATAGTGTCGTTTCCTTGGGATTCGACGGACGGGACATGGCAATCAAACCAATCTTGCTGGGCAGCCTTTTCATCTGCGTGCTGCTCGCGATCATTCTCCTGATTCCCTTTGTGCGTGTCGGCGCTCCGAATGTCGCGACGTCGGGCGTGTCGCCAGTGCCGTCACTGCAGCGAGTGAACTGAACGCCAACGGCGGCGTTTTCGCTGGGTGACAAATGGACCGCCACTGCAAAGTTCTTTTTAGGCAAGAACAAACGACGAAACATAGCTCTAAGCACCAATAGCGGTCGTCAAACGGGAGCTGTAGCGTATCGGCGCCGACCTCGGAGCCTCCCCAGCCCCTCCCCGGTCGACAACCCGGCCGGGGCCCTTGATAGCCGCGGCCGGGGCCGCCCCGGCGGGCCTATTGCAGTTCCGTTTCCTCTTCTATGTCGACGAGAATGCCGTAGCGCAGCGCTTCTTCCTTTGCCTCCTTCAGGGCCTCGTCGATCAGTATCACCAGCACGTCGGCGTGCCGCTCGCGCTTCGCCATTTCCCGCGCCACGCTCAGGGCAAAGATCAATTGCGGCATTTGGGTCGCCGGCATGGGAGGCGCTCCTAACAACTCAACACAAAGCTTAGGGCCTATCGAAAATTCGGCAATCCGACGATTTGGGTATGGAAGACATGCGCCAGCGCTAGTGTTGTGTGGATTCTCACTATGCCGATGGAGCAATTGCCAAAGCAGGTGAACTTGGCGGCGCGGGAACGGACGCAACAAAGAGAGTGCTGTCGACACTGAAGGCTCTTACGTCGAGGCGGCAACCCAGAAGCCGGGAGGGCCAGCCTACTTGGCTAGCCCCTCCAGCATTTCGGGACAGTGAACATACCCCCGCCGAGTCTGCCACGGGCAATGGACCTGTTCAGCAAGTGGGTCCGGTGCCTCAAAGCCCCACCGTCCTCCGCAGACTTGCAAGAGACACAATAGCCCCGTAGCAGGGGCTATCCTAGACGGACCTAGGTCCTAATCCGATTGGAGTAGGCGGTTGCCGAGGTTAGGCTCGAAGTTTCGTCGGATGGAACCAGCACGTTGAATTCGCCGCTGTTGTCGACCGAATGGCGGCCTGAAGACGCGACCACAACACCGCGGCACTGTGGGAAACACAGCCGCAAAATCAATGACTGCAGAATGTATGGGAAGGTTTGGAGGCCTCGCCCGGAATTGAACCGGGGTACAAGGATTTGCAGTCCTCTGCGTCACCACTCCGCCACGAGGCCTCACGACGCTTCATGACCGAAGCGTTGGCGGGCATTTAGAATGAATAGAAATCGAGTGCAAGGGGGTAGTTGAAAAACCGGCGGTATTTTGGATCGTCATGCCGCCGGTTCCGTAGTCAACCACTAGTACGGCGAATAGCACTGCCGCCGCGGACCGTAATAAGGCTGATAGGTGTTGTCATAGGCCCGATAGGACCGGTAGCGGCTGTAACACCAGTCGACGTGTGAATTGCCCACCGGTCTGGCCTGCGGCTGCGAAGCGATCAGACCGCCGATGAGTGCGCCGGCAGCAAGACCGCCGATCAGCGCGCCAGCATCGTTGTAATCGTTGCGGTAGTAGCCGTCGCGATAATAGCGATTTCCGTAGTACCGATTTCCGTAGTCGCGATTCCCGTAATGGCCATGGCGGTAGCCGCCACAACGATAGATGTTGCAGCGGTCGAAGCCGCGGCTGTTTCTGACGCCGGAATCTCCAAACCCACCGCGACTCTGAGCCGAATGCTCATCGCCTGAGTTTTCGGCAAAAGACGGACCGACGCCAGCGAGGCTCGTCGCAATTGCCAACATCAATACCGCAAGTTTTTTCATTCCGGCACCTTCTAATTTCGTACGCACTTCGCGTGAAGAACGCTCAGGATAATAACGTCCAAAAAGCTTCCAAGTTCCGCCTTACGCCTTCCATCTCCGGGCGAAAAGAATCGCGGCTGGTGCAATTGTGACACTTTTATTGCAAGTCCCGCTATTTTATGACGACCTTCAAAAATAGCTATGGATGGATGGAATGCTCAGCTGGTTTCGTAAACTTCTTCCTCGCGAGGATCAGTTCTTTGATCTCTTTGCACAGCACTCCCGAACAATCGTCGGCGCGGCGGAAGCGCTCAACGAATTGCTTGCAGGCAAGGATATCGAACACCATTGCGACCGGATCGTCGCGCTCGAAAACGATGCCGACAACATCACGCGCGAGGTGCTGCTTGCGGTCCGCCGGAGCTTCATCACGCCTTTCGACCGTGTTGATATCAAGGATCTGATCCAGTCGATGGATGATGCGATCGACATGATGCATAAGACAGTCAAGACGATCCGTCTCTTCGAGCAAACCGAATTCGATCCGCGCATGCAGGAAATGGGAGCGGCGATCGTCCAGGCAGCACACCTCATAGCCGAGGCGGTCCCCCTGCTCAGCCGCATCAACGCCAATGCCCCGCGCCTGATGGCGATCACCGAGGAAGTCACCCGCGTCGAGGGACGCTCCGACGAACTGCACGACAATGGTTTGAAGGGACTCTTCGTACGGCATGGCGCGTCGAATGCGATGGCCTATATCATTGGCAGCGAAATCTACGGCGAACTCGAGAAGGTCGTCGATCGCTTCGAGGACGTTGCCAATGAAATCAGCGGCATCGTGATCGAGAACGTCTAGATGGACGCCACCCTCGCCTTTCCATTGCTGGCGGCTCTCATCGCGGTCGCTCTCTTCTTCGACTTTCTGAACGGCCTGCACGATACCGCGAACTCGATCGCGACGATCGTTTCGACGCGTGTGCTCAGGCCGCACCACGCGGTCGTCTGGGCCGCTTTCTTCAATTTCATCGCGTTCCTGTTCTTCGGCCTGCACGTGGCTGAGACCTTGGGGACGGGCATCATCGATCCCAACATCGTGACGCCGCTGGTGATCTTCTCGGCGCTGATGGGCGCAATCATCTGGAATATCGTCACCTGGATCTTCGGTATCCCTTCCAGTTCCTCCCATGCGCTGGTCGGCGGGCTGGTAGGCGCTGGCCTCGCAAAGGTCGGCTTCAGCTCGATCGTATGGGGCGGATTGCTAAAAACAGCCGGCGCGATCGTCATGTCGCCGCTGATCGGCTTCATCCTGGCGCTCTTCCTCGTTCTTGCCGTTTCCTGGATCTTCGTTCGGCAAACGCCGTTCGCCGTCGATCGGACGTTCCGCCTCATGCAGTTCGTTTCCGCCTCTCTCTACTCGCTGGGCCATGGCGGCAATGATGCGCAGAAGACAATGGGCATCATAGCGGTGCTCCTCTATTCGCAGGGTTATCTCGGCGGAACCTTCCACGTACCGCTCTGGGTGGTCCTGTCCTGTCAGACAGCCATGGCTATGGGAACGCTCTTCGGCGGCTGGCGAATCGTTCACACGATGGGATCGAAGATAACCCGCCTTAACCCGATGCAGGGATTCTGCGCGGAGACCGGCGGCGCGCTGACGCTCTTTGCGGCCACGTGGCTCGGCATCCCTGTTTCCACGACGCACACGATCACCGGCGCCATCATCGGCGTTGGCGCGGCACGGCGCCTTTCAGCCGTCCGCTGGGGCCTGGCGGGCAACATCGTCGTCGCCTGGGTCATTACGCTTCCGGCAGCGGCACTCATTTCCGCATTCTTCTACTGGGCTGCAGGCCTGTTCAGCTGATCAAGGGGCGGGTTTCCTCCCCTTCTTCCACCAGACGGACAATCGCCGCCGCATCCGCCGGACGAGAGGCAGGTCGTGCGATAGAATAAGGAACCCCAGCGGAAGCATCCAGAAGCCGAGCACGGGCAGGAATCCCAAAAAGCCGCCCAGGATCAGCACAACGCCGATCGACATCCGGGCAAGGCGCGACCGCGGAAATGGGAAACTTACGGACCCCAGAATGAGACGGCCCGTGGTGTGGTCGATGCCAAATCGCTTGGCGGCCGGTTTTCCAGTGGTATCATGTGCTTCAGTCATCCACAGGAGATGGGGTTATACAGAACGAATACAAGCGGATGTCATTTTTTTGAAAAAACCGCTTGGCAAATCGGGCAAGCATTTGTATTAGGCCACTCACACCGCGGCGAGCGGTGATCCCTGGTAGCTCAGCGGTAGAGCATTCGACTGTTAATCGACAGGTCGCCGGTTCGAATCCGGCCCGGGGAGCCAGTTTCAGAGATAAACGCCTGCTTTTGTTGATATTCCAAAAGCAGGCGTTTTTTTCCCACTTTCCCTCCCCACTTTTGAAATCGCGTTTGGCCGATTGGTTCCTGTGGATAATCTTCTACGACGTCCACGCCACGCTGTGGTGGAATCAGAAAATTTGCGTCCGCTGCTCAGCGTTCGACCATAGGCCGGGAATTTTTCCTCGCCTAGCGGTTTCCCTCACGCAGCGCTTCCAACACGCTGTGGGACTATGCATCGCCCAACATCCAGGTCCGCGTTAGGCCCGGCGCCGGCTCCCTAACCGCCGGGCTAGTGCTTGTGTGTCCGGTCCGATCTTTCACAATTCTCCCACCCAAATGCGCGCTATAATAGCATTTGCGCTTGTCTCGATTATCGTGACCGCCAGGCCCGGCCCTCTTCAATTTCCGCATTCTTGAATCCAATGCGCGCCCTCAAACGGCGTTGCGAGATCGGTGTATTGAAACTGGGGGATCTGCAGCATGGAATCAGCAATAGACTTCGGAACTGGCGTCGTAGTAGCGAAGCGGACAGATGCATTCCCCTGGGAGGTCAGCGGTGCCAGGCGCGCCGAAAACAACCGATCTCATAACCGACGGTGAGAACGGATCAGGGGGCACCTTCCATGTACACACATCGAGACAACCGTTTGGAGCAACCATGGAGCCGCCAAGTTTTGACAGCGGAATCCCAGTCCTCCCAGACCCGGTCGGTAGGATAAAAATCACTCCCAGTTCTGGCAGAACGCATCACGTCACATTGGAGTCATTGGTGCCCGGAAACGCCTTTCATTTCACGATCATGGTCGTCGATCCCGGCGGAAACTGGGACGTGCTGACGAAGCAATTTCGCGACGCTCGGGCGGAGGGTGACGGTGCAATTCTCCCAGATGCGCATTCTCAATGATGGCGACCCATCCAGCGTTGGTGGAGGGGAGTTTTGATTTCGTGTTTCCGCAGGCGATGACCACCGTGCAATGAACATATTGCAGGATTTCCACATCCCAACGATGGATATTGACGATTGGTCGGAAACCGGTCGCCCGTATTCAATCGGATTCGCTTATGTCGGGAATACATTTGCATCGATCCCAACGGACCGCCCAAATATTTGGGTGGGATCGTGGGGCGTGGAGCATGATGGCCCCCTGGAGTCGGATGAAGGAGCCGGAAACTTTCTAATGAAACTTTCGCTGCCGACCGGGTTCAGGGAGACCGTCTCGAGCAGAACTGTAAAAGCTGCGATGCCCCACGTATCAAGCGTCATCGTGAACTGGTCCTCTGGCGACACACAAATCTGGTCCGCCAAGGATTGCTAGTTGCTCTCCATGCCGAGTGTCGTTGCGGGCTTCTGTAGGAGTCCACTACGACGTTTCTCTCGCAGTCTATAGCTGTCACCACGGATTGTTATCACGTGGCTATGGTGCAGCAATCGATCGAGGATAGCGGTTGCCACCACGGGATCGCCGAACACTGTTCCCCATTCTCCGACACTGCGGTTGGACGTGATGAGCATTGCACCCCGCTCGTAGCGCCTGGACACGAGCTGGAAGAACAGATGGGCGGCGTTGGGGTCGAACGGAAGATAGCCAAGCTCGTCGATGATAAGCAGCTTGGGCTTGGCAAGAAACGCGAGCCGCTCTTCCAGGCGTCCCTCGCCATGGGCTCTCACGAGCGTTGCAACCAATGCCTGCGCCGTAGCCGACCCGCTCGGCGGAGGAAGCCACGGTGGCAATACCGCTCCCAGAAGCTGAATTGTCACTGGTCAGAGACTTTTGTTTCTGGTTAGACTGCGCCTCCTGCGGAAAGGCGCGAGCGTTTTTGGTCGACATTGGAGCGCATTCGCCTATTTGGTTTTGATGAGCGCTTCAAACGGCCGTTGGGAGTTCGAGTTATTTCGATTGTGAGCAGACTTCCGCACTAGAACATAGACGTTCGCCAGGACGTCTATTCGCGGAGCTGACGAGAGCGGATGGCGGCCCTTTTAGGCAGATGACCTCCTGTCTGGCCGTCATCCGCCTCGTCCTTGCCTGGAAACTGAACATCACTCCGCAGGATGCGGCATCGCCGGACGGGCGTGCTTTTCAAGCGGTCGCTCCCGCCATCCCGTCGAGCGATTGACCAGCCAGAAATAGAGCCCGTAGGGAAGAAGATTGACGAGCTTCATCATGTAGGTGAAGCGCTTCGGGAAGGTAATCTCGAAGCGTTGAGACTTGAGTCCTGCCGAAATCTGTTCGGCGGCCTCCTCGACCGAGACCAGCGAGGGCATCGAGAATTTGTTCTTCTTAATCGCAGGCGTATCGACGAAGCCCGGATTGATGAGCTGAATGCGGATGCCCATCTTGTCGAGATCGAATTTCAAGCTCTCGGCCATGTTGATCAAGGCGGCTTTGGTCGCACCGTAGGCCGCGCTTGTCGGCAGGCCGCCATAGCCTGATACCGATGAAACGACGGCGATCTGCCCCTGCCCTTTGGCCTTCATGTGCCGCACGGCCGGGATGAGGCAATTCACGACACCCTGCAGATTGACCGCGAAGCTCTGCTCGAAATCGCTGAGATTCAGTTCTTCCGCGTGGACCGGGAAATAGACCCCCGCATTGAAAACCGCCAGCGCAAGTGCGCCATGTTCATATTCGATTGACGCAAGCACGTGCTCCATGTCTTCGGCGTTGGTGACATCGCCGTCGAGCACGATGATGCTGCCGGGTAGGTCCGAAGCTTCGGCCTGCAATTCCGCAAGCTTCTCGTGGTCGCGAGCGGTGACGGCGACCTTGTATCCGTCTCCGGCGAGCTTCAATGCCAACGCTCGCCCGATTCCGGAACTCGCGCCCGATATCCAGGCTATTCCATGTTCGGGACGGGCGACGAAATCTGGCATGGCACATCTCCTCCGGGCTGTTTTCCAAACGTCAAAACAGGTCCGGGAGTTCCTCGCCATCTCCCGGTTTCAAGGGAATATCACGCCATTGTGGCTGCTTTCAGCCGATCAGGTCTCGGATGAACTGGGGGAAGGAGCCGGTGAGCTTGATCGGCGCGTCAAAAACCGAAAACGCGATGCAGGGACGATCTTTTTCGGCAACAGGTCGGTGGTCGACGCTCTCGTCCGCTACTGAGATGTCGCCAGGCCCGAAATGGCCGCGACGGTCGTTGAACGCGCCGTCCAGGATCAAGGTGAGCTCCATGCCCTTGTGGGTGTGTGCAGGCAAAGCCCGGCCAGCCTTGATCCACATCAGGCTGACTTCGCATCCATCGATATCGGTCGAGTACTCCTTGAAGCCGGGAAGCTTCGTCTTCCAGGGGACCGTATCCACATCATAGCCGACCAGGTTGCGAATCGCCTTCGGGAAGAACCCCTGTTTTGTCGGCAGATCGGCTGGCCTTTCAGCTGGCAGCGCAGAGGCGAAGACCGCGGCGAGGCGCACGTCGCGATCGCCCATTGCAGCTTCGGGTGTCTCCTCGAGGGCCTCCCCAGCAAGGGATTCCAGATCTCTCACCAGCAAGCGATGATCGGGCTTCATTTCAAGATGCGATTCGACCAGCACGCGTGCCGGCTCAGGAAGGGATCCGGCGACGTAATGCGCCATCAACGCATCGACCGTGTCGATATGCTCATGAACCATGACGGTTTCGGTTGTTTTTGCTTCTGGAGACTGCTTTGTCGTCATCCCTACGCTGAAAGTCAATCTCCGGATCACAAGGCCGGCGAACCGCTCTGGCTCGAGTGCCTGGACGGCGGCGAAGTCTAATTTTGTCGCTGCGCTCAAAGGGATGGAATAGCATTTCTTGCCAACCTAGCCTTGTGAAGGGAAAAGACCGTTCCTAAACTAAGCGTTCAAAAGAGGCAGAGTCCATGACCGTCCATCCCTCCGTTCTAGAGGCAATCGGCAACACCCCGTTGATCAAGCTCAAGGGTGCGTCGGAAGCGACCGGCTGCACTATTCTCGGCAAGGCGGAATTCCTCAATCCCGGCCAGTCGGTCAAGGATCGCGCGGCGCTCTACATCATTCGCGACGCAGAGAAGAAGGGCCTGCTGCGGCCGGGCGGCGTCATTGTCGAGGGGACCGCCGGCAATACCGGCATCGGCCTGACGGTCGTTGCAAAGGCGCTCGGCTACCGGACCGTAATCGTCATCCCGGAGACGCAGAGCCAGGAAAAGAAGGATGCGCTGAAGTTGCTCGGCGCCGAACTCGTCGAGGTGCCCGCCGTTCCCTACAAGAACCCGAACAATTATGTGAAGGTCTCAGGAAGGCTTGCCGAACAGCTGGCGAAGACGGATCCCAACGGCGCGATCTGGGCGAACCAGTTCGACAACGTCGCCAACCGGCAGGCGCACATCGAAACGACGGCCAGCGAGATCTGGAACGATACCAACGGCAAAGTCGACGGCTTTATCTGCTCCGTCGGCTCTGGCGGGACGCTTGCGGGTGTGGCCGCCGGCCTCAAGGCATTCAACAAGGACATCAAGATCGGCCTGGCCGACCCCGACGGAGCCGCGCTCTACGAATTCTACAAGAACCGCGAATTGAAAGCGTCGGGTTCCTCGATCACTGAAGGGATCGGTCAGGGACGGATCACAGCGAACCTGGAAGGCTTCACGCCCGATTTCGCCTGTAGCATTTCGGATGCGGAAGCCCTACCCTACGTCTTCGATCTCGTCGAGCATGAAGGCTTGTGCCTGGGCGGATCGACGGCAATCAACATCGCCGGCGCAGTACGCCTTGCCAAGGAGCTCGGTCCCGGCCATACCATCGTGACAATCCTCGCCGACTACGGCAACCGCTACCAGTCCAAGCTTTTCAACCCCGATTTCCTGACGTCGAAGGGCCTGCCGGTTCCGGCGTGGCTCGCCAAGACGCAAGACATACAGATCCCATACGAACCAGCAGCGTGAGACCCCATGCCCGTCAATGCCCTCTATCGTGACGATTTCTATCTTTCGACATGCGAGGCGGTGGTAACCGCCGTTCACGACGACAGGGGCATTGAGCTGGATCAAACCTGCTTCTATGCGACATCGGGAGGCCAGCCGGGCGATACGGGATTCCTCGAGCGCGCCGATGGCAGCAAGATCACGCTTGGGCAGACGAAGCATGGAGCGACCAAGGACATCGTCGTGCATGTGCCGCTCGAGGGCCAGGAACAGCCGGCCGTCGGCGAGAAGCTGGTACTGCATGTCGACTGGCCGCGCCGCTACAAGCTTATGCGGATGCACACCGCCTGTCACCTGCTCTCCGTCGTCTGCTCCTATCCGATCACGGGTGCAGCTGTCGGCGAGGATGAGAGCCGTGTCGACTTCGATATGACCGAGACGATCGACAAGGACGACGTCACCGAAAAACTCATGGAACTGGTGCGGCAGAACTATCCGGTCTACCTGCAGTGGATCACCGACGAGGAGCTTGCTGCCAACCCTGGTATCGTCAAATCTAAGAACGTCCGTCCGCCGATCGGGCTCGGTCGGGTCAGCCTTGTCTGCATCGGCGAAAACTCTGCGATTGACAGCCAGCCCTGCGGCGGCACACATGTGTCCGAAACTCAGGAAGTCGGTCAGATTCATATTGCCAAGATCGAAAAGAAGGGCAAGGAAAACCGTCGCTTCCGTATTCGCTTCGGCGCTCCCGGCGACGAAGCCTGAAGCCCCAGGGAGAGTAGAATGAGCGAAGAAAAGAGCCGTTTCGTCGTTTCGGCCGATTTGCTGCAGGCGGAATTGGGCAAGCCGGATTTACGCGTCCTGGATGCGTCCTTCTATCTGCCGGCGCAGAAGCGCGATGCCGACGCCGAATACGCCGCCGGCCATATCCCGGGCGCCATCCGCTTCGATCAGGACAAGATCGCGGATCATTCCGTACTGCTGCCGCACACGATCCCCTCGCCAGAGTTTTTCGCAACCGAAGTCGGCAAGCTCGGCATCGGGGAAAACGATCATATTGTCGTCTATGATGGCATCGGGATGTTCGCATCGCCGCGTGTGTGGTGGCTGTTTCGCGTGATGGGCGCACGGAATGTGTACGTACTCGATGGTGGACTGGACGGATGGAAAGCGGAGGGTCGGCCGCTTGAGGCCACCGTTCCGCGCCACGAGCCAAAGGTTTTCAAGCCCACCTATGACGCCTCGCGGGTCGTCAATCTCGACGCCATGCGGGATATCGTTGCAAGCGGCGCGCTGCAGATAGCGGATGCCAGGAGCGCGGGCCGCTTTGCAGCGGTCGAGCCTGAGCCGCGCGCTGGCATGCGCTCCGGTCACATGCCGGGCGCGCGAAACCTGCCATCGGGTGTCTTCGCCACCCAGGGCCGCTTCAAATCCCTGCCGGAACTCAAGCAGACGATCGAGGAGGCGGGCGTAGACCTGTCGAAGCCCGTGGTCACGTCCTGCGGTTCGGGCATCACCGCGGCCATCATCACGCTGGCGCTGGAATCCCTCGGCCATACCGACAACAAGCTCTACGACGGTTCCTGGAGCGAATGGGGTGGCCGGGACGACACGCCTGTTGTCACCGGTCCGCCGGAACCGGTCAAAGCCTGACACGATGGTGAAGCCCCCCTCTTCCCTAAAAGCCCATATTACGCGCCTGGAAATGACGGCACCGCCGAAGGCAAGCCTTCCGGTGCCGATCAACATCCAGACGGCGATCATGCGAGCTCCCGACATTCCGCTGCCATTCTATCGCTATCTCTACCGTCAGGTCGGTGCTAGGTGGCAGTGGGTGGACCGGCTGCGGATGCTTGACGAGGATTTGGCCAGGTCGCTGCACGACAAACGCAACAATATCAGCGTGCTCTACGTCAACGGCGCGCCTGCTGGCTTCTACGAGTACTTCGTCGAGGATGAGGACACGATCGAGCTCAGCCACTTCGGGCTGTTCGAGCATGCGCTTGGCCTGGGGATCGGAAAGTGGTTCCTGCTGCAGGCGCTCTACGCAATCTGGACGCTCAATCCGAAGCGGGTGACGACGACGACCAACGATCTTGATCACCCGCGCGCTTTGCAGCTCTACCAGATGTTCGGCTTTTCACCGGTCTCCACCGGTTCGGGCATCGTCCGGCCGCTCAGCGACAAGGAACTTCTGGAGTTGAGCAAGAAGGACTGGTGAGTCGGCCAGGAGCTGGAGCCCTCGAGGGCTCTGGCAGGAATCGGGTGGTTTCGACCCCGATAAAGGCGCATCTCTTGGCAATCAGCAAGGAGATCCGCCATGACCGACATCCGCTTTTCCGCCATGCCCACCGCCGACGCCGAGAATCTCTGGAACGGCGGTACAGACGCCTACGGTTTCTTGCCCGAGACGATGGTTTCCGACGGGCCTGGCCATCCCTGCCGTCATTGCCTGAAGAATATCGATGCCGGCGAGGAATTGCTGGTCTTCGCCTACCGGCCGTTTCCGGAGCTTCAGCCCTATGCGGAGACCGGTCCGGTCTTTCTTCACAAGGAGCCCTGCGAGCGCTATGCCGCAGAAGAGGTCCTGCCGCCGGTTCTGACCAGCCCGGATTTCATCGTGCGCGGTTACAATGCCGATAACCGGATCGTGTACGGCACAGGCGCGGTAACTCTGACACCCGATATCCGCTCCTATGCCACCCAGCTCCTCGAGCGGCCGGAGATTGCCTACGTGCATGTGCGGTCGGCACGCAACAACTGCTATCAATGCCGTATAGACAGATGATGGAAAAAGGCTGGTCGCAGGAGAATGCGACCAGCCTGCCTCACGTAACGTGATGGGAATTACGCTACGTTTAGTACGCTTTCCGGAGCATAGGCTTCGTAGCCCAGCGCTTCGGCCACCGGCTTATTGGTGACGCGTCCCTTGTGGATATTGAGACCGTTCCTGAGGTGACGATCTTCCGCAATCGCACGCAGGCCGCGATCGGCCAGCGCCAGACCGTAAACCAGCGTTGCATTGTTCAAGGCATGTGCCGAGGTGACCGGCACGGCGCCTGGCATGTTGGCGACGCAGTAGTGCACCACGTCATCGACAACGTAGGTCGGTTCGGAATGGGTCGTTGCATGCGACGTCTCGAAGCAGCCGCCCTGGTCGATGGCAACGTCGACGATGACAGAGCCTCGCTTCATCCCCGACAGCATTTCGCGGGTCACAAGCTTCGGCGCGGCGGCGCCCGGAATGAGCACGGCCCCAATGACGAGGTCCGCCGCGAAAACTTCTTCTTCCAGAGCCTGAATGCTGGAATAGCGCGTATGGACGCGACCGCCGAAGATATCGTCAAGCTGGCGGAGACGGGGCAGTGACTTGTCGAGGATGCTGACATCGGCGCCGAGGCCCGCGGCCATCCTGGCGGCATGCAGGCCGACGACGCCGCCACCAATAATAGCGACCTTCGCCGGCAGCACGCCGGGAACGCCGCCGAGCAAGATACCCAGCCCGCCATTGGCCTTCTGCAGGGCGGTCGCACCAGCCTGTATAGACAGGCGTCCGGCCACCTCGGACATCGGCGCAAGGAGGGGCAGACCGCCCCGATCGTCCGTTACCGTCTCATAGGCAACAGCGGTGACGCCGGACGCAAGGAGACCCTTGGTCTGTTCCGGGTCGGGCGCGAGGTGAAGATAGGTGTAGAGAATCTGGCCATCGCGAAGCTGCGCCCACTCGGAGGGTTGCGGCTCCTTGACCTTGACGATCATATCGCACTTCTCGAAGATTTCCTTGGCCGAGGCGGCAATCTTTGCGCCAGCGGCCGCATAGGCCGCGTCATCAGCACCGATGCCGGCGCCCGCCTTGGTCTCAACCCAGACCTCGTGGCCATGGGCGACATATTCACGAACGGATGCAGGTGTCAGTCCGACACGATATTCATGATTCTTGATTTCCTTCGGGCAACCGACACGCATTGAGCGTTCCTCTCTCATTATGTCCGCTTCGCGGAGTGTTTTTGACCGGGAAATCCAATCACCACACCCGCGAAATGTCCTTGCAAAGAAGGTTTGCGCAGCGGGTGATTTTCGAAGAATATTGCGAATTAGAGCAAACAATCGAAAGTTCTTCGAATGTCAGAACCCGACGCCATCGATCTTGCGATTCTGAAGACGCTTCAGTCCGACGCCCGCATTACCAATGCCGACCTTGCAGCCAAGGTTGGACTGTCGCCATCGGCTTGCTCTCGGCGGCTTGATATACTGGAGAAGCGAGGCGTCATCCGCGGCTACCACGCCCACGTCTCTCACAAGGCGCTCGACTACAAGATGATCGCGATCGTGCACATCTCCCTGTCGGGCCAATTTGCGAAGACGCTCTCCGAATTCGAAGCCGCGGTGAAACGCTGTCCGAACGTCTTGGTTTGTTATCTGATGTCGGGCGAATACGATTACATTCTCCGTGTCGCCGCGCGCGACCTCGAGGACTACGAGCGCATCCATCGCGACTGGCTCTCAGCACTCCCGCATGTCGTAAAGATCAACTCCAGCTTCGCCCTGCGTGAAGTCATCGACAGGCCAAATGTCGGGCTTTGACAGAGAGCTGAAATCGGCAGAATGTCGCAGAATCGGAGCAGCGGCTTCGTCGTCCTCTGCCTGATCCCCCCACAATAAGACCCCGTACGCATGAAATCCAAAACCCAAGGATATATTTTCGTCCTGCTGGCGATCACCATCTTCTCGCTGCAGGACGGCATCTCGAAGCACCTGGCCTCCGCCTATCCGCCCGTCTTCATCACCATGATCCGCTACTGGGCCTTTGCCGCATTCACCATTGCGCTTGCTTGCAAGATGAGGGGTGGCCTCAAGCAGACGGCTAAGACAAAGAGGCCGCTCCTGCAGGTCTTCAGGGGCGTTTTGCTGGCCTCTCAGGTTGTCCTTGTCATCAATTGCTTCGCCCTGATCGGCCTAGCCCACTCGCAGGCAATCTTTTCCGCAACCCCGATTCTGATTGCGCTGCTCTCGATGCCGATCCTTGGCGAACGGGTGGGCTGGCGCCGCTGGACGGCAATTGGTGCGGGTCTGGTCGGGGTGCTGTTGATCCTGAAGCCGGAAGGCGAGTTTTTCGACGTCAAGCTGCTGCTTGCTGTCTTCTCATGCTTCCTGTTTGCATTTTACGTCATCGCTACGCGGCTTGTCAGTCGGGACGACTCGGCGATGACGAGCTTCTTCTACACGGGTGTCGTCGGCGGCATCGCCATGACGCTTGTCGGACCTTTCTATTGGACCTGGATGTCGGGGTGGGACTGGGGCTGGATGACGCTTGTCTGTCTGACCAGCATCTCGAGTCATTATTTTCTCATCCGGGCCTACGATATGCTGGATGCTGCCGCCGTGCAGCCGCTGACATATCTGCAACTCGTCTATGCATCGATCATCGGCGTGGTGATCTACAGCGAGAAGCTGAGCCTCACGATGATCGTTGGCTCCGCCATCGTCGTGGCGGCAGGCATTTTCACCGTGTGGCGCGAACACGTCGTTGCGCGCAGAACACGTTTGCAGCGGGGCTCTCCGCAATTCTAGATCGATCAATTAGAGCATTCTTAATGTTCCTCCAGTAGATTTCACCTACATGTTCTGGTGGAGCGTAACATGCAGCGTAATCTGAATATCATTGCCCGAAAGGCCGAGCGGCGGTCCTGCCGTGTATTCGGCAAGGTCCGCTATCTCACCAAAGAAGTTGATGCTCGCATCCTCGATATGTCGGTTACCGGCGTTGCCGTCGAGATCCGGTCGCCGATCCACGCCGCGGCCGGCAGCCGCGTGCAAATCATCGCCGAAGACCTCGGCACGCTTCACGGCATCATCCGCTGGAGCCATAATGGCCGCCTCGGAATTCAGTTCGACCCGAACTCCAATGCCCGTGCGCAGGTGGCCTCATACTTCCGGTTCTTCCACAAGGAAGTAAAGCCAGTCCTCTCGCGATAATTCCCTGTCATTTTCAGGGTTTACTCCTTCGCAAATCACCCTAGTCTCGCCATGGGCCGGGCGACGCGTGATTTTCGAAGGAGTTTTCATGTCTTCCATTCTGGATCTGCCACCAGTGACCCGCCGCTCGTTGCTTGGCGGCCTGGCCGCCACGTCAGCGCTCATCCTTCTTCATCCCTTCAGCGCGCACGCAGCCGCCAATCAGGCGCATCTTCGCCTGATGGAAACGACCGACATTCACGTCAACGTCTTTCCCTACGACTACTATTCCGACAAGCCGAACGACACGATGGGCCTGGCGCGCACCGCGACGATCATCGATAACATCCGGGCCGAAGCTGCCAACTCGCTGCTGATCGACAATGGCGACGTGCTGCAGGGCAACCCGATGGGCGACTACATGGCCTACCAACGCGGGATGAAGGACGGTGACCTACATCCCGTCATCAAGGCGATGAACACGCTCGGCTACACGGTCGGCACGCTCGGGAACCATGAATTCAACTACGGCCTCGATTTCATGTTCAAGGTGCTGAACGGGGCAAATTTCCCGTTCGTCTGCGCAAACCTGACCAAAGGCCAGCTCGTGTCCGATCCGACCAAGGACGAGCTGTTTTTCAAGCCCTATCTCATCGTCGAGAAGACAATCAAGGACGGCGCCGGCAGCGAGACCCCTATCAAGATCGGCTTCATCGGTTTTGTGCCGCCGCAAATCATGCTGTGGGATATCAAGAACCTCGAAGGCAAGGCGCAGACGCGCGACATCGTCGAGGCGGCCAAGGCCTGGGTGCCGGTCATGAAGCAGGAAGGCGCGGATATCGTGATCGCGCTCTCTCATTCCGGCATCGACGGCGCGGCCCCCTCCGAGAAGATGGAGAACGCATCGCTGCATCTTGCCGCGGTCGATGGAATCGACGCGATCTTTACCGGGCATCAGCACCTCGTCTTCCCCGGTCCCAAGACCTGGGATGGCATCCAGAATGCCGATCCGGTGAAAGGCACGTTGCATGGCAAGCCTGCTGTGATGGCGGGCTTCTGGGGCTCCCATCTCGGCCTCATTGACCTCCTGCTGGAAAAGGACGGCAAAGGTTGGAGAATTGTCGACTTCACCTCGGAAGCGCGGCCGATCTACCACCGCGACGATAAGAAGAAAGTCATCGCCGACGTCGCCGACAAAAAGGACGTCATCGAAGCTGCGAAGGCTGAGCATGAGGCCACCCTTGCCTACGTGCGCACTCCGGTCGGCAGGACATCGGCCCCGCTCTATTCCTATTTCGCGCTCGTTGCCGACGACCCATCCGTCCAGATCGTTAGCCAGGCACAGACCTGGTACATCAAGCAGATGCTTGCCGACACCGAATACAAGGACCTGCCCGTGCTGTCGGCCGCAGCGCCGTTCAAGGCCGGCGGTCGCGGCGGCGCGGACTACTATACCGACGTGCCCGCCGGCGATATCGCGATCAAGAACGTCGCTGATCTCTACCTGTACCCCAACACGGTTCAGGCGGTCGCCATCACTGGCGAACAGGTGAAGAACTGGCTGGAAATGTCAGCCGCCATGTTCAACGAGGTGAAACCGGGATCGAAGGACACGGACCTGCTGAACAGTGCCTTCCCATCCTACAACTTCGATGTGATCGATGGCGTCACCTACCAGATAGACCTGTCGCAACCGCGCAGGTTCGATGATGACGGCAAGTTGATCAATGCCGATGCGAACCGCATCCAGAATCTGCAGTTCGACGGCAAGCCTATTGATCTCAAGCAGAAATTTGTCGTCGTCACCAACAACTACCGCGCCGGCGGCGGCGGCAAGTTCCCGGAAATCGCCGCCGACAAGGTCGTCTTCCAGGCGCCGGACACCAATCGTGACGTTATCGTCCGCTTCGTCCACGAAGAGCGCACGATCAATCCGTCGGCCGACGGCAACTGGACCTTCAAACCGTTGCCGGGAACGACGGCCGTCTTCCAGAGCGGTCCGAAGGCCAAGCAGTTCCTCGCGGACGTGAAAAGCGTGAAGATCGAGGACGCAGGTGAAGGCACCGATGGATTCGCCAAATTCCGTCTGGTTCTCTAGGCGTTCAGCTCCCGGGGAGGCCCTTGCGCCTCGCCTATTCCGCCGCTAGGGAAAGGTCGCGCGCTGCATACTCCGCCACCTCGGCGGTGAAGTCGGCATGGCTTGGGCATTGCGAAAGCCTGGATCGAAAGGCGTCAACCATCCAGGTGGCAGCCGGTCCGGGCGGGGTTGAGATTCGTCGCATCGCATAAATTGGATACTCGCCTTGCTCGTAGGCCTGGAGATCCAGGTGTACAAGCGCTCCGCTTCTCAACTCGTCTCGAATAAGCGACGCCGGAAGACCACCCCAGCCGAGACCCCCGCGAATAAGAGAGTGCTTCGTCGCGATATCGCTAACGCGCCACGTCTTGTAGGAAAGCACATTGAAGTCGCGACCTTTGGTCAATCCGGAAGGGTCGGTGACAACAAGCTGCGTCTCGTCGCGGACATCGGCCAGCGTCAACGGCCGGCCCAACCGCGCCAAAGGATGAGCGCTCGACGCAACCGGCACCATGAAGGAATGGCCGATGCGCTCGGTCACAAGCGAATCATGCTGCTGCAGGATGGCACCGCCGATCCCGATCGTCGCCTTGCCGTTTGAGACGAGATCCATCACCACGCCGAGTTCACCGACCGCCAGATTGAGCCCGACGGACGGGAACTCGTTGCGAAACTCGCGCAGGACCTCAACCATCGCCTTTGACGGCACCATGACACTGATCGCGACGGAGACCTCGGCCTCCAACCCTTCCTTCAGCCCCTTTACGCGGGCGCGCATCACCTCGAGATCCGAGACGAGTCGCCGTGCGTCTTCGAGGAGTGCCCTGCCCGCCTCCGTCAGCTTCGGTTGCCTCGCACCCGAACGCTCGAAAAGGGGCACCTCCAGCTGCGCCTCGAGGTTGGCGATCGTGTAGCTTATGACCGATTGAGCGCGATTTAGCGTGCGCGAAGCAGCCGAAAAGCTGCCCATTTCCGCAACGGTAAGGAACACTTGCAACTGGTCGAGTGTGGGGTTCGGAAGCATCTTCCATCCAATCTATCGATGATTTTGATCGACATTATCACAGTTTTTTCGATAGTCGGCCAGTCCTATTTTCTGCTTCGAAACAGCGGCTCGAAGCTCCCAAGAACGGCCGCGAACGCAAATTCGAGAGGAAATTCAATCATGTCTTCCATTCTGCTTTTGACTTCCAGCCCGCGTGTAGACTCTCTTTCGACCACGATCGCCGCTGACCTTGCCGAAAAGATCAAGGCTCAGCAGCCGGGCAGCGCCGTCGTTCGTCGCGACCTAGGTGTAAATCCGCTGCCGCACATCGATGATCTCTTCACCGCAGCCATCCGCAAGCCTGCCGATGATCGCACCGTTGAGGAAGCCGCCGCCGTGAAGACGTCGGACGAACTCGTCGCCGAACTGCTCGCAGCCGATACGGTTGTCATCGGTACGGGTCTCATCAACTTCAACATCTACTCGTCGCTGAAGACTTGGATCGACAACGTCGCCCGCGCCGGCCTTACCTTCAAGTACACCGAAAGCGGCCCGGTTGGCCTTGCCACCGGCAAGAAGGTCTACGTCGTTCTTGCTTCCGGTGGCGTCTATTCGCAGGGCCCGGCAGCAGGCATGAACCACGCTGTACCGTACCTGAAGTCGGTCCTCGGCTTCCTCGGTATCACCGACGTCGAAACGATCTACGTCGAAGGCCTCGCCTTTGGCCCGGAAGCTGCCGAGAAGGCAATTGGCGCTGCCAAGGCCCGCGCTGAGGAAATCGCCCTCGCCGCCTAATCGGTGTCGAAATCGATGTTGAAACGGCCGGTTCTCACCGGCCGTTTTCATTTTGTGCCGAACTCGTTCACGAAGGCCTTCACAGTGTCGAGGATCTCGCCGCCAAAGGCTTCATCGTTGGATATCCGTGCAAGGCCAAGCGCTCCACTCATGAGACAGGACATGATGATCGCCTTGCGGCGAGCCTCTGCCTCATCGGTGGCGTCAATGCGCGCCTGCATGCTGTTTACGCTCGTCTTCAGCTGATCAGTCGCAAGCGATCGGCACCTCTCGCCACTGCGGGCCAGATCGGCCGTCAGGGCCGCAAACGGACACCCGCCGGCTGTATCGTCCCGGTGTTTTCCGCTCAGGTAGATCGCCGCATACTCCTGCAACGGAATGTCCTCTGGAGTCCGCCCCTCCGACCGAACCTTCGCCGACCAGGCGCCGAAGGCCGATTGCATTGCCTCTGCCACCAGTTCGTCTCGGGACGCAAAATGCTTGTAGAAGCCACCGACGGTCAGCCCCGCCTCCTTCATCAGATCCGCGACGCCGACGCCATCCAGCCCCTTCTCACGCAGACGCTTCGATGCAATTTCGACGATCCGCTCGTGTGTCTTGCGCTTGTCCTGCTGTGAGTGGCCCATAAAAATCTCTCCCCACACCGGTTGACAGATTTAGATTACGATCATAATCCTTCTGGATGTATATCGTAATCCAGATGGCGCAATTTTCCAAGAGGAGTCATGCAATGCGTCTGCAGAACAAGGTCGCCCTCATCACGGGCGGAAATAGCGGCATCGGTCTTGCAACTGCCAAGGTCTTCCTCGACGAAGGGGCGAAGGTGATCATCACCGGCCGGAATACCGAGACCCTCGCCGCCGCCGAGAAGGCGTTCGGCAGCAACGTGCTTGCGCTGAGACTTGATGTAACGGACGTCGCGGCCACGGAGCGGGCCTTTGCGGAAGCCGCCGCCAAGTTCGGCAAATTTGACGTGCTCTTTGCAAATGCCGGGATTGGCGGTGCGACTCCCCTTGGTGGAACGTCGCTGGAGCAATTTAACACGATCATCAGCACGAACCTGACCTCCGTCTTCTTTACGGTCCAGTCGGCATTGCCGCATCTGAACGACGGCAGCTCGGTCATCCTAAACGGCTCGGTTCATGCGGTGCTTGGTGCGCCCGGCTATTCAGCCTATGCAGCGACGAAGGGTGCGGTACGTGCCATGACCCGCAATATGGCTTCCGAGCTTGCGCCGCGCGGCATCCGCGTCAACCAGGTCACGCCAGGCGGCACCAAGACACCGATCTGGCAACCGGTGGCGTCGACGGCGGATGCAATGTCGGCGCTTGAAGCCCGGCTGGGCGCAATGAGCCCGCTCGGCCGAATGAGCGAAGCGGAGGAAATTGCCAAGGCCGCGCTCTATTTCGCGTCAAGCGATTCGACCAACGTCACAGGGATTGAAATTGTGGTCGATGGCGGCGCGACGAGCGCCCCGTCCGGCGCCAAAATATTCCGCGCATCGTGATCGGCTAATCGATCTTCTCGAGTCCGGGCTTGCCGACCACGCAATTGCGACCGCTTTTCTTCGCCTGGTAGAGCCTCTGGTCGGCGGCCGAAAGAACCGTTGTGAAGCTCACGCCGTCGGTATCGGCTGTCGCCACGCCGATACTGATGGTCACGGGCTCGCCATCCGGCGTCTTGACGCTATTCGCGATCGTCCAGCGCAAGCGTTCGGCCAGCCCCATTCCCTCGGCATGGTCGGTTGCCGGGCAGACCGCGACGAATTCCTCGCCGCCAAAACGGAAGACACGGTCGGCCGATCGCAAAATGCTGCCGAGGCGAAGCGTGATCGCCTTCAACACCTCATCTCCCTGCAGATGCCCGAAGCGGTCGTTGACCTCCTTGAAATGGTCCGCGTCCAGAATGATGACCGTGGCGGAGTGTCCCTGCCGCAGTGCTTCGCGAACCATGACCGGCGCTTCCATCTCCATTCGCGCGCGATCGTAGACCCCCGTCAGCACGTCCCTGCCGGTACGATCAAGCAGATCGTTGTAACGCTCCCGGAAGGTCAGGTCACTGAAGACATCACTGATCGGCCGCACGCTCGCGGGAATGCCTTCGCGCCGTATCCAAACTTCGTAGACGGCGAAGAGCAACGCATAGATGCAGACGGCAAACATCTTGGCCTTCCATCCGTCCCAGAAGGCAGAGGCAGGAATCTCGAGGAAGTAGTGGAGCGCACCGAAGAACCCGATCTGATCGAATGTGAGGATGACGAAGCCGCAGATCATAAAGCGCACAATGATCCAGTGCTTCAGGAAGCGGCCGAGGCGCTCGTACAGCAGGATAATGCCGATGGAATCGAGATAGAGGAGCGTCGTCCCCCAAACCATGAGCCATCCCATTTCCTTGAGGAAATCGAAGTTCGCGCCATCGCCCCGAGGGAGCTCGATCGGCGTATGCAGTTGCAGCAGCCATGCTACGGCGACCGTCAGGATATTGCCGACAAACAGGCCGTAGATCGGTTGGCGAACGGTAGCAGCGTCCTCTTGCCGATAAAGCATGAGAATCATCATCAGCTTGCCAGTGAAGAATACCGACGAACCAGGCGACGCAATGCCGAACGGTAGCGCGACATAAAAGACTGCCGCCAGGTAGGTTTCCATGAAGTGCATGACACCGAGGGCAGTGAGAAACATGCCCAGGCCGAGGCGCTGGCGGAAGTGCAGTAACGTCACCATGAGCGTGAAATAGCCAACGGCGGCAATGGCAAACAGCAGCAGGTTAAAGGCTTCCATCAGCTGCCCCTCTCACCAGCCAGCGCGCATCCAGAGGCAGTCCACCACACCTTAATGGCGGCGAACATGAGCGATGGTCTGTGTTTGTCGTAAGGCACGTGGCTGTCCTGCAAGGCTGCGGACACCAAGATTCCTCGTAATGCTTTAAGATTGCGTGAGTATCAGTATCGTCCTACCGATTCCGAGGAAAGCGGATCAGACCTGGCGAACTTTCGCGCCGTCGTTGAACAATGACGGCCCGTTCTGGTCGATGATCTGCTGCGCCTTGCGCACCGTGCACTCGATCGCATCATCCCAAGATCCGAACATGTCGGCGCGAATGAAATTGCGTACGAGGACCTCGCCCCCGACAGTTTTCTCGATCCGGCCGGCAAGGCGGTACTGGCCGCCTTCCTTTTGCGGCTCGGCATAGATCGAGCAGTCCCCATAGAGCTGCGGCTCGGAAGAGACGCCAGCCGGCGCTTCAGGCGATTTGCCGCCGCCTGAAAACATTGAGAAAATACTGGAGAAGATCGAAGCCATATTTCGCCTTATCATGGCAGCGCGTGCCGGAAAAGTTAAATGATGAGGTTTGCGAGGATCTCGTTTTCGGTGATGTCCTCGAAGCCGATGGCCGCATTCTCGAAGTTCGCGATGAGCTGCGCGAAATTCTCGGGCGCCTTGGTCTCAATACCGATCAACACCGAGCCGAAATTGCGAGCCGTCTTCTTGAGATACTCGAAACGGGCGATGTCGTCGTCGGGGCCAAGCAGGTTCAGAAAGTCGCGCAAGGCGCCGGGTCGCTGAGGCATCCGCAGGATGAAGTACTTCTTCAATCCGGCATAGCGCATTGCGCGCTCCTTGACATCGGGAAGGCGTTCGAAATCGAAGTTGCCCCCGGAGACAACGGCGATGACGGTCTTGCCTCTCAGCACTTCCGGATCCATCGCGGCAATTGCGGTCAGCGATAGTGCTCCCGCCGGTTCGAGGACGACTCCCTCGACGTTCAGCATCTCGCCGATGGTCACGCAAATGGCGTTTTCCGGCATCAGCATGACCTGCTCGGTGGGAAAGCCTTCCAGGGCGGCGAAGTTCAGATCCCCGATCCGCGCAACGGCCGCACCGTCGACGAAATTGTCAACCTTGGCGAGCGTCACCACCTGCCTTGCTTCGATGCTTCGCTTCAGGCTCGGCGCGCCGGCCGGCTCCGTGAAGATGAAGCCGGATTTTGGCACAAAATCATCGAGATAACTAGTGATGCCAGCCGCCAGTCCGCCGCCACCGACCGGCATGACGACCATATCAGGTGTGGTCCCTTCGGGCAGTTGCTGCAGGATTTCCGCGGCAACCGTCGCCTGGCCTTCGATGATATCCGGATGGTCGAACGGCGGCACCATGACGCCGTCGATCGCCTCGACGTGATCGCGGGCGGCCTTGTAGCATTGATCGAAGAAGTCGCCCGTCAGCTTGATGGTGATGAACTCCGCGCCAAAGATGCGCGTCTTGTCGATCTTCTGCTGCGGCGTTGTCACCGGCATGAAGACAACGCCATGCACGCCGAAATAGCGGCAGACGAAGGCAAAGCCCTGGGCATGATTGCCGGCCGAGGCGCAGACGAAGGTCTTGCCGCCAGCACCCTCGGCGATCGCCTTGCGGAAGAAATTGAAGGCGCCGCGAATCTTGTAGGAACGCACGGGTGAAAGGTCTTCGCGCTTCAGCCAGATGTCGGCGCCATAGCGCGCCGACAGGTGCTCGTTCAGCTGCAGTGGCGTTGCTGGAAATAGGCTGCGCATGGCCGCTTCGGCGCTCTCGACATCCTGCCTGGTCACAATCGTTCGTCCATTGCTGTTACCGACCACCGCTATGGCATAAGCGCGCAACGGGAAAAAGCCCATATCCGCCAATATTGTCCACTTGCGAAGTCATCTTTTGTATCGGCTGCCGCCGTTCGCGCAATAACGCGATTGTGCGCTATCAATTCGCTCGCAATGCGGCTACATCGCCCGGATGATCTCAAGCAAATTTGCAAGACCGATTGCCTGGCTGCTTTTCGCGGCCATTATTTTCGTCACCCTGTCGCCGATCGGGTTGCGCCCGCATACGGTCACGTCAGTCAATCTCGACCGCGCTCTGGCTTATTCGTTGGCCGGCTTCATGTTCGCGCTCGCCTATCCGCGGCATTGGATCGCGGTCGCGCTTCTCCTGGCCGCCGGCGCCTTGGCAGTTGAGTATCTGCAATGCCTGTCGCCGACGCGCCATGCGCGCTTCCACGACGCCGCGGTCAAGATTGTCGG
The DNA here is from genome assembly GCF_000510625.1 of Rhizobium sp. IBUN. Taxonomy (NCBI): domain Bacteria; kingdom Pseudomonadati; phylum Pseudomonadota; class Alphaproteobacteria; order Hyphomicrobiales; family Rhizobiaceae; genus Rhizobium; species Rhizobium sp. IBUN. The sequence continues at coordinate 211,413 of NZ_AZNV01000005.1, forward strand.
CGCATCCGTCGGCGTGGTTGCCGGTTGCCTTTTGAATCCGGTCCGTATTGCAGCGCGTCCAGCGCAAACATGAGGAGCCGTCTCGCTCTTGACTGAATCGCCTCAGTCGTTGAAGGAGAATGCCTGCGCGAGCGTGGCGAAACTGGTAGACGCAAGGGACTTAAAATCCCTCACCGCAAGGTATACGGGTTCGATCCCCGTCGCTCGCACCAAATCGAAATCGCTATCTCAAATATATCCAGAAATCCGCCCGGAGTGGACGAACTTTATGTAGGGCGCTGCACATGGCCTGAGGGTGTGGATTAAACCGGCAGGCGCCCGGCGATCGATTGATAACAATGATCTACGGTCATGAGTATAGCAGCGTCCATTGGTCCTCCGGACGAAACGTGAGAACTGTTCCCGGATGTCCTATCTCACCTTCTAACATAGGTCATCCGTTGATGCGCCACCTTTGAGCACGGCCTGAGCTTCCTGAATGAGGAATACAACCATTGTCATTCCGGACGCCGGTAAATCCTAAATGTACACACGCCGTAGACAACAGGCTGCTGACGCCCCGGTGTCCTTGGCGAGTCCAGGTGCGGCCTACTGGACAGGCACAGCCTTTGGCTGCTCGTCCGGGCAACGTCACGACGTTGTGATCCGCTTTTTACATCGCGGTAGCCAGTGAAAGCCTTCTGTAACGGGCCTTGAGTCAATCCCTTGTGAGCTTAGTCCCTCGCCGAGTGCTTGCTTCTGTTCGCAGTCGGGGCTTGGCCGCTGCTTTATGGGGTCTGCTGAGGACCGGCTGGCCAATCTAGGAACGCGCAGTCACCTGAGTGCTGCTTGGCTTTCAGCGGCCTAACCCATCCATCGTCCCGGCGAAGGGACCTTGCTCCGGGGGGCTGATGGCAGTGCCCGCCCGAAACCTGTCCGGTTGTCTGTTTCCGGCTCAGGCGGCCATGGCTGCCTGAGCC
>NZ_AZNV01000006.1:0-203177 GCF_000510625.1 Rhizobium sp. IBUN
CAGAGACGCCCGATGAGTGATCCCGCTGCAAATCTGTCAATCGAGCGCCCACGCAAGATCATCCACATCGACATGGACGCCTTTTATGCGTCCGTCGAGCAGCGCGACAACCCNGANCTTCGCGGTCGTCCCGTCGCAGTCGGTGGTTCCGAGGCGCGCGGCGTGGTGGCGGCGGCCAGCTACGAGGCCCGTAAGTTCGGCGTCCATTCTGCAATGCCTTCAGTGACGGCAAAGCGCAAATGCCCCGACCTGATTTTCGTGAAGCCACGCTTTGACGTCTACAAGGCTGTATCAGCTCAGATCAGGGAAATCTTCGCCGAATACACCCCAATGATCGAACCGCTGTCGCTCGACGAGGCCTATCTTGATGTTACTGAGAACCTGAAGGGCATGGAGATCGCGACCGAGATCGCGCTTGAAATCCGGGCGAAGATCAAGGCGACAACCAACCTCAACGCATCGGCGGGAATCTCCTACAATAAGTTCCTGGCCAAGATGGCGAGCGACCTCAACAAACCAAATGGCCAGGCGGTCATCACGCCGAAGAACGGACCAGCCTTTGTGGCGGCGCTGCCTGTCAAGAAGTTTCACGGCATCGGTCCAGCGACTGCGGAAAAGATGCATCGTTTCGGTATCGAAACTGGAGCCGATCTAAGAGAGAGGGATCTCGAGTTTCTGGTTCGGCATTTCGGCAAGTCCGGGCCGTATTTTTACGGCATCGCGCGTGGGATCGATGATCGTCAGGTAAAGCCAAACAGGGTCCGAAAATCTATCGGAGCGGAAGACACGTTCACTGTGGATATTCACACCTACGAGCCTGCCCTGGAAGGATTGAAGCCCCTGATTGCGAAGGTCTGGCACTACTGCGAGGCAAATCGGATTACCGGCAAGACCGTGACGCTCAAGGTTAAGTACGCCGATTTCATGCAGATCACCCGCGCAAGGACGATTGGCCATGGTTTCCGATCGAAAGAAGAAATCGAGGAATCCATTTGCGTGCTGCTGGGAGCCGTCTTTCCTATCAGGAAGGGGATACGGCTGCTCGGCGTGACAATCTCCTCGCTCGAGCATCTGGCCGACACGTGCGTTGAACAGCTGGCCCTGCGTCTATGATGGGCATCGGCTTGAAAATCAGTTTCGCCCCCGCGTCGCTACCATGCGGTACGAGCCGTACCCAACGCGAACGAATTCATCGACTGTACGTGGGCGACGTGCGGTTTCACCGTGACAACGCAGTTCCCCGGGTAGCTAAGCTTATGCTGGGCAAGGTGTTTCAGCAATTCCACAACATTGCGCTTCTCGGTAAGCGGAAACGAAAAAGTCATCCAAGTTCTCCATACGGCACGTTTCGGGCGCCATTTAGGACTTGGTTTCTTTCGCTCCGCAACATGAAATGTTTAATAACAAAATTAAAATCGATTAGTTTTTCGCTCAACTTTTTAAAATCGATTTAAAATCGTCTAGCGCCTGGCTCATCGTCCACACCACGGTCGCGGCGTCTGTGGGCACTTCGTTTCACTACAGACGAAGGGTACAGCGAGCCCCTCGCCTACCAGGATGTTGCTGACATTCCGTCCACCAGCATAAAGAACGGCGCAGGAGCGGCCGTAATTGCATCGATCCGTTCCTTCAGTCCCGGGCTCGCACGCGCAGGAAACCCTCGTAAGCTCGACCGGTCCCGCTGCGACGAGTTCCTTCAGGCGGTCAGTTGCACGGTCGCCGAGTTCCTTCTCAAACGTACAACGGGGGCTGAAGACCTCGGGCGCGTTGTATCCAACGAGCCGTGTGCCGTTGTTCTCGCCTTCTACATGAATTGTATCGCCATCGGTGACCGAAAACGTCGACGAAACAAAGGTCCTGGTCGATGAGGACGGCGAACTCACCGCAGCAAACTTGCTGCCAGAAAAAAACTGAAGGCTTGCAATCAACGCGAGGACCACAATTGCCGTCAGAAATCGTCTGTCGTTCCAAGTCAGTCGATGCGAACGCCGCCTGGCAAACTTCGAGCGAGGGTACTTCGGCGAGCGAGGATGACGGGGCAACGTCTCCCGAAACTGAAATTGGGCCACGTTTGAGCGATCTGCAAGAATCTCGAAGACCTTTCTCCACTGCTTGTCAGTAAGAGTGAACCTGTCACCACTGCGCTCAATGCGCGTCAGAATATCGGTCAGGAATCTCCGCTGCCAGTCATTGAGATGATGGTTGCGTAGTGCGATCTCGATGTCTCTTTTGAGATTGGTTGCTGTTTCCATCGTTCACCAATGCCGATTGATGGAGTTTAGCCCGCAAACAGCTAAGGGAAGCTTTCAGCGGCAGATCGACTTATAGTCAGTCACGTGTAAGCAGCGCGCGTCCAACCACAACGCGGACGCTGAACGAATTTGGCCCCTCTCGCTACGCAGGCTGGAAAGGCCCTGACGCCTCCCTCGAGTGGCGTTTCATCGCGCTCATCAAATCGAAAAGGAAAAAGGGGCCACGCAAGAATACCGTGGCCCATAAGTTGTGAAGGTCGAAAACCTCCAGAGGGGAACAGCTGCTGCGCGGAACTGGGAGGAGAAGCCGCTATATGCATCAGCTGCCACCGTTATGATCGTTTTTTGACCAATTGGAAAACATTTTTTGTGCAACGCAGCCATGCAAATGTGGATACTTGCAGCAAACCGCGCCGGTACCTCCGCGCTGTTCCGCCATTGGTCGTTCCGTTTCGCTGAGTTCAGCGCCTTAATGACCGGACACTTTGTCCGACACAATTTCGTTTCGACGCCTAGCCGCTTCGTGGTGCCTTGAAAGTCCGAGGCAAATGGCTGACCTTCGGTCCCCATGAAAGGGAGGCGACTACCGCATGTGTAATCTCTACCGCATGGATGATCGCGACTGGGTCAACAAATGGGCGCAGGACGTTGAGAGCCTGATCAACCTGATGCCCGCCTATCAGATCAACCCGGATCAATGGGCACCCGTCATCCGAAACACCTCCGACGGCAGGAAACAGCTCGCGAACTGCCGATGGGGCCTGCCCTCTCCGATCTACTTGCAGAGGAAGGCAGCCGAAACCCGCGCTGAGAAGCTTCGAAAAAAGGGCCTTCCAGTGGACATGGACGAACTCCTACGGACGGAGCCGGACAGCGGCGTTACCAACATTCGCAACTTGACTTTACCCCATTGGAAGCGATGGTTCGGCCTTGAACATCGATGTCTCGTGCCCGTGACGGCCTTTGCTGAGCCAGACCCGGCGAGCAAGGAAGAAGGCGGCAGGACACCAAACGCGTGGTTTTCTGCGCGACCCGACAAGGCGGTCATGTTCTTCGCTGGCCTCTGGGTGAGACAATGGAAGAGCGTCCGCAAGGTCAAGGATGGGCTGACGACTGATGATCTCTACGCAATTCTGACAACGGAGCCGAACGACATCGTCCGGAATGTGCACGAGAAGGCGATGCCGGTTCTTCTGCAGACTGCTGAGGAGATCGAAATCTGGATGCGCGCACACTGGGAGGAAGCCAGACACCTGGCCCGGCCGCTACCAAACGACCGCATCGTGATCACGTCACGGGAGCCCTACGGGTCCACGATTGTAAGCAAGGCTGGCGAGCCGCTTCCCGAACCGATGGTGCTTTAGAAGATCTCTGATCGCGGGAGACAGTGACCACGCCATAAAGTTTTGGAGCGCCTCTCATATGCAGGTGCTGCGCAAGGCAGATTCGGAAGTAGAACCAACGTCTAATTGAACCGCGCCGAAAATGGAGCAGGAATACCAACCTGATCCGTGCGCTAGGGAGCGGACACGCGGACATCGATCGCGATAAGTTGTCGTCGGCAACACAAGGCCGACGAGGATACTAACGCTCTGGGAGGAGCCGATGAGTGCATCAGCATTTGCGCGGCATGCCAACTTAATCCAAGAGGCGATCGGCTCGAACGCTGCGGCCAGGTCCGCACTTGTCGCATCCTGGTGCAGATCGGCAGACCTTCACCGGCTCGACCCGACCGAGAGCAATCGACCGAAACGACTGACGGATTCGGAGTTGCGCTTTGCTCGCCAGAAAATCGAACCGCTGATCCGGGCTGCCTGCATTAGCCTTGATCGACTGCACCATGCGGTTGGGGGCATTGGCTGCTGTGTCCTTCTCGCCGACCGCGACGGCATCCCGGTTGAGCGGCGTGGCGCCGTCGCCGACGACGAGACATTCAGGGAATGGGGGCTTTGGACGGGAACTGTCTGGAGCGAAGAAAGCGAGGGGACAAACGGAATCGGCACGTGCTTGGTAGAGCAGCGCGCTGTGACCATCCACCGAGATCAACATTTTTACTCTCGCAATACGCTTCTGTCCTGCACGACCGCGCCGATTTTCGATCACGAGGGCAAGCTTGCCGCCGCGTTGGACGTGTCCTCTTGCCGCGCGGATTTGACGGAGGGCTTCGTCAATTTAATCACAATGGCCGTTGGCGACGCGGCTCGAAGGATCGAGGCGGAGAACTTTCGTATCGCCTTTCCTGAAGCCCGCATTATTGTCGCTTCGACAAACGAAAAGATGCCAAACCCTCTTCTCGCCGTCGACAGCAATGATTTGGTGATCGGCGCGACCCGATCTGCGCGCATCGCATTCGGAATCACGTCGGAATCGCTGATGAGGTCCCTTCCAGCCGCTGATCTTCTGGGAGATGAACCTGGCTATGCCGGAAATTTGCGGCAGGCCGAGCGCACCGTCCTGGAGCGCACGCTCGCCAATACCGCCGGCAATGTAACGGCGGCGGCCGAAATCCTCGGGATTTCACGGGCCACGCTTTACCGAAAGCTCGGCAAATTTGGTCTGCGGGGCGCTCAATAGGAATTTTGCAGGCCACAGTGTCTCAACCTTGAGACACTGTGGCCTTCCGAACTGCCGCGCGCGGGCTGACATTCCGTCGAAAGCGAAAAACACTCCCACAAGGCGTCGCGCAGGGCGGCGCGTTTTGGGAGGAAAGCATGAACAAGGTCGAATTCCATCGCACGGCCAAGGTGCCGTTTGCCAAGAAGTATGACAATTTCATCGGCGGCAAGTGGACGCCCGCGAAATCAGGCAGGTACTTCGACAACACCTCTCCGGTCAACGGCCAGGTCCTTTGCGAGATCGCCCGTTCGGAAGCTGTGGATGTCGAGGCCGCTCTTGACGCGGCCCATGGCGCCAAGGACGCCTGGGGCAAAACCAGCGCGGCGGAGCGGGCACGGCTGCTCAACCGCATAGCCGATAAAATGGAAGAGAACCTCGACACACTGGCGCTCGCGGAAACCTGGGACAACGGCAAGCCGATCCGTGAGTCCACCGCGGCCGACATCCCGCTCGCCATCGATCATTTTCGCTATTTCGCCGGAGCCATCCGCGCGCAGGAAGGTTCGATCGCCCAGATCGACGACGATACGGTCGCCTACCATTTCCACGAGCCTCTGGGGGTCGTCGGCCAGATCATTCCCTGGAACTTTCCGATCCTGATGGCCGTGTGGAAGCTGGCACCTGCACTGGCTGCTGGCAATTGCGTCGTGCTCAAACCTGCCGAACAGACGCCGGCATCGATTCATGTGCTGCTCGAACTGATCAGCGACATCCTGCCGCCAGGTGTTCTCAACGTTGTCAATGGATTTGGCCTCGAGGCAGGCAAGCCGCTGGCCTCGAACCCGAGGATCGCCAAGATTGCGTTTACCGGGGAGACGACCACCGGACGCTTGATCATGCAGTACGCCTCGCAGAACCTGATCCCCGTCACGCTGGAGCTCGGCGGGAAGAGCCCGAACATCTTCTTCTCGGATGTGGCAGACGAAGACGACGATTTCTTCGATAAGGCAATTGAAGGCTTCGTCATGTTCGCCCTTAATCAGGGCGAGGTCTGCACATGCCCCAGCCGCGCCTTGGTTCACGAGAAGATTTATGACCTCTTCATGGAAAGGGCCTTGAAAAGGGTCGAAGCGATTGTTCAAGGTGATCCGCTCGACCATGCGACCATGATCGGAGCCCAGGCCTCCAGCGAGCAGTTGGAGAAAATTCTCGCCTACCTCGACATCGGAAAGAAGGAAGGCGCTGAGCTCTTGATCGGGGGTGAGCGCAACGAACTCGCCGGAGACCTCGCCGGCGGTTTCTACGTCAAACCGACTGTCTTCAGGGGCACGAACAAAATGCGCATCTTCCAGGAGGAGATATTCGGGCCCGTGGTTTCCGTCGCAACGTTCAAGGACGATGCCGAAGCCCTTTCAATCGCAAACGACACCTTGTACGGCCTCGGTGCCGGCGTGTGGACCCGAGACGGCACGCGCGCCTATCGGTTTGGCCGCGCAATCCAGGCAGGCCGCGTCTGGACCAATTGCTATCATGCCTATCCCGCGCACGCGGCCTTCGGGGGCTACAAACAGTCCGGCATCGGGCGCGAGACCCATAAGATGATGCTCGACCACTACCAGCAGACGAAGAACATGTTGGTGAGCTACAGCCCGAAAAAGCTTGGCTTCTTCTGATAACCTCCCAAGCGCATGCGGTGTGGCCATCCCGGCCACACCGCCCCATCCCCGGAGGTCACCATGCGGGACAAAGTCTTTCTCGGAAGAGTAAGCGCGACGCCGGCGGCGATAACGCTTCTGGACGAAATCATCACCGACCATGGACCGGTCCTGTTTCACCAGTCAGGTGGCTGTTGCGACGGGTCTTCGCCCATGTGCTATCCCCGCGATGATTTCATGGTCGGCGATCGCGATGTCCTTCTCGGCACCATTGGTGACACGCCGGTCTACATCAGCGCATCCCAATACGAGGCCTGGAAGCACACTGCGTTGACCATCGACGTCGTCCCAGGCCGGGGCGGGATGTTCTCCCTCGACAATGGCCGCGAGCAGCGCTTCCTGATCCGCTCCGCGATTTGCGAGGTGTCACCCCAACCGCCTCGGTAGAGACCACACGGGCTCCCAATTGCGATGCTTCAGCTGCAGAGCCGGATCAAGGCATCACCGGACAAATGGCAGGTAGGCTTGCGCGGGGCGGCAACACAGTGGTGCGCAAGGGCCTTGCGAACACACGTGCAGGTTACGATTGAAGTCGTTCTTGAAGAAGGAGCTGGCCAATCGACGACGTCGATGTGGAACAATTGCCACACTGGCGCGCGAACACCTTCTGCTGCAGGAAGAATGGCGAGCGTTTGCTTTTCCTTTTTTAGGAATGTCCCATAGCCTGCATGTGCCCAAATGGGCGGAAACGTCGCCAATGCCTGTCGAAGGCAATAGCAGAGCATTGGCGGCGTTTCGTTCGGTTGGCATTCTGTTCGCATTGCTTCTTGAGCGGTTTCGACCGGCGCGGATCCTATTTTCGCAGCGTCGCCAGATAGTGCTCGAGTGCCTTGATCGCCTTGTCGCGGTCCGCGCCTTTCAGCGCCGAGCCGATATCCCACTGCAGGTCGCCCTCGCTGTTCGAAAACACATCCTTCGCCGCTTCTTGGGCGGTTCGAGCGCCGATCACACGGTAGGTCTTGATTGGATAGGCGAAGCCCTTGACGGTTAACGGAGGCAGTTCCTCGGCATCGATTTCGTCCTTGACCAAAGCGTAGGTCTCGCCCGCCAGCAATATGCCGCCGAGGTCGGCATGGCCCTGCAGTCTCGAAGCGAGGTTCACCTCGCCGCCGATGATGGTATAGTCCATCCGATCCTCGCTGCCGAAATTGCCCACGGTGCAATAGCCTGTATTGATGCCGATGCGCAGATGGAACGGCAGGGCAAAGCCGGCTCCTGCCCATTCCCCCCGCAACTCCTGCATCCTGTTCTGCATGGCGATCGCCATTCTGACACAGGCGACAGCGTCTTCCCTGGTACCCCTGGTTTCGGGATCGCCGAAGAAGACCAGGATTGCATCGCCGATGAACTTGTCGATTGTCGCACCGTACGTCAGAGCCAGCTTCGCCATCTCGGTCAGATAGTGATTGAGCAGATCGGTCAGTTCTTCGGACTCGAGCTTGTCGGTCGTCGCCGTGAAGTCGGCGATGTCGGAGAAGAAGACTGTCAGCTTCTTGCGGGTGGACGAAATCTCGACGTTTTGCTTGCCGGAGAAGATCGAGGCGAAGACCTGTGGCGAGAGATATTTCGACAGCTTGCTCGAGACTGCTTCCAGCGCCCGGTTCTGCTCGCCAATCCGTCTGCTCGCTTCCTCCGCTTCGCTCTTGGCAGCTTCCGTGGCCGTGTGCAGCCGCGCGTTTTCCAGCGCAATCGAGGCAAGTTGCCCGAAACGCTTGAGAAGCTCGACCTCTTCGGTGCCGAACTCGAGGGCCGAGGCGTCGTCGTAGGCGATGCCAAGGACACCGACCACCCTGTTGTCGGACTTGAGTGGCACGGCCATGATCGCCCTGATTGTCACATCGAGCTGGGCGGCGGCCGCCGCCCTCCCCGGCCAGGTCGGGTATTCGTTGATCACAAGCGCCTCGCGCGTATGCCAGACCGTCCCCGCCACGCCCTCCTTGCTCTTCAGTTGCTGACCCGCGGCCTGTCCCGCATAGACACCGACGCCGACCATGCGCTGAAGCGTCTCTCCGGCTTCGTCGACAAGATAGACGTATCCATGTTGCGTGCCGAGCAGACTTGCGGCACGCATCGTCAAATCCGACAGGAGTCCGGTCAGGTCCAATCTCGCAATCAGGCCGAGCGACGTATCGTGAAGGGCGCCCAGATATTCGCTCTGCCGGCGAAACTGCAATGCCAGCTGCTCCTGTTCCCTGCGGCGGTTCTCGAGGTCGCCGAGATTGGAGCCCAACTGCGCCGTCATGTCGTTGAACGTTGTCGCCAGCGTGCCGATCTCATCGCCCGATTCCACCTTCGCGCGCGCGGCAAGATCGCCTTGGCGAACCCGGTCAGCAACGCCCGTCAAGCGCTGGATCGGCCCGGCGATGCTTTCCCGGAAGATCAGCCCCAGGATCAGGCCGAGAATGGCGGCGGCCACACCACCTAGCAAGATAATGCGCTGGGCCTTCTGGAGCTGGTCACGGCCGCCACCGAGATCCGCCTGCAGCCGTTGTTGCTCCTCATTGGCGATCTCGTCCAGAATTCCAAGCATGCCTTCGGCAAGGGGGACGGCCTGCGTGCGGAAGATATAGAGATCCTCACGTGCGTGTTCGCCTTCGACCGCTGTAAACATCTGCGCGGGAAATTGCAGGAAGACTGCGCGAGTCTTCGACAGCTTGTCGATCAATATTTTCTGGTTCGGCGTCAGCGCGACGGTAGCGTCAGTGATGCTCTTCCAGGCTGCGTCATTGATGGTGAGGTTAGCCTCGTATTCGTATTTGAAGCCGTCTCGCCTGGTGGTCACATAGCCCCGCAGCCCTGCGACCATCGCATAGAAGGAGCTCTGGAAGGACGCGAGGTCGGCCAGATAGGCCATGTTTTCGGGCGTCGCGTCTCGTTTCTGCTGCGCCAGGATCAGCGCCGTTGCCGTCCCGACAATCGTGGCGATCATCGGGTTTGCATCCGTCACCAGCAGCTTGAGGGCGGGTTCGCGTCGAAGCTGGTCATTGCGTAACTCGAAGAGCTGATCCGTCAGCGGCTGCCAGGAGGCAAGCTTTTCGTGGAGCTCCACCATCCGCTGTTCGACGTCTGCGGCCGGGTCGGGCCGCGGAGCTGTTCTCTCCTGGAGCAGACGTTCAAGCGACTGCATGTCCCCGAGAAATGCGGCTTTCGCCGAAGCGTAATCGTCGCGGTAGCTCTCCTCGCCGAGCGCAAGATAGCCGCGAACGGCGCTCAGCATCCGTAGCAAATCGGCTTGTGCCCGCGCCGATGCGACCGCGCTCGGGGCACTCAGGTTGGTCGTTCTGTTGATGCTTCTGACTGCATCGAGGCTGCCCAGATAGTTCAAGCCGACAACGAGCAGCGTCAGCGCCGCCAGAATGCCAAATCCGACCGTGAGCTTGCCGCCGATATTCAGGTTTCTGAGAACCGGTGAAGCTGCGCGGACGAGCGCATACAGTGGGGCGACATAGAATGGACGATTTCTTGCGACCACAGGCTCCTCGTGCTCCATGCCTTCAGCTTCGGCCCCTCATGGCTTGCGCCGCCAGTCCGCGATGTTCCACGTCTCGGAATCCCATGGCGTGGGATTGAATCCGACGATATCGTTGCGAACGCCGGGGACGTTTGCCCACTCGACAATGGGAATGACCGCGGAGTGAGCAATCAGCAGGTCGTTCATCGCCACGAACAGGCCAATCCGCTTTTCCGGATCGATCTCCGTTTCCGATGCGTGGAACAGTGCATCGTACTTTTCGCTGCAATAGCGGGACTCGTTCAGCCCCGACCAGTTGTTGCTTTTCTGAGCGGCCTGCGCGCAGGTCCACTTGACCATATAGCTTCCCGGATCGGGGCTCTTGTTGCCGGTCGCGAATTCCTCAAGATCCGCGTAAAAATGCTGGCTGGTATTAAGGATGTCCGGTGAAGGCGAGAAGAAGACACTCGAATCGATCTGCTTGTCCTCAACCCTGATGCCGATCGCCGCCAGATCGGCGCCGATGATCGCCTGGGTCTTCTGGCGGACCGGGTTGACCGAGGTCTGGAAAAGAAGGGTCAAGGGAACGCCGTTTTTGTCGCGGATGCCGTCGCCGTTCGTGTCGCGCCAGCCTGCCTCGTCCAAAAGTGCGCGAGCCTTGTCGGGATCGAATTCCCAGGTGGTGTTGGGAGAATTATAGAGAACGGGGGCGACCAGGAGGTTTGCCGTTGGCCGGCCAGTCCTCCCGTAAAGCGCGGCGATCTTGTTGCGGTCGACAGCTTTCGCCAAGGCGAGCCTCACCTTGGCATCGGCAAGGATTGGATTGGGAAACTGCAGGCTCGCGCGCTCGCCATCCGATGTCTCACGGTTCGGGTCGGTGAAATTCAGCATGAGGCGCTCGACGTAGGAGCTAAAGTAGAGCGCCACCTTGCCTATCTGCTTCGCCTCAAGCTCCTGCAATTCGTCATCGCCGATCTGCAGGTTCCACGCGTAGTCGACGACGCCCGTGCCGAGCACGGCCTTGGCCGCCGTCTTCGCATCGCCGCCACCCTGCAAGGTCACTTCGTCAAATCCCAAACGCGCCCGGTCTCGGTATTCAGGATTGGGCTCGTAGATGATCTTGACCGTGTTGACGACATCGTCGCCGATCAGCAGGACGTCCTCCGTACGGAATTCCTTGAGGCGATACGGCCCGGTCCCGACGGGGGCCAGGTTGGGAGGCGCGTCAACCGCGGCCTTGTTGTTGTAGGGAGCGAATATATGCTCCGGCAGGATTGTTCCCTGTATACCGACGAAGGGGAGCGCCCAGGCGGGATCGACATCCTTGAACGTTACCTTGACGGTCAGGTCGTCGAGTGCTTCGACCTTGTCGACCGACTTGTAGGTTCCGATACTCGAGGAGCCCACATCCGGATTGGTGATGTAGGCATAGGTGAACACAACGTCCTTGGCGGTGAAGGGGACGCCGTCCGACCATTTGACGTTCGGCTTCAGCTTCCAGGTGACCGACCGCCCGTCGCCCGCGACCTGGCCGTTCGTCAAGGAGGGAATTTCTTCAGCTAGAAACGGTACCAGATGTCCCTCGGCGTCGAAACTCGCCAGCGGTTCATAGACCACGCGGCTGGCAGTCTGATCCTTCACGCCGGGGGCAAGATGCGGGTTGAGGATGCTGGGCGCCTGCCAGAAGAGGAGCCTCAGTGTGCGATCAGCCGAATGCGCAGGGTGTGAGACAACCGCAAACAGCAGGGTTATCACCAGAACGAAAAAGCGTTGCGCTCTACCCATATTTGCACGTGCCTCCGTCATTTGCGATGCCAACCGGCGATGTTCCATGTTTCGGAATCCCAAGGCGTCGGGTCGAAGCCTTCAAGGGAGTTGCTTATTCCGCTGACATCGGCCCAGTGAACCAGAGGAATTGCCGCGAAATCCGAAACGAGCAGATCGTCCATCTTCACGAAGATCTGCCGGCGCTTGGCCGGATCGACCTCGACGGCCGACGCCCGATAGAGCGTGTCGTAATCCTTGTTGCAGTAGCGGGCCCAGTTTGACCCGGACCAGTTATTGGCCTTTTGCGCCGCTTCGCCGCAGGTCCAACCGATCATATAGCTGCCGGGATCGGGGCTCTTGTTGCCGTAGGCATATTCTTCCATGTCGGCGTAGAAATGCCGCCGAGAGTTGGTGCTGTCCGGCCCGGAGCCCAGAAAGATGCTGGAGTCGATCATCTTGTTTTCGACCTTGACCCCGATCGCCTCCAGGTCTGCCTTGACGATCTCCTGGGTCTGCTGGCGAACGGAATTGACGGTTGTCTGAAACAGAAAACGCAGCGGCACGCCGTTCTTGTCGCGCACGCCGTCGCCGTCGCTGTCTTTCCACCCTGCCGACTCGAGGATCGACTTGGCTTTGTCGGGATCGAACGCCCATTCGCTATTCGGCGAATTGAAGATTTCCGGGGCGACCAGAATGTTGCTGGTCGCACGGCCCGTGCGGCCATAGAGCGCCGCGATCTTCTGTCGGTCGATAGCAAGTGCGAGTGCGGCGCGTACATTGCTGTCGGACAATGTGGGATGCGGATATTGCAGACTCGACCGTTCCCCGTCGGCGGTTTCTCGGTTGGGGTCGGTGAAGTTCAGCATGATGCGCTCGACATAGGAGCCCCAGGACACCGTCGCCTTGCCGACACCGTCCGATTCGAGCTCCTTGAGCACGACATCGTCGACCTGGAGGTTCCAGGCATAGTCGACCACGCCTTCCTTCAGCACCGCCTTGGCCGCGACCGAAGCGTCGCCGCCGCCCTGGAGCGTCACCGCATCGAAGGTCAGCTCATCCGCGTTGCGATAATACGGATTGCGCTCGAAGATTGCCTTCACCGTGTTGACGACATCCTCACCTATGACAAGCACATCCTCAGTCTGAAACGCCTTCAGGCGGTACGGACCTGTGCCTACGGGGGCCAGATTTACGGCTGCCGTCACCGCATCCTTGTTGTTGTAAGGGGCAAACACATGCTCGGGCAGGATCATACCCTGCACTCCGACAAACGGCAGCGCCCAGGCCGGATTGACGTCCTTGAACGTGATCCGCACGGTGTCGTCGTCGACCGCAACGACCTTGTCGATTGCCTTGTAAGAGCCGACACTCGCCGAGCCGACATCCGGGTTTGTGATATAATTGTAGGTGAAGAGCACATCCTTGGCCGTGAAGGGCTGGCCGTCGGACCATTTGATACCGTGCTTGAGCTTCCAGACGACTGAACGGCCGTCGGCACTCACGCCGCCATTCTCGAGCGTCGGAATGTCCGCGGCGAGGAAGGGAACGAGATGCCCCTCGCGGTCGAAGCTGGCGAGAGGCTCATAGACGATCCGGCTGGCTGTCTGGTCCTTGATGCCCGGAGCCAAGTGAGGATTGAGCGTGCTTGGAGCCTGCCATAACAGCAATTTCAACGTCTTGTCGGCCGAGATTGCGTGTTGTGGGACAATCAAGATCGACAGGAAGAGAATAGTCGGCAGAAGGAAGCGCGCTGTCTCCAGGAACGCTCCGCGTTGCAACCGGCACCGAGCTTCTCTCCGCATCGCACTCCCCCACGATGGTATTGCCCGACGGCGGCAGGACCCGCTGCGCGTCAGTATCCTAGAAGTCCATCAAATTCCTTCCATGCGTCTCGGCAGACGCCATGTTGATCTCATCACGAACAGTTGGCAATACCCAGGGTGGTAGAGCGAGAAAGCCTAAAGCTTGTCGAAATTAGACGCTTTTCGACATTGCTCGACGAACAGGATTGCCAGGCTGATAGAGGCTTGGCCTGAGGCAGGCAAAGACTTCTGCGAAACGCGCGGCCCCGGGGCATTGTCTGCAACGGGCCTGAGAGCGGTCATTGCGTGACGTGAGTTCCGGCGTTCCAACCGCCATGCCCGAGTGGCGCCAGACACCATGTCGCCAATACCGCGCATTTTAGCAATCTGACATACGAACAGATAAACCCTAGCGTGTTAAACTCTGGAAGAATTTAGGAGTGAGACATGAAGTTTCCCATGGTGGTAGCTTTGAGTTCGGCAGCGGCATTCCTGGGAACCGGCGGCTATGCCGTGTTGCCCAAATTTATGACCGCTCCGATCCAGCGTTCGTTTGCCGCACCGACGCAGCCGATGATCATCGACAATGGAGTGATCGTGCAACGAGGCACGGCCTGCAACATCAAGGGCAACGTCAGCATCGAATCTGGCGACCGCATCTATCACGTGCCGGGCCAGCACTATTACGAGGCCACAAAGATATCGCCGCAATATGGCGAGCGCTGGTTCTGTTCCGAGCAAGAAGCGCGTGAAGCTGGTTGGCGAAAGGCCAGATACTAATCCCGCCGAGTGAACATTCGTTGCTACTTGGAAATTGACCTCGACCCCCGCGCCTTCGCGCCGATGGTGCGTTTCCCTCACTCGCAAGCGGAGCCATCGATCCTATAGAAATGAACGTCAGCGCTGTCACTGTTAAATCATTGTTCCAGTCGTGACGGCTTTTGCGCCACGTGTAGACCATGTTGATCTGGAAGCATGTTGCTGGCATAGAAGGCCATACGGGAATGGTGTCTCCCTATAACCGCGCTGTTGCTGATGACGCCTGCTGATCAACGCCCCATTTGGGCGAGCAGGAGGCGTGCGTGGGATATCTCATTGTATTTATCGGATCAGGGCTCGGCGGCATGCTTCGCTACGCAGTGGGCATGCTTTCAATTCGTGTCTTCGGGACGAATTTTCCGTACGGAACGCTCGGCATAAATGTTTTGGGCTCTGCCCCCATGGGCATTGTCGTGGGTGTTTTCACAACGTCCAACCAACCTAACGTCGCAGGACGCCAAGTTGTTTTTGACCACTGGCGTCATTGGCGGTTTCACCACGTTTTCGACGTTCTCACTTGATGCAGCGGTCCTGTGGGAGCGCGGCCAGCATTTGGCTGCTGCGGCGTATGTCGTGGCAAGTGTCATTGTATCGCTTATGGCTCTGATACTGACCATGATGGTCGTCCGGCGACATCTATGAAGGTCGGCCTTTGGGGCCAATGAACGAACCCGCTGCGCGGGATGGCGCGTGGGTTGAGGTAGAGGGCACGAGGCGGGCGTCGGCAGCCCGATGTCGGGATATACTTTGAGGAAATTCGGCACTTTGCCAAGGACCATTCTATGTCCTGATGAGTGTTGGCCAGCGCGTCGGGTCGCCTCGCTTCACCTTGAGCCGGGCGGGCGGGTAATCCGACGCATGCTGGACGTTCGGCCGCACTCGGCCGAACGCACGCGCCGACGCCTCCCTTCGGAAGTTCGAAATCTTTGGTTTCAGTCCCATCATTTCAGCTATAAAATGGGAGACATAGCTCAAAGGGGATTCAAGACCCATGCCCACAGAGAAGGAGGGCCGTGTGCCTGTTGCGCTGGAACAACGCGACGTAGGCGCCGACCAGCGGATGTTCTCGCCTTCCGTTGCGCGAAATTCGGCGCCGATCCTCGCGGTCCTAAAACGTGTCCTTCCAACACATGGCACCGTGCTGGAGATTGGTTGCGGGACCGGCGAGCACGCTGTGTGTTTTGCGGGAGCAATGCCCAACCTCACCTGGCAGCCGAGCGATCCGGATGCCGACGCCCGCGCCAGCACGTCCAGCTGGATCAAATTCGCAGGGCTGAAGAATGTGCTGGCACCGTGGGATATTGATGTGTGCTCAGGACAATGGGGCGTCGAACAAACGGGGCATTTTGACGCCATCGTGTCGATCAATATGATCCATATCGCGCCATGGGCGGCAAGCTTAGGATTGTTCGCAGGAGCTGGCCGCTTGCTTCGCGCTGGTGGGTTTCTTGTTCTCTACGGCCCATTCATGCGCGACGGCGCACACAACGCCCCCTCGAATGCTGCTTTCGACGTGGCTCTAAAGGAGCGAAACCCATCCTGGGGTGTGCGTGATATCGCTGATCTTGAACACGTGGGTGAGGCCGCCGGACTTAATCTCCGCGAGACGATCGAGATGCCTACCAACAATATGTTGCTGGTTTTCTCCACCGGCAGTGCCTGAACGACAATCGTCACAGACCCGGAGATGGCCGGACCACAAAGGTGCCAACGGTGCTGCCCCTGCGACAAGAAATGGGAGGACGCGTCAAGTCCATGCTCCTCTTTAGCAAGAATAGTGTGTTGCGTGCATCCCTTGAGCCCCCTCCGAAAGCGCTACAGGCTCACAGGAGGCTGCATCCTCCAAGCGGCAATCGCAGAGTTTATTCAACGCCACCACTGAAGCGTTAACAGTTTCCGGGATTTGCTGCCACGCTCGAGGCACTGCAGCTAGAAATCACAACGTCGGATACACTCCGCTGCTCGATGCTTAATATTACCAGTGAGTGTCCAACTGCCCAAAACGTCCCCACACGTCTCCATTCTCCACACTCAAAAAACGTCGGTTGCCGAGACAAAGACTATTAGTTTTCAACATACTGCGAGGGAAAGATAATGTCCTGATCGACCAGAACATTGAATTTGTAGCCAGGCCTGATCCGAACTGTCGGCTGAACGTTCAGATTCTTGGAAATGGTTTGCTCGGCCACCCGACCGAAGGTTTCCGCAAAGTTTCGTCGCACAGCATCGGAGGCAGTGTCCTGTGTCGCAAGCGTTGAACTCTCGGGTATCGCCATATCGATCCCGGTCCCTAGCAGAGCGATAAGAACCGCCGACCCAAAGGTAGGCCAGAGGTGATGATCGGTTTTGTCTTTGAACCCGCCGTATCCCTCCGCGTCGGTGCCCGCCATGCCGCCGAGCTGCAGCGTTGACCCATTCGGGAAACTGATGTCAGTCCACACAACGAGGACGCGTTGCTGGCCGAACGAGACCTTGGAATCGTAGCGTCCCAACAGCTTGGCGCCTTGCGGGATGAGAAGGCGGTAACCGGTTGCGCTGTCGTAGACATTTGCGCTGACCTGAGCAATTGCCCTCCCGGGTAGGTCGGAATTGAGACCGGTGATGAGCGTTGCCGGTATCACAGACCCGCGCTTCAGCTCATATGGCGAGAACTGCGGCACGACCTGCTTTGAGAGGTAACCAAGGTCCTTGATGTCCTGATTGAAAAAAGCCTCCTTCGAGACCTGACCACTCGGATCAATATTCTGGCTGATCAGGCCCGACTTCATCGCCGCCGCGTAAAGATCGGATGCGCCACTTGTGCCGTCGTTAAGGTTCTGCGGATCACCGTTTTTGGTGCCTGTGGAGGTCTGCTCAGCATCGGAAATATCCACTTTCAACGGAGAGTCATAGGCGGTCACGCGTGCCTGGAGGCGTGCCATGCGCTGTCTTTGTGCCTCGCGCAAGAACTGTTCGTCCTGTTCGCGCTTTAGCCGCGTCCTCCACTCCTCATCCGATTCAAGTCGAAGTCGCCGCTCTTGTCGGTCAATCGGTTCGTGTTCGGCAACCGGCTGCTTGACGGCCTCCTTCTCGATTGCCCGCGGCGTTGGCTGAAATATTTCCTGCCTTTCCGGCTCGCCGATGATGCCGTCGGAAATACCTTTCTTCAGTTGGTCTGCGAAATTCGTTGCCGGCGTGTTCGACGTGGTGTCGAAATCACTCCCACCATTGAATGTTGCCCCACGCCAGGAAAGTCCGACCACCACGACACCGAGGAACAGCACGGTGATGACAATGGCAATGACGATCGGCAGGCGATTGAGGCGGCGCATAGCTCGCTGATCGACCGCGTGGCTCGTGGCGCCAAGCTGAAGCGACTGGACCATTGTTGTCTCTCTTACTGTCGTTGCATGATGGAGAGCGGACTTGCGGGCGTGGCGCCCGCGGGTGTCGTCGCATAAGCGCGGCCAAGCGCGATCGACGGTGTCATCAGGCGTGCAAGGACCTCACCATTGAGGCTATCGATCGAGTAGGTGAGTTGGATTGGCTTTTGGTTCTTGCCGACTCTCCCGTCCGTGATGACGACAAAACCCCATCCCCTCAGTGCTGCCTCGAGCGCGCTTGCATAGTCCGAGCCGTCCACATCCATCTTGATGGGTGTCCTCACCGGTCTGTCGATCTGTTCGGCAAACTGGCTTGCCATATCGCCTGCGATGGCACTCGCGGCGACTGGCCCGACGGCGGCTCCCTGTGCCGAATGGGTGTCAATCGGTCCGCCAGGCGCCTGGCATCCAGAAAAGAGGCTGCACGTGATAAGCAAGCAGGGGGACAATTTGTGCATTGATCAGCCTCCGCGCCGAATAGTAATTCTCTGCTGGTGCCAACCGACGCCCGATACAAGGATTGCTTCGTCGAGCGCATAATCGACGACCATAATGTCGTTCTTCATGCGATAATCGACGATCCGGTTCTGCCCACCGGAAACGACAAAGAGCACAGGGGCGTCTTGACCCGCGATCGACTTTGGAAATTGGATGTAGGTCTTGGCCCCGTCGGAATAAACGCGCTTGGGTTTCCACGCCGCAGAACCGCTGAGCGAATAGGAAAAACTCAGTCTCTCAGGGGCTGCGCCAAAGTTGCTTCCAGTTTGCAGTCGTGCATTGACGCCGGCTAGCTTGGTCGACACGTCTTCCGGATACTCGAAACCGACGCGCGCCATATACTGACTTGGGTGCGATTTGAGCTGGATATGATAGGTCCGGCGGGACGTCGTGACGACCATCGACGTCAACAGGCCAGGCTCCGACGGCTTGACGACAAGATGGATCGCCTGCCCACTGGTTGCACCTGATGTCGCAGGCTCGACTTTCCATCGGACAGTATCGCCGACGAGGACGTCGCGTACGATTTCGCCCCCCTGAAGCTCGATGTCGCAAACCTGCAGTGGAGAACAGACGATCGAGGGCTGGGCCTCGCCAAAGAGAAACATGACCTTCCCGTCCGGACCCGTTGCAACAAGGGCCGGCGTTCCTCGCCACTTCCTCGAGACGTCCGTCGCCTTGACCTCATTTGGCGTCATGCCTTGCGCAAGCGAAGCGCCTGCGAAGACGAGTCCGACCATGCAGCCGAAGGCTGCCATCAGTTCTGTTTTGTACATTCGGAAACTCCCTGCCCTTAAAGCTGTGCCGTCCAGTCGAAATCCCGAACGTAAAGGCCGATCGGGTTAACGCGGATGATTGCCTCATCCTGTGGTGCGGTCAGTGCGACCGTTGCGATCCCGCGAAAACGGCGCGTGCCGGTTTCTTTGCCCTTGCGGTCCCTCTCGTACTCCGTCCAGTCGATCTGATAGGTTTGCTGCGACAGTGCCACGATGTTGTTCACCTCGATGGCAACCGTCGATGTCCTGGCCTTCTCGAACGGCGAATTGCCGCGAAACCAGGCATTTACCTTCTGCGTCGAGGGGTCGGAAGTTCGTAGAAGGGCATAGGTGCGATCGATATACTGCTTCTGCACCACGGCATCCGGCGTAATCGACCGGAAGCTGGTTACAAAATTGCCAAGCGCCGCCCTGACCACGCGTGCATCGGCATACTCGATCTGCTCCGGGAAACCTGACGTGACCGAGGTGCCAAGTTTATCCACCTCGACGATGTAAGGGACCAGCTTGACCTGAGTGCTGAGGTACAAAGCATACCCAAAGCCCGTCACTGCCATGGCGAGAGCGAGGATTCCGACGGTCCGCCATGCAGCAGCGGCCTTGACGTAAGAGCCGTAGCGCTCGGACCATTCCTGCCTGGCGACAAGGTACGGGTTTTCGGAAGGCCGGTTTGCTGCCATTCGATTTCTCTCCTAAGGATCACGGTTTATCGCTGCGTTCGGGAGGTGGCTTAAGGCCAGCGCGACCGCTCAAGCTGGCATCGAGTTTGGCATTGGCAAGGCCGAGGATCGAGCCGGCATAGGCACCGGGCGAGCCGATCGCCTTTTCCTTCGCTGCCGATGCGACTGCTTTGCCGGCGGAGCTGATGCCAGCACCGATGCCGCGCGCGGCAGCCCCGGCAAGCGAGGACCCGGCGGCGCGAGCTTCCTTTGCAGCAGCAAAGCCTGCGATGATAGCGCCCGTACCTAGAAAGAAGCCTGCCAAGGCGACCGAAGCAGCCTGACCGCCGTGTCGAATGACCTCCATACCGCCCGTAACCGAGGCTCCCTGCACGACACCCTGTATGATGTTCGGCACGTACATTGCGATAATGAAGACAACGACAGCTATGCCGGCGATCGCGAGCGCAGTTTGGAAGTGATTGCCAAAGTCCGGGTCATCGGCCAGTCCGATCAAGACCTCGGACCCGATGTGCGAGATCATGACAAGTGCCATGAGTTTCATCCCGACAGAGAACGCGTATACGAGATATCGTATGGCGAAGTCTTTGGTGAAGGATGACCCTCCAAGACCGAGCATGATCATGCCTGCGAGCAAGCCGAGGTACATCTCAACCATCACGGACACAAATATCGCAGCGACCAAAGAGAAAGCAATGACGCTCACCACCATCGCAAAAGCCGCTGAGATGGCAAGCGCGGTCTCGTGGAACGGCCCGAAGCGAACTTTTTCCGCCATCTTGGTCGCGACGGCGAGTCCGGTATTGAACACGTCTGCGGGCGAGGCCGCCTCACCCCCGGCTCCAATCTGAAAGAGGCTGTCGACGACGGCTTTTGCAAATGTTGGTCCTTGGGCGAGGACGAAGGCAAAGAAGCCGACGAACATGATCCGCCGAACAAGTTCAGCGAACCAGGCGTCCAGTGAAGCCGCTTGTAGCGCGAGCGATATGGAGGCAAGTCCGATCTCAATAGTCGCCAAAATCCAGAAGAGCGAGCGAGCGGCGTCCATGACCTTCGTTTCCCATCCCTTGGCAGCGGAGGTGATTTGAATCTGAAGTGAAGTCAGGGCAGCCCCCTCTTGGGCAAGCGCGGGATGCACCAGCAAGATTGTGAAGGCCGCGAGTGCTGCAGCGGTTCTGATTTGGGCAAGCGCCTGGTTCATGGGATCACCATTCCACCTTCATCTTCTCGCCACCGGATGTAGGCGGGGCGATTGAATGGAAGAATTCCTCATGCAACTTCTGCGCCAGGTCATTCTCGGTCTGTTCTGATTGAAGCCAGGTCCCCACCATGGTCATCTGTTGTGAAACGAGGCCGCGCAGTTTCTGCATCTGGGCGACTTGTTGCGCGGCAATCTCGTGGCCGATCTGCAGGGCTTTCATTTGCCCGTCCGCCGTCTCCGACATGCTGCGAAGCGAGCGCATCGTGCTCTCTTCGCCGTCGAACTGGTCGGCGGTCAAACTGGCCGCCTTTAATGTGCCGGCAATTGTGTCCCGGTTGGTGTCGGACCAGGTCTGGTATGTTGAAGAAAGATCCTCGCCCTTCAAAAGGGCGCCCTGAAGCTCGGCATAACTCTTGAACCGCTGCTTTAGCACATCGTCCGCGCTGCCCATCGAAAAGGCGATGCCCTGCCCCTGGTCAACGATGCCGCGGAGCTGGTTGAGGTCGTCTTCCACCCGCCCCCAGATGTGACCGGGAAGCGATGCGGTATTTTGCAGCATGTTCGTGTAGATATTCAGTTGGTTTTGAATTTGCTCTGCCAACTGGCTGATCTGTCTCAGTTGATTGTCGACCTGAAGGCCCGAGCTTTTCAGAAGATCGATGAGCTGGGCGTTGTTGGCGAGCTGTGTCCATTCGGTAGCCGCGCCGGTGACCGAACCTGCAGAAGCGGTTGCGGCCGAACCCAAGATGAGCGTGCAGGCGATTAGTCCGACAAGCCTCTTATGCGATATTGAATAGCGATGTGGCATCGTGGACTCCTCTCGACTCAAGCCAACGGACTGGCCAGTCCTCACCATGATTGGACTTCAATATGCGGATGCGCTTGAGGTCTTCCTTGCCTGAGACCCCAACGAAACTAAGAGCAACGGGACCGAGCGACATGTCGAACAGACGCCGCCCTTCCGGTGTTGCGACGTAATATTCCCGCTTCGGGATCGCGCTCGCGACGATCTCGATCTGGCGTTCGTTGAATCCAATTCTCTCATAGAACTCGCGCGTGCCCGGTTCACGGGCGGCACCGTTCGGAAGGCAGATCTTTGTCGGACAGGATTCCTTCAGAACGTCGATGATTCCAGAGCGCTCGGCATCAGAAATGGATTGCGTGGCGAGAACGACAGCGCAATTCGCTTTTCGGAGAACCTTCAGCCATTCGCGAATCTTGTCCCGGAAAACGGGATGGCCAAGCATCAGCCACGCCTCGTCAAGGAGGATCAGACTTGGCGAGCCATCGAGACACTTCTCGATCCGTCGAAAAAGGTAGCTGAGAACAGGGACAAGATTGCGCTCGCCGCGGTTCATCAGAGGTTCGATCTCGAAGCACTGGAATCCAGCAATTGCCAGCCCGTCCTCTTCGGCATCGAGCAATTGACCCATGGGTCCGTCGACCGTGTAGGGATGAAGGGCATCCTTGATTTCGCGGACCTGAACGCCAGACACGAAATCCGAAAGCGATCGGCCGGGAGCAGTCGCCATGAGCCCAATCTGACGGGAAATCGCGTTGCGAAGATCCGGGGTGACGGTAACCCCCTGAAGTGCGACGAGCATCTCGATCCATTCGATTGCCCAGGCCCTATCACCGTCCGTGCCGAGATCAGAAAGAGGGCAGAACGCAAGCGCCGGTTTTTGCATTTCGCTATCGCCGATCTCGTAATGATCGCCACCACAGGCAAGCGTCAGTGGAAGCAGAGAACAACCTTTATCAAAGGCAAAGACCTGTGCACCCTTGTAACGCCGGAACTGAGCAGCAATGAGTGCGAGTAGCGTCGACTTGCCTGAGCCTGTTGGACCGAAGATCAGCGTGTGGCCGACATCGTCGACATGAAGGTTCAGCCGAAAGGACGTCGAGCCGCTGGCGACTTGCATCAGCGGTGGAGAGTTTTGTGCGTAGAACGGGCACGGTGCCGTCGGGTTGCCAGACCACACGGAGTTAAGAGGAATGAGATCTGCGAGATTACTGGTGTTGATAAGCGGTTCACGGATGTTGCAGTACCAGTTGCCGGGTAGGCTGCCGAGATAGGCGTCCGTTGCATTCAGCGTTTCGATCCTCGCTCCAAAGCCCTCTGCCTGCACCAGCCGGCGGATTGCCTCGGCCTTTTCTTGCAACGCCTCGCTGTTTCCGTCGAAGAGGACGACAACCGGCGTGTAGTATCCGTAAGCGACAAGTCGGGATGAGGCATGTGCGATCGCGTCCTCCGTTTCGGCAACCATGGCCATAGCATCCTGATCTATGGAGCGGCTTTGCGTCTGAAACAGCTGATCGAAAAAGGGGCGCACCTTTTGCTGCCATTTCTTCCGCGTGCGCTCGAGCTTCTGGCGTGCTTCTTCCGCGTCCAGGACAATGAAGCGCGATGACCACCTGTAGGTCAGCGGCATCAGATCGAGGGAGTTCAAGATCCCTGGCCAGCTTTCGGCGGGCAAACCGTCGATCGCAACCACACCCAGAAATCGGTTTTCAACCTTCGGCGTCAGCCCATGTTCAAGCTGTGCCGTTACAAGCCAGTCAAGATACATGGGCACATCCGGCAAGCGGACGGGATAATTGTCACCCGTGATGCAAAAGCGAATGAATTGCAGAAGTTCGTCGTATCGGGCAATTGTCGTCCCACCCCGGTCGCTTGTCTCACGTGTTTCCATGCGTCGGATAGAGAGCGTGTTGGCAAGATACTGTTCGACCTCTCGCACCGCATTCTTGAAAATGGCGAGCACTGTATCCGCGTAGGACCTCTTGCGGCTTTCTTCGTCAGAGTAGATGTACCTGCTGAGCGCAGACTTCTTAGCCTCAAGTGGCCGATGGGTCAGGATCACTGCGTGCTTGCTTTCAAAATGCCCCTGTTCCCGTACGAAATGCGCGCGGCGCTCGGCATCGATTGCTCGCGTGACAGCGTCGGGAAAATGGCAGCGGTCCTCGGAGGGGTAGTCGACGGTCGGAACACGGATCGCTTCGACCTGGATCATCCACCCACTGCCAAGTCGCGACAGAACTGCGTTGATCTGTCGCGAAAGCTCATTGCGCTCGAGATCGGTCGCACTTTCTGAATCAGGTCCGGCAAAGTACCAGCCAGCCATAAGGCTCCCGTCCTTGAGGAGTAGCACGCCGTTGTCGACAAGGCCTGCATAGGGAACAAGATCTGCAAAAGAGGGATCCGTGATCCTGAATGCTCTCAAAGCAACCATGGCCCACCTCCTCAGTATTTGCGCCACGGCGAGGTGGTTGGTTTGTAGAAAGGCTTGTATGAAATGTGCCTGATATAGACCTGACGCATGAGCGGATCCGACTTCGCCAACATGCGTAGCAGGCCGATGACGACAATCCACACCGCGACGCCGAACACTACGGAGTACACAGTCAAGACCACGAAGATGAGAATGGCTGCTGCCAAGCCAGTAATCAGCACCAGTTCGCGGTCAGCGCCCATCAGAAAATTTGGGCGAGACAATGCCCGATGGATGCGGTTTCGTTGCAAGCCGGACAGGGATTCAGCCATTTGCTTTCTCCTCTCGTTCCAACACCTTCGATGATGAGCGTTGATCATCGATCCATCCGATCGATGCGCCTGTTGCGTCGAATAGAGCGACAATCCGGGTAGCGCCAAGGAGGATACCGGCCACAAGGACCACGTACACCATACGTCGCGCGAAATCGTTGAGTTCGCCGCCGAAAATCAGCATCCCCCCTGCGATCGCGACGGCAGCCAGCGCAATGTAACCGGCGACGGGCCCCGTGATCGATTGCTGGATCCGTTCGAGCGGGCCCTCCCAGGGAAGCCCGCCGCCGGTACTGGCGAGCGCGGGCATCACTGTCACGAAAAGGAGTGCTGCGCTGAAAAAAGCGGTAGCAAGTGGAATTTTTCTATTTGGCACGGCGACGCTCCTGCTCTTCGGTTGGTTGGTCGGATTGGATTTCGTATTGGCCATTGACGAAACGTCTGACCCGAATGATGTCGCGCACACGTCGGCCCCGCGGAGTGCGTTCAATAGAGACAATCAGATCGACTGCCTCCCCGATGACTGCCTCCATTGGCTGCATGCTTGCCTCAGCGGTAAGCTGCTCCAGGCGGCGTAGCGCCGAGACTGCGGTATTGGAGTGGATCGTGGCCACCCCCCCAGGATGACCGGTGTTCCATGCCTTCAGCAATGTGAGCGCAGCACCGTCTCTGACTTCACCAACAACGATACGGTCGGGGCGCAGGCGCATCGTGCTCTTCAACAGCCGGGCCATGTCAACAGCGTCGCTGGTGTGCAGCAGAACCGCATTGTCGGCTACGCACTGGATCTCGGCGGTGTCTTCGAGCACAACGAGGCGATCCTCAGGAGCGCACTTGACGATCTCGTCGATGACAGCGTTCGCAAGTGTCGTCTTTCCCGAACCAGTTCCGCCTGAAATGATGATATTCAAACGCGAGCTGACCGCATTTCGGATGGTCGCGGCCTGCACTTCTGTCATGGTTCCCGAGCTGACATACTCGTCCAACGGGATCAGAGAGGACGCCCTTCGGCGTATCGTGAATGTCGGCTTTGCGACCACCGGAGGCAGCAACCCCTCAAAGCGGTGGCCGCCAATCGGGAGCTCACCCGAGATGATGGGGTGGTCGGTGTCGACAGCGCACTGCAGCGCGTGAGCGACCGTACCAATGACGATTTCCGCTGCCGCTGAGCCCACTTGGCCGTGCGGCGAAAACCCTTGGCCTAGCCGTTCGACAAAGACCTTGCCATCGGGGTTCAAGACGATTTCAACGACACTCGGGTCATCAATTGCGGCACACAGGCGGTCGCCCAGGGCATGACGCAATTTGCTGATCAAACGAACTTGAGCAGGATGTTGCATTGTCACGATGCGACCTTCGGTTGGAGTGCAATTTCGTTCTTCTGGTTCGCACTGGGAAAGTGCGGTTGGAGGTGAAATTGCCCACTTGCGATCCGACGATCCACTCGCAAACTTGTTAGTGATTTCTCGTCGACGACGACATTTCGTTAACCCGCGGTCCGTGGGCGGAACTTGGCCGAAGTCGGAGCGCGACGCTGGCGACCAAACGACTGGTTCCGATCCATTTCAGAAGCAAATGACGGCAGAAGCGCTCGACCCGTTCGGGGTCCTATGGAAGGCCAATTCATCTCCGCAGCACATGAATCGTTGAAATCCGGTATTGGACCACTGGCGGTCCGCTGACGACCATTCCCATGGGAACAACGCCAAGAAGCGAGATCATGTCATGGGAAGAACAAGACTAATTTTCACTGTATCGGCCTTCGGGGTCGCAGCTATTGCCACGCCGCTGCGCGCGGAAACGCTTGTCGTCAATAGCTATGGAGGACCTTACGAAGCCATCATCCGCAAGGCCATCATCGAGCCATTCGAGCAGCGAACTGGGATAGATGTCATCTATGACCCCGTCGGCTCAGCCTCGCAGGATTATGCGAAGATCAAGGCGACCAGGGGCCGGCCCGGCTTTGACGTGGTCGTCATGACCGCCTCTCAATCGCTGCAGGGCTGTAAAGACGGCGTTCTGGAAAAGCTTGACGCAAATAGCATCCCGAACCTTGCGAAGCTCTCGCGAATTCTGACGGAAGCGGCCGGTCCCTGCGGTGCTGTGCACGAGGTCCAGTACATGTCGTTGCTTTATCGAACGGACAAGTTGGCAACGCCCCCGGTATCTTGGTCAGCACTTGCCTCAAGCGACCTCGCGGGTCGGGTCGTGCTGCCGACATTTCAAAACACCATGGCCATCTACCTTGTCGAAATGTTCTCACTGATGAATGGCGGCGACCTCGTCGACAATCTCGCTCCTGGGTTCAGGGCGGTGGCCGCAATCGCCAAGCAATCGATCGGCTTCGAACAGAGTTCGGCAATTCTCGAGAGCTACATAAAGGATGGAACGGTCTGGGCGATGCCTTTCTGGAGCGGCCGGGCGCAGTTGCTTGTCGATAGCGGCTTGTCTGTGGATTACATCAAGCCAAAGGAGGGCACCATCCCGCTTGTCGCCACGCTGAACATTCCAATCGGCGCCGAGCATAAGGATGCTGCGAGAAAGTTCATTGACTTCTTCCTGGAGAAAACCAGCCAGGAAGCGTGGGTGGGCGGTTACAAGGTGGGGAGCGCCCGCACCGACATCGATGTTCCGGCCGCGATAAAAGCACGCCAGATCACCTCAGATGCGGACTTGAATTCCCTTCATTTGCCGAACCTGACTACCGTCGCAGAACGCCTGCCCAAATGGGCGGAACAGTGGGAACGCGACGTTGTCGCGCACGCAAATTGAGGGGTCCCATGACTATTATTGCCTTGGAGATGCCTGGCAAACCGCGAGTGTTTGCCAGGGGTTGGATCAGGTTTCTGGGATTGTCACCAGCGACCTGTCTGCTGGTATTTTTCTTCGCTCTGCCGATGGGAATGATGATCGGAATGAGCTTTCACAATCCGTCATCGCAGGGAATGAGCCTTCTTAGCTATTCGCGTTTTTTTACCGACGGCCTGTCACTCCTCGGCTTTTGGAGGACAACTCTCATGTCGAGTCTGGTTGCGATTTCGGCAACCTTGCTCGCCTATCCAGTTGCCTACTATCTGGCGCGTTCGAGAGGGCGGTGGCGTTCAATCGTGTTTGCCATCGCGCTCGCGCCCGAGCTTGCCGGTGTCGTTCTGCGAACCTATGGCTGGCTCATCATCCTGGAAGACAGGGGTTTCATCAACGATGTCCTACTTCACGCGGGGCTGATTTCGTCACCGCTTCCCTTGTCGAAGAACTTGTTTGCAGTGGTCATCGGTCTGACCCATGTCGTGTTGCCTTTCGCAATCCTGTCCTTGACGACAAGTATCCAAGGCATAGACGACAACCTCGAACGTGCAGCCCAGATTTTGGGAGCGCCGCGTCATGCCGTTGTCTGGCACATCCTGCTTCCACTGTCGGTTCCGGGTCTCACAAGCTCATTCCTTCTTTCCTTTACAATGGCTGCTAGCGCTTATGCGACGCCCGCGTTGCTCGGCGGAGCCGGCTTCAAGGTCCTCGCAACCATGATTTCCGAGCAGGTCCTCTTCTATATCGATTGGTCCTTCGCAGCCGTCATGGCGAATGCGCTGCTGATCCTCATGCTTGTGATCTCATACGCCGGGATTCGTTTCGAGGCGGGTTGTCGCCAAAAGTATCAGAGCGTCGCAGGAGGTATGGAATGAACAGAGTGATATCCGCGCTGTTTTGGTGTGCTCTTGCACTGGTAATCGCCTTCATCGCGCTGCCAATTGTGGTGGTCTTTGCAGCGTCTCTCAGCCCAACCGGCGACGTGACATTTCGACCGTGGGAGTGGACGGTCAAATGGTACTTCGATCTTGCGTCGGAGCGGTGGCTTGGACCGTTTTGGCTAAGCGTCAAAATTGCCATTGTCGTTTCTGTCGTAAGTGGCGCGATCGGGACCGTTGCTGCCTATGTCGTCGCTTACGAGAAGTTTGCAGGAAGCGAGATCGTCATGGCCGCACTCCTTTCGCCGCTTTCCGTGCCGCAGATCGTAAAGGGCGTGGCGGTGGTTCTGTTTTTGTCCGTGATCGGACTACAGCCGTTGCTCGGAACGCCGGCTCTCATTGCCGGTCACTGCGTGCTTGCGCTTCCCTTCGTGGTTCGCATGGTTGCCACGTCGATTGCAAACTTTGACTGCAACCTCTTCCGAGCGGGCCAGATTCTCGGGGCAAATCAATGGCAGCGGATCAGGTTCATCCTCCTGCCTGCGATCAAACCGGGTATTCTGTCAGGGGTGACATTCGCATTCATCATCTCGTTCAACAATATTCCGCTCTCGGTGTTTCTGGTGCGACCGGGAGAAACCACGCTGCCGATCACCGTCATAAACTATCTCGAATACAGCCTCGACCCCGTCATGGCTGCGGTCAACGTCGCATCCATGGCCTTCATTCTGATCGTGATTTTCAGCTTCGAAAAACTCGGCGGTTTTTCCGCCCAACTGCATGGTGGTAGCAAATGAGTGCAATCGACGTGGAACTGATCTCGGTCAGCAAATCCTTCGGTCCGATATCGGTCGTCACAAACATTGATCTTAAGATTCCGAAGGGAGAATTCGTCAGCATTCTCGGACCGTCCGGGTGCGGGAAGACCACAACCCTCAACATGATCGCGGGGTTTAGCGCGCCGTCCGGCGGCGACATCCGTATTCGCGGCCGCAGCCAGGTTGATGTTCCTCCCGAACGCCGAAACATCGGCCTCGTTTTTCAGAACTATGCACTTTTTCCACACATGACCGTCGCCGAAAATGTTGGGTTCGGCCTGCGTATGAGGGGCACGCCAAAGAACGAAATCGGATCAATCGTTCAGTCCTCGCTTCGCAGGGTTCATCTCGACACACTGGCAGACCGCTATCCCAGAGCGCTGTCGGGCGGACAACAGCAACGCGTCGCCCTGGCGCGGGCGCTTGCGCCACGACCCTCGGTTCTTTTGCTCGACGAGCCGTTATCCAATCTTGACCTGAAACTGCGCGAAGCAATGCGTGCGGAATTGAAGGAGATGCAGCAGGAACTGGGTATGACCTTCATCTACGTCACCCATGACCAGGAAGAAGCGATGGCAATGTCCGATCGCATCGTCGTCATGTGGAAGGGGGCCGTCGCGCAGCAAGGGGATCCCGGTTCCATCTATGGCGATCCACAATCGACCTTTGTCGCCGATTTCATCGGGAAGTCCAATATTCTGACATTGAGGGAGGTAACGTCGACTGGAACCGCATGGGATGCTGCAATCGACAGGTGCGACATAAGACTTCGCGCGACGCGCGGAAAGGGAGATGCCCGCTATTGTGTCATTCGACCCCAAGACATCCAGCCGCTTGTCGACGACGCTCCGGTTCCGGAGGATTTCAACGTGCTTAGAGGTATGTTGCGAAGAGTGATAAATCTTGGGGCATCGCTCGAGATGAGCGTTGAACTCGCGCCCGAAATTCACGTCAGCGTTCTGGTTCCTTCCGCAGGGTCGGACGCAATGCCGGCCCCTGGGCAACAGCTTAAGCTCGGCATTCCTGCCTGTGCATTGAAACTCCTGGCCGACTGAGCAGCGATCGATAAAGCAGCCGCATCAATGCCTCGGGGTTCATATTGGAGATCTCCGAGAGGCCCGCTCTAGGATCACCGTGACCTAATCGAGAAGGTCACTATAGGAGATGAAAATGCTTACAAAGGAGCGGCTTAAGGCCATTCAGCATTCCAGCAACGTGTGTGCTGATATCGAGGGTTTTGATTTCGACCGATACGACAGCCGCGACATCGAGGCGATCCGAAGGTACTGGCTGCAGTATGGGGTAATACGGTTCAAGCAGACCCGCATCACAGACGCGCAGCAGGTGGCATTCTCCCGGCATTTCGGCGAGTTTGTCATCCACCCGAAGCAGTTGCAGGAAGGGGGACATCCAACGCACAGGGAAATTCTTGTCATCAGCAACGCAATGACCGACGGCAAGCCCAGTGGAGCCATGGGAAACAGTGAGGCCACCTGGCATACGGACACATGGTTCTACGAGAAGCCTCCGGCTGGGGCGATTTTGCGTGCAGTTCAAGTCCCTCCCTCAGGCGGTGATACCTACTTCCTGTCGACCTATCTTGCCTACGAAACACTGCCGGCGACACTGAAAGCAGCCGTCGATGGACGGCAGATCTTCTTCCAGAACGTCTATGACAAAACGGGTAAGCTGCGGCTGGGAAAATCGACCCCGAAGAGCCAGGACTATCGCGAGTGGAGCGGCGTCGTGCACCCACTTGTGCGCACTCACGGCGAGACGGGTCGCAAGGCGCTTTATCTCGGCGGAACAATTGACGGCGCATGGATCGTTGGAATGAGCCGCGACGAGAGTGAAGCGCTCTTGGCGGAGCTGTGGGATCACACTACCAGCACCAAGCAAGTCTTTGTGCAGCAGTGGGACGAAGGAGACATCATGATGTGGGACAATCGATGCACGATGCATCGTCGCGATTCATTTGATCCGGCCTTCATCCGGATCATGCACCGTACGACGACCTCAGGCGAACGGCCAGTCTGATCCCCAAAACGAAGAGCTATCCGTGACAATGTTCTATCAATTGATGGATCGCCATCCACCCCTGAATCCTGACCTGATCGAACTATTGTCATCGGTAGAGACGGCGACGATTGGCCACGTGGAGCATGTGGGATTTGTGGGAAGTCAGGTCCTTCCGCTGTTCCCGGCTCATGCGGCCGGAGTTGCCGTAACCGTCGCGGCCCCCGGCCGCGACGGTTCTATCATCTACAAGGCGATCGACCAGCTCATGCCCGGCGATATGCTTGTGATCTCCCGTGTCGACGGCGATGACATCGCCTGCGTGGGAGGCGGGGTGGCAATGGCTGCCATGGCGAAGGGCGCCGTTGGCATCGTCGTGGACGGTCCATGTACTGATGTCGAGGAGATCGTGGAAGTTGGGCTGCCGGTCTGGTGCCGGGGTGTGTCCTCCAAGACCACCAATCGTCAATTCAGCATCGGTGGTTCCTTGAATGTTCCCGTCGCCTGCGGACGTACCGCCGTGTTGCCTGGCCAGGCCGTACTTGCCGACCGCTCCGGAGTGTTCGTCGCCGATGCCAACCGGATGCGCCAAATCGCTGAAGCAGCAAGGCAACGCCAGCAAAGATCGGTCGCCGTGCGAACGCATCTGGCGGCAGGCAGATCGATTTTTGAATTCCAGCCGGAGACCGGATCGTGAAAATCGCGTTGATTCAAATGAACTCGCAACCGGACCGCCGCCGGAATCTGGTTCAGGCGGAGCGGCTGATGAACGAAGCGATGCGCGGAACTCCCGACCTGATTGTTCTCCCTGAGCACTTCGATTGGATGGGAGGAACCGCAGATGACAAACGGCGCGCCGCCGATCGCGTCCCCGGGGGCGAGGCCTACGGTTTCATCGAGCGTTTTGCGAAGGACAATTCAGTCTGGATACATGCCGGCAGCTTGCTGGAACGGCAGCGCAACGACGGACCCGTGCACAACACGACGATCGTGTTTAATGCGCGCGGCGAGCAGGTCGGCCGCTATCGGAAGATACATATGTTCGACATAACGGCGCCGAACGGGATGACATACGCGGAATCGTCGGTTGTGACGCCGGGCGATGATCTTCTTATCTACGAGTTGAATGGATACAGGATCGCATGCGTGATCTGCTACGATCTTCGTTTCTCGCGCCTGTTCGATCGGTTGGCCAGCGAGATGGTCGATATCTTCATTCTCCCCGCTGCGTTCAACCGCCAAACCGGACGCGCGCACTTTGAGGTCCTATGCAGGGCGCGGGCGATCGAGTATCAGGCTTACTTCGTCGCATGTGGTCAATGTGGCAGTTACCCAACTCCCGGCGGCCCGCGCCGGGAAACGTTAGGCCGTTCTCTTGTTTGCGACCCCTGGGGAACGGTGATTGGCAAAGCCGGCCACTTTCCGGCAGTTCTCCAGGTCGAAATCGATCCGCATCGCCTTGCCGAAGTACGGCGCCTGATTCCGATGTCAGAGCATCGGGTGCTCCTTGATGGCAAGCACCTCCACATCAAGCCGGAACGCATGTAGCGCCGGCGTTTCGCAAGCGCTTTGCTTTCCCAGGAATTTATCCAAGCTTCATCCTGCCGTTTCCTCCGGATCGCTAGGTTCTTCCGATTGGCGAGAAGGAGAAACCGTCCATGCAGGAACAGAACATTCAAGCTAGTCGCGACGTGAAATTTCTCAATTGTGAAGAGATCCGCGCCGCAGGCGCCGACCTGACCACGCAGGAGCTTCTGGACGCAACAGATGCGGCTTGGCGGGACATCCGGTCAGGAAAATCGTTTGGTGGCAAGTCCGTGCTGTCGCTGCCAGAGGAAGCCTTCTGGGAGATCGAAAGCGTCGCTCCATTCAAGTCCCAGTTTGAGAACGAGCGGTTGGGATGGAAATTGTCGTGCCTCTACAGCGTCAATGATCAACTCGGCGGCGTCAAGATTATCGGTGCCAACGCGTTCAACCGCAATCTCGGCTTTCCGCGATCGACCTCGACCGTACTGCTGCTGGAGAAGCGAACCCTGCGCCTCGTGACGGTTCTGGAAGGAACCGCAATGTCCGCCCGGCGCACGGGCACCTATGCAACGACGGTTCTGGGCATGTTCACGAATCCAACGGATAAGCTATCAGTCTTTTTGTTCGGGTCGGGCCCAATCGCCCGCAGCGTGATTGAGTGCCTTGATTTCCGTTTCGCAGACAGGATCGAAGAGATCGTGGTGCGTGGGCGTAGCAGGGAAGGCCTTGAGGCACTGATGGCAGACATCGCGGGTTGCACGACGATCCCAGTCATCCCTGCAAGCGACACCACACGCCTACCGTTCTGCCGGTTTGTGATCACGGCCACGAATTCCAGAACACCTCTGTTTGACGATTGCGCCCTTCATCGACGCGCCATATCGCTGCATCTCGGTGGAGATGAGGTCCCAGAGACCTACCTCCAGCGAGCACTTCGATCGGGTCTTGTCGTCTGCGATGACGTAGCGACCGTCTCTCGCCGAAATTCGCAAAGTATTGCGCTGCATTTCTCCAGGCGCGGCCTTTCCCTCGAGCAGGTCGGCCCGTTGATCGGAGTTGCAGAGCTTTCGGGCTCCGGTGATTTGCACGTCGAGCAGGAAGGTCCGACCTGCGTCACCTGCGTTGGCCTCCCGATGCTCGATCTCTATGTCGCACAGGCAACCTACAAAAAATACCGTGCTTTCAACGATCACATGCTGGCAACCCGGACTTGATCAAAGGGAGGCGGTTCATTGTACCTTTCCGAAATACTCGCCGAACATATCTCGGCTGTCGCCGCTCGACCTCCCCTTGCCGAGACGCGCAACATGGCAATCCGGTGTGTTCTTGATCTTATCGGTGCTGCCATCGTCGGTCATTCCTCCGACAGTGCAACGGCAGCGCGTCGATCCGCAGCTACCCTCTTTGGCAAAGGCGAGACGCCGATATGGTTTTCGGGACAGGAATTGGCCGCTGTCGGCGCCCTTTTCTGTAACGCAGCAGCGGCCTGCGCCCTTGATATCGATGACGGTCACCGGGCAGCACGAGGCCATCCCGGAGCCTCAGTGGTAACGACTGCCCTTACCATCGGCTCGATGCAACAGCTTGGCGGCGACGACATCATCGCTGCAATTGTCGCAGGCTACGACATTGGAGTGAGGACGGCAGCGGCACAGAACCCGCAAACTATTTCCACGCGGCAGTCGGGACGCTGGGCTGCCATCGCATCCGCCGCAACCGCGGCGGTCTTGCTCAAGGCTTCACCAGGGGTGACTGCTCAGGCGCTTGCCATTGCCGGCGTGCTTGCCCCGAACCAGCAGGCAAATGGTAGCTCGGGTTACTCGAAGATGACCGGCAACGACGTCAAGGAAGGCATCCCGTGGAGTAGTGCCACGGGGCTTATGGCTCTCGAGCTTGCGCGTCGCGGTTTTACGGGTCCTTCTGATCTGTTTGATCACCCTGACTACTACGACCCAAGGCTGCTACTCGGAGAACTCGGTCACCGTTGGGAGATCCTCGGCACTTACTTCAAACCCTATGCGTGCTGCCGCTACATACATCCGGCTCTCGATCGGCTTCTTGAGCTTGTTGAACGCTATGGTCTGACGTCAGAGACCCTCATCTCGATCGATGTCGAGACGTTCGGCTGGGCGCTCCGGCTTGCAAATCGCACCTCGCCGGAGAACCTCGTCGATGTCCAGTATAGTCTTCCCTACTGTCTCGCGATTGCCCTTGTTGACGGCTCCTCCGGATTGTTGCCGATAACAACCAAGTGCCTTGCACGCCCGGATCTCGTTGCTGCTGCAAAGAAGGTTCAGCTCGTGGTTCATCATCAGAGCGACCGCCTCTTTCCGGCCGAAACCCTGGCACGCGTCACTGTTCAAACAAAAAATGGCAAGTTCGTTTCCGACTTGGGTGGCCCACTCGGAGATCCCGGCTTGCCGCTGCTGTGGCACGGTATAGAGGAGAAGTTCTGTCGATTGACAGCCGCCAGGCTTACGCCGGGGAAGCGACAAGCCATTGTCGACGGCGTGCTGGCACTGGCGCAGGGCGAGGCAGGACCGCTATTTGCGGAAATGCCACAGTATTTGGACATGCACGAGGATTGACAGGGTTCATCGCAATGTGAGCGCGTCATGTGGGCACACTACGTCCTTATGCTGGAACCGGACGCTTCATGGGTGCTTGGGGATTTTGTCGCTTCTCGCACCGTTCCAAACGGCAAATCGGCCATTGATCATCAGGTGCCGCACGCGAGCAAGATTGTGGCTTTCGACAATCGCAACATCGGCACGCTTTCCAGGAGCGAGAATGCCCCTGTCTCCCGCAAACTCGGGGAAAATCCGAGCAACGTTGCCGGTTGCAAGCGCTATCGCGCAAGGCAACGTCGTCTGCTCTCGTTGCACCATGCGGTTGATCGCTGCAAGGATGCTGTCCCAATCGCCGCCGGCAAAATCGGTAGACAAGGTATCGACAAGCCCCTCACGGACCAGGAGGTCGATGTTGGTCGCGTCGTTGCGCCAACGGGTTGTAATGCAGTCGAGTGTTGAAACGTCGATGATGACGCCACGCTTCTTGAGTTCGCGTGCGGAGGCAACACATTCATCCGGACGAAACGAGGGATGGTTGGCGTGAGCCGCCACAATGCGGGCTGATGGAAATCGCACCGCCAGGTTCAGTAATGTTCGTGCTGTTGGGAGCGCGTGGTGGAATATGCCTGGCAGGCCATAGTGCGCACTGGCTGCGGCAATCTCCTCCAGTCCTCTCAAGGAGAGCGCGACAGGGGGCATGACGGTTTTCGTTATCAGCTCCACAAGTTTCTGGGCGGACATGATCGATAACAGACCGCATTCGGCGAGAAGTGCTTCGATCAGTTCAGTTGAGGCTGCGTCCTTACCGTCGAGGGTGCGTCCGAGGACGGCTTCTTTGAGACTCCGCGCCCATTTCGGGGAGAGCCTGATGCCCGATAATGCAAATATCGCGTCCGGTATGAAGCGATAGTCCTGGGCCCCTCCCCCAAGCGTCTGACCACCGCCGGCTTCGCCAAGCGCTCGCACCCCAGCACCAATCATCGTCTCGATGGTCTCTGCATGATGACGGTCGCTGAGACCGGCGCCGTCAATTGCAAGTGCGGCGCGAAGGTTGCTCGGCGTATGCGCGCTCGTGATATGTATGTCGAGAGGATGGTTGTTTCGCCCATCGTCGATTTCATCGGCCAGTGCGAGGCCGCAGACATTCAGGAGAGTAGAGGTGCCGGAAAGCAGGTGTCGGTTGCGAAAGTAATCGACGTCGCTCGACCGAAAGGGCTTGGACCCGCTCGGCATCGAGGGGCCGTGCACACACCCATGCGCATGCGCGTTGATAATGCCGGGAATGATCGTGTAGCCGTCGGCGTCGATGACAAGCGATCCCGCGGCGGCCGCAAGCTGACCCTCCGCGACCTGGACAATCGTTCTGCCGCGAACACGGACGGAAGCGCGGGTGTGAACTGTTGATCCATCTCCCGTGACAACGCGGCCATTGAGGATCAAGGTTTCGCATGCCATCGCGCTCTCCTTTCGGGCAAGGACGGAT
The DNA here is from genome assembly GCF_000510625.1 of Rhizobium sp. IBUN. NCBI lineage: Bacteria > Pseudomonadati > Pseudomonadota > Alphaproteobacteria > Hyphomicrobiales > Rhizobiaceae > Rhizobium > Rhizobium sp. IBUN. The sequence goes on from NZ_AZNV01000006.1 coordinate 36,521, forward strand.
TGACGGAGCCGATGCCATAGCCGACGCCGCGCACCGTACGAATGGGGTCAGGGGCTCCCCCAATCCTCAGACACCTGCGCAGTCGCCCGATGTGGACGTTCACCGTCTTGCAATCGACGTATATTCCACTTGGCCAGCACTGCCTGATAATCTCCCTGCGGTCGGAAATCCTGTCGGGCTGAAGAAGGAAGTAGCGCAGGATGGCAAACTCGATCCGTGGAAGGTAGACGGGGCAATCGGCACGCCACACGCACCGCGCCGCCACATCCATCTCGATGTCGCCATATCTCAGGCGCTGTGTCGTGCCTTGCATCATCAATGCCCGAAGCAGATGACTGGGCGAAACAGGTCGGGTAAAGACTTCATCGGCGCCCGCGTTGAGGAAGGCGAGACCCTGGCCATGCGCCCCCGGGTCAACCAGGGCGACAATGATGATCGCGCTGCCTGCTCGAAGATCGCAAATCTGCGCACAGGCCGAAACTGCGTCCCTGACCCGGCCGTCAATCAGAAGCGCACAGACGCTGTCTTGGCGCGCAGCGATAACGATGTCATTGGCTTCTGACTGCAGGCTCGTCGCGAAGCCGGATTGCTCTAGAAGGTGGCGGGCAATGAAGCACAGATCGCCGTCCCCTGAGCCGATAACAATCGTCGGTCTCATGGCATACTGTCGCTGTTGTTGTGTTTTGGCGCCCCTACAATCTCACGAGAGAGGGTGCGCTTCAAACATTGATGTCCAACGCTCGATTAAGAAATATTTCTTCGATGTTCACACGGCATCTAAGAACGGGACGAAGCAGACGGCACCTGTCGGACATTACGCCTTGGTATCCCCAAGTGCTGGTTTTCCATTGATATGAATGGCCAATGAATTGATTTGTCGTGAAATTGGAGGCTGCAAAGGAACGGCTGCATAATTTTGTTCTCACCTCGTCCCTCCGGAGAACCAGATGTGTACCCCTTTGGAAATGTCGAACTTGTCGTCGGAAGAAAGCAGACTGGAGGATGAGGAGCACTGCAATGATCCCCATGTGGCAGCAAAACCCCTACCCTGCCTGACCTGTCGCAACCGCTCCTGTAAAGGACGCAAGGCTCAGCCGCAGCTGGACGGCACCGCCAAAGGCACGGCCCCAACGAATGAGCCCATCGAGTGATAGTGCCGATCATCTTGAGTTTAGTCTTCTCGACACAAATAACACGCAACGATTGCAAATCGCCTTTAAACATTAATCGAAAAGACTGAGAAGGCGGGATTAGCAATTATGCGAGTTGGCAAGAGTAAATATTGACCGCAACCTTAGAGGGATAATCGTCGGACCTGTCATACGCTTCCGACATGACATTCAATCCATAAGGGCAGGCGGAGAGAACTCATTCAAGCGAAGATCATCTTTGCGGATAACGGCGGCACGGATGCTCATCCAATCATTGCTGCAATCGAAAGGGAGGCGATGGCTGTGTCGGTGGTACACTCCATCCTTCAACTGCGAAGGCATCTCTATCGATCGCAATATGACGTGGTGATCGTCGATGCCGTTTCATCGCCAAACGAAGCAATCGACTTCTGTCGGCAAATCAGGACCAGCAGCGCGATCCCGATCTTCCTTATTGTGGAGCCCTTCAAAGCGGATCTGATCGTGTTGGCGCTAGAAGCCGGGGCCGATGATTGCATGTCGCTGCCCGTCTCGATCCCTGAATTTGTCGCCAGGATCAACAACCTTCTGAGACGTGCCTCATACGCCCGCATTCCCACACATCGACAACCGCTAGCATTCACCTTCGCCGGCTTTCGTCTCAGCGTGCTTGAACGCCAGCTTTGGGGTCCGGACTGCCAGATCGTTGATCTCACCTCTGCAGAATTCGATCTGCTGCTGGCACTGTGCCGGAACCCGGGAAGGCTGATGCGACGCGAAGAGTTGCTGACATCGACGCATGCCGGTGTTGCAGGACCCGTGACACGCAGCATCGACGTCCACATCAGCCGTCTGCGTCAAAAGATAGAAGACGATCCGCCGAACCCTCGCCTGCTCAAGACAGTGAGACTTGGAGGATATGTTTTCACGGCCGACGTGATGGCGGGCTAGGCCATGTCCGCGAACTATTAAGTTTTGTTTCCGGACACCGTTCCAATTGATGCGCGAGAACCATGCAACTAATCGTATGCACGCCTGATCGTCATGGACGGGCTGAAAGCTGGGTTGGCGTCGCGCAGGCGACGACGGGGTTCATTGAATTGCGCAAGGGTGGTCGTCGACATCAGCGTCCACATGGAGCTTTGCGCATCCTGGGGGAGCTTATCGGCTATGAATATGCGTACTCTTTTTCACGAAATGATCGATTCGACCGCGACAACGTCCACGGAGGATTCGCTTCGCGCCGCCGTTGCGAGGATCACCACCAAGCATGGTTTCGAGCGCTTCGCATATCTCAATCTCGACGCCGTAAGCGCCAGGAGCTTTGCCGTATCGAACTATCCGCAGGACTGGCAGGCGATGTATTTCGGCCGCTCATACATGGCGCTGGATCCCGTCGTCACTATGGGCAAACGGATGATGCGGGCGTTTCAGTGGTGCGTCGATGAGCAACGACGACGGGCGACGAAAGACGAGCGCGGTTTCTGGGACGCGGCGTCGCAGTTCGGCATTCGCGCAGGGGTGACTGTGCCGATACGCGTATGCTACGGGCAGGTTGCAATGCTGACCCTGGCTTCCTCTCAAAATTTACGTCCAAGAGAATTCTGCGAAACCGAATGCGCCGTCGCCGCAACCTCGGCGACGTTTCTGCATTCGCGTCTCGTCTCGACGAATTGTCCGACAACCCAGCGTCAGCCAGGATTGTCCGACCGCGAGGCGCTGTGCTTGGGATGGATAGCCGCGGGGAAGTCGATGCAGGACATCGCCGAGATCCTTGGCTTGAACTACCACACCGTTCGCTGGGATCTCGACAACATCCGCGCGAAACTCAACGTAAAGAACCTGAAACAGGCACTTTCCCTGGCGCTGCAACTGGGTTTGATCTGACAGTTGCTATCGAAGAACCTGTTCGGCCGCCGCGGCCGAACAGTCCTTTGGCGTCTCTCGATGGCGAGATGAATACATCCCTCAAGTGCGGATGCGCCGGACGCCGATCCAATGTCTGCCTTACGCCACCTTCACCCTTTCGACGAATTCAGAATGGTAGTCGGCGGGACAGATCCGCTCGAAGGTTGCCTGGTCGGCGGCGAGAACACCCGCAACACTTGGCGTTTCGTTGATGAGGCGAGGTTCTCCCAGACGTCTCATCGGCCAACCGGAGCGATTGAGAAGTCGCTCGAGCCGGACATCGGTTACTGTGACGATCTCGTTGTAGCCGTTGAGAAAGGACCATTCCGCAATTGCGGCAAACATGGTCCGGGTCGCCAGATGCAGCGGACGCCCCTCCATTCCGTGACAATGGTCGATGTCGACACAGAAGCGCGAGCTTTCGATCATGGACGCATGAGGGCGGAACGTGTCACCACCCCCAAGCAAGCATGAAAATAGAGTTTGCAGCATCGTTGGGCCACAGGCAGGAAGAAGGCGCGCGCAGCCAACGACATTGCTTTGCTCATCGATTGCCAGAATGTAGGTCGGCTCAAGCGCGTCGAATTCGTCGCACTCGCGCTCGCCCTTACACGCGACCCAACCTAAGCGTTGCGCAAAGACACGGGCGCGCAGCCGATACATTTGTTCAAGGAGACCTAGGTCACGGGATGTTCGGGGTTGACTGAGTGCGACTGCCTGCATGATCAAAATCCTCCGCAATTTGGGTTACGCAATCAGCGTGAACGGAGGTGACAGAGATTTGAACTCGCAGATTTGCGGGTCGAGACAAACGCCTGCGCCGAGACGGGAGAATGTCGCTCAAGGACGGACCGAGCTGGTTGCATACGATGAGCACGGGAATTCGCAAGCGCGATCCCATTGGACGGGCCTCGGTGCCCCCTGGAGGTGACCCCGTTCCATGCAGAAAAGGTGGGGATACTGTCCGTCATCGAGAAACACCTGGCTTTGCATTGATGTAATGTGGGACGGCGCCACGTTCTAAAATGCGGCTGAGCTGGACGAAGGACTGAATGACAAAACAACTCGATATGTTTGCTTCGACGCTGGCGGCCAGCGAACTGCAAATCGAGCGTATTCGCCGAACCGATCGGAAGTCGATCGGTTGGAGTGCAGAGGAAATGGTTGAATGCCTGGAGGCAACCGGGGACTACCGCGTGTTACGCAGGCTTGCTCCCCGTTCCGCTCCCACACGTCGCCGACCGGAATTTGGACGCCTGGGCGTTCTCATCGACACCGAGACGACCGGCCTTGATCACCGCAAGAACGAGATCATCGAGATCGGTGCGGTAAGCTTCACGTTCGATGACGAAGGCCAAATCGGGGACATCGTTGATGTCTATTCTGGACTGCAGCAGCCACAAACCGCTATTCCCCCGGGGATTACCCAACTGACGGGGATCACCGACGAGATGGTGGCGGGGCAACAGATTGATGTGGCGTCGTTGCGGCGGATTATCGAACCGGCAGATCTCATCATTGCCCATAATGCCGGCTTTGACCGCCCTTTCTGTGAGAGGCTTTCTCCGGACTTCAAAGACAAGGCCTGGGCGTGTTCGGTCTCTGAGATCGACTGGAGCGCGCGCGGTTTCGAGGGCACAAAGCTCGGCTACCTTGTCGGTCAGGCAGGCTATTTCCACGTTGGCCATCGCGCCGTTGACGATTGCTTCGCGCTGCTGGAAGTCCTCGACCATCAGAAAGCGGAAGCTGAGAAGCCTTTCGCCGAACTGCTCAGGGCCTCCGAGCGATCGCGCGCTCGTCTGTTTGCCGAACACAGTCCTTTCGACATGAAGGATCACCTCAAAGCACGGGGATATCGTTGGTCTGACGGGAGCGACGGTCGTCCGAAGTCCTGGTGGATCGAAGTCGACGAGGATCTTCTGGCAGACGAACTTCACTTCCTGCGAACTGAAATATACCGTTGGGACGATGCCGACCCGCCGGTCCAGCACCTGACTGCGCTGGAAAGGTATAAGGCGTAAGCTTCCACGCCTGGTTTCCTCTACCCGCCAGGCATGCAGCAAAAGGCGCATCCCCCAGGATGCGTCAACAGGTTGTTAGGACTTTGTTGACCATAATTGCCTCTCGCATGCCTGGCTTTGCAAACCGTCTGCACGCCTGCCAGGCCAAAGGGTTGAGGTTGGCCATGTCTGATGATCCGGAAAGGCGGTTGACGCCGTGCATCTTCGGTGCTGTCGGCAGAGCGCTATGGTCGATCGCCAGACGCGCTCGGCAAGCGGCGATCGCAACACTCGCCGTTCTCCTATCAGGAATGAGCGCCGAGGCAGAGGATCGTGCCTTGAAGCTCTTTTTTACGCACACCGGAGAGCGAACCACGATTACGTTCAAACGCGACGGAAGATTTGATCCGAGAGGGCTCGCGCAGATCAATCGCTTTTTGCGTGATTGGCGGAAAAACGAACCCACGCGGATGGATCCGCGTCTGCTCGATCTCGTCTGGGAGGTTTATCATCGCAGCGGTGCGCGTAACTATATCCACGTTGTATCAGCTTACAGATCTCCGACGACGAACAAGATGCTGCGCTCGCGTTCTCGAAGCTCCGGCGTTGCAAAGACAAGCCAGCATATGCTTGGCAAAGCGATGGACTTCTACATCCCTGGTGTGAAACTGCAGACATTGCGGGCGCTTGCCATGCAGTTGCAGATCGGCGGTGTTGGATACTATCCCCGTTCCGGGTCCCCCTTCGTGCACCTTGACGTCGGTCGAGTAAGGGCGTGGCCGCGGATGTCGCGGCAGGAACTCGCAAGCCTATTCCCGAATGGCCGCACCATGCATGTTCCGGCTGACGGCAGACCCCTTCCGGGCTACGCCCAGGCTGTCGCCAACCACAACAAGCACATTCAATCGGGTTCGATCGAGAATGCTGCAACAGCCGATGAGGAAGATGCTGTCGAACCCGGCCAGGCGAGCTCTTCGGCAGGCCCCATCGAGGTCGCACTCGTGCCAGTCCCATCCAGCCGCGCCGAGAGGGCCCTTGCCCACCAGGCAGGCCCAAATTCGGTCACTGCCCGGGCGAACGGCCAGGCGCCAATCGCGGATCTTTCCTTGTATGCCGTTCCGATCCCGAATTTCCGGCCTCCGGAAGAGGCGGTGGGTGCAGCGATTGATCCAACTCAGACGGCATCTATCGGTGCCTCGGACTCAAAGCAAAATACACGAAAGTTCCTCCGTATGCTCAGGGAAGGTCCGACGTCTGGCTTCACGCTTTCCGCACGGTCCGCTGCCTCGTTGCCGATGTCCGGATCGTCCGAACTTCAAGCTGGTATTGGGAGCGTTTCGGCAAAGCGGCTTTTAAGTTGGGCTCTGCATTTGCCGGACAGGGCGCCGCGCCTTTCTGCACCGCATGGTCATCGACGCCTGATCATTCTCGACTGGGATCGTGGTCCATACAGCGCCTCTCTTGCGACTTCACCTTAGTTTGAAAGTGATGGTCCCAAACGTCGGGCTGCAAAGCATTTTCGGCAGCTTTAGCGAACGACGGTCATCATAGATCCCCAGTCCGTCGCCCGTCTGGATGAGTGCTGCGCGCGCATCGCAAGCGGACGCATTTCCGTTGATGTCAGACATGCCCTGACGGCGGCGATGTAGTCTTCACCATCGTCGATTGGCCAGGCGGCCGGCAATGCCTCGGCGACTTCGCCAGGCGTATTGACCAGCCTTTATTTCCAGCGCGAGGCTCGTGCGAAGAATAAGTCCGGGATCGTCAGCATTCCATGTTTGACAAGCCGTCAATATCTGCATGTCGAACTCCCGAGTACCGTGTGACGCGACGGTGCCGCTGCAACTCATGGATATCCCATGTATTGGCGCGAAGTGGTTGCCAAGGTGATGTCGCCGAAAGCTGTCAAGGAGAGCAGCTCTGTACATATTTTATCGCGCGTATCTTTTAAAGTTGACGCGCGTTAATTTTGAAAGTATCTCTCCCGCCATCCGCTGACGACAGGAGGCCCGTCTCGCGGATGTGGCTCAATGGCCTTCATTACACTAGGGAGGATCATGTCTCTTTCTTCTTTCGCAAAATCCCTGCTTGCCGGCGCAACCTTTGCCCTTGTGGCCGCATCTGCTCATGCTGACGGCATTGGTGTGTCACTGCTGACGCAGCAGCATCCGTTTTACAACGAGCTGGCAAAGGCGATTACCGCCGAAGCCAAGGAAAAAAACGTCAACGCCGAAATCGCCATCGCCAACCAGGATCTCAACAAACAGCTGGCAGACATCGAAGACTTTATAGTCAAGGGTGTCGACACGATCATCATGTCGCCGGTCGACAGCAAGGGCGCTTTGGCCGCTGTCATGCGTGCGCAGACCTCAGGCATCAAGGTTGTCACTGTCGACGTTCCCGTCGAAGGTGCCACGGTCGCCTCCTACATTGGCACCGATAACTATGCTGGCGGCGTCAAGGCCGGCGAACTCATGGCCGAGCAGCTGGGCGGCAAGGGCAATGTCGCGATCATTGACTACCCGCTCGTGCAGTCTGTCGTGAATCGCGTTAACGGTTTCAAGGACGCCATTGCCAAGCATCCCGATATCAAGATCGTTTCCATTCAGACCGGCATTACCCGCGCAGAAGCGCTGGCCGTCGCACAGAACATGCTTCAGGCCAATCCCGACATCAATGGCATCTTCGGCTTCGGCGACGATGCGGCACTTGCCGCCTCTGTTGCCGTCAAGTCGGCAGGCTTGACCGGCAAGGTGAAGGTGATCGGCTTTGATGGCATGCCCGAGGCAATCAAGGCCGTCGACAGCGATCCCGATATGGTCGGTGTGATCCAGCAGTTCCCGGACCAGATGGGCAAGCTCGCGGTCGATACCGCGGTAAAATTGAAGGCCGGCGAAACCGTTCCGGAAAGCCAACCGATCGTCCCGGGCGTCTACGTCAAGAAGTAACACTCCTCCTCCCGAGACGGCTTTTCCAGAGAAAAGGACCGCTCACTTCCGATGGCCCACGCCTTGCCGTGGGCCATCGTAACGCTCGACCTGAAGGATGACGTCATGGACGCCGCATGCGGTAGTACAATCCTCGAAATCAAGGGTGTGACCAAGGTGTTCGGCGCCGTCTTGGCGTTGAAGGACATGCAGCTCAGCGTGCGACGCGGCCGCGTACACACCATCCTCGGCGAGAATGGAGCCGGCAAATCGACGTTGATGAAGATCCTTGCCGGGGTTTACCAGCCGACGTCGGGTACGATTGTCCTCGACGGTGCGCCCTATCGTCCCGCCAATCCCCAGGATGCGGCCCATGCCGGCCTAACCATCGTCTTTCAGGAACTTAGCCTTTGCAACAACCTGACTGTCGCGGAAAACATCCTCGCCACGCGCGAGCCCACACGCGCCGGCTTCATCAACGACAAGGCGCTCGTGCGCAAAGCCGCCGAGCTCGTAAATGAACTTGGCTTGCCGGTCTCCGTTACCGATAAGGTCGGGGACCTGTCGATCGCCCAACGCCAGCTGGTCGAGATCGCCAAGGGCCTCAGCATCAACGCCAAGGTCGTCATTCTCGATGAACCGACCTCATCACTCAGCGACAGCGAGGCGGAGATCCTGTTTGAGATCATCGCGCGCCTGAAGTCGCAGGGCGTCGCCATCATCTACATCTCCCACCGCATGGAGGAAATCATGCGGTTGAGCGACGACATAACGGTTGTTCGCGACGGCAGCTATATCACCACCCGCGACAAAACCGAGACGACGATCGACGAGCTGATCGCGCTGATGGTCGGTCGCGACATGAACGAGATCTATCCGCCCCGCGCCGTGCCAGCGCCCGCAATCGACGTGAAGCCGGTGCTTGCGGTCAAGGGTCTGTCGCGCGAGGGTGAGTTTCAGGACATTTCCTTCGATGTCAGACCCGGCGAGATTCTTGGTTTCTTCGGCCTGATCGGCTCCGGACGATCCGAGGTGATGAACACGCTGTTTGGCGTGCACCATTCATCGGCAGGCTCGATCGCCATTGACGGTGCGGAGGTGAAAATTGCCTCGCCTGTCGACGCGATCAACAGGCACATCGGCTTCGTCACCGAGAACCGCAAGGAGGAAGGCCTGGTTCTCAGCCACAGCGTTGAAAGCAACATATCGATGGCGGCGCTCGATGAGTTTGCTGGTCGGCTCGGCTTCCTAGCGCGCCGGCGAGAGCGGCTTGCCGCTGCCAGCGAAATCGGCAGGCTCGCGATCAAGACCACCTCGCTTGAGACGACAACTGGCTCACTTTCGGGCGGCAACCAGCAAAAGATTGTGCTCGCCAAGTGGCTTTTGACCAAGCCGAGAATTCTCATCCTTGATGAACCAACACGCGGCGTCGACGTCGGTGCCAAATTTGAAATCTACAAGATCATCCGCCAGCTGGCGGCGGAGGGCACAGCAATCTTGCTTGTCTCCTCCGAGCTTTCCGAAGTCATCGGCATGAGCGACCGAACTGTGGTCATGAGTGAAGGCCGCATGACGGCGATCGCAGACAAAAGCCAGATGACGCCGGAACAGATCATGAGCTTTGCGACGGGATTCCTATCATGAATGACAAGCTCGCGGCCAACGCCGCCTTCATGCGCGTAATGAAACAATATGGCGGCATCTTCCTGTCGCTGATCGTTCTCTGCGTGATCTTCTCGATCACAAACCAGCGCTTCATGTCGCTGGCGAACTTCCTGAATGTGCTGCAGCAGGTCGCTGTGATCGCCATTGCGGCCTTCGGCATGACCTGGGTGATCCTTCTCGGCGAGATCGATCTTTCGATCGGTTCCATCATCGCGGTTGCCGGGATGGTCGGCGCGCAATGTTTTCTATTCGGCCTCGGCTTCGTGCCAGCGGTCTTGCTAACGCTGTTCGCCGGCGCGTTTCTCGGTTTCGTGAACGGCGTGCTGACGGCGAAATTTCTTTTGCCGTCCTTCATCGTGACCGTCGCGACCATGGGCATCTATCGCGGCCTCGTCAGCCTGCCGACTAATGGCGCGCCAGCCATGATCATGGATCCGAGCTGGACTGCGATTGGCACCCAGAGCCTTCTCGGCATTCCCCTTGTCATCTGGTTCGTTGCCGTACTTTTCGTCTTCAACCACATCCTTTTGTCGAAGACGACCTTCGGGCGCCGTGCCTATTTGACCGGCGGTAACCGCGAAGCGGCCCTTTATTCCGGCATCAAGGTGGACCGGCTGAAGATTGTCATCTTTATGATCTCGGGGATCATGGCGGCGATCAGTGGCATCCTGCTTTCCTCCCGCCTGTTCTCTGCCCAGACGAATGCAGGCATGAGCTACGAGCTTGATGCAATCGCAGCGGCTGTTCTTGGCGGCACAAGCCTGTCGGGTGGGGTCGGCACCATGATCGGCACGCTGATTGGCGCGCTCATCATCGGAGTGCTCAACAACGGTATGAACATGCTATCGGTTCCCTACTTCTACCAGCTCATCGTCAAGGGCCTGGTCATTCTCGTGGCCGTCTATCTCGACGTGCGCGCGAAGCGGGCGAAGCAATAAGAAAAGGGAAGCACCCGGCATGTCCAAGATACTTACCATTGGCGAAATTCTCGTCGAGATCATCGCGACGCAACGCGGCGATGGCTTCCGCGAGGCTGTTCCACTCATCGGACCTTTTCCGTCCGGCGCACCAGCGATCTTCATCGACCAGGTCGGTAAGCTCGGCCAGGAATGCGCGATCATTTCCCGCGTCGGCGATGACGACTTCGGCTGGGTCAACATCGACCGGCTAGAGGCAGACGGCGTCGACATCTCCGGTATCGAGATCGTGCCGCAGGGCACCACAGGCAGTGCTTTCGTGCGCTATCGCGAGGACGGGAGCCGGGCGTTCGTTTTCAACATCCGTCACAGCGCCTGCGGCACCATCGAGTTGTCGGACAACACGCTCGCCCTCATCGATACCTGCACCCACATGCATGTGATGGGGACGGCGCTCTATGCTCCGAGCGTCGTCAAGAGCATCCTGACGGCGACCGAAAGGGTCAAGGCCCTTGGCGGAACGGTATCCTTCGATCCAAACCTGCGGCCCGAAATACTTGATGCGCCTGGCATGCGCGAGGCGCTGCAAGCCGTGCTCGCAAAGACCGACCTCTTCATGCCGAGCGGCGAGGAGCTGTTCCTTTTTGCCGAGGCCAAGACAGAGAAGGAGGCCGTGGCCGAACTGCTTGCCAAGGGCATCAAGGCGATCGTCATAAAGCGCGGTGACAAGGGGGCCAGCTATTTCGACAAGGATACGTGGCTCGATCAGTCGGGCTACAAGGTCGAGGAGGTCGATCCGACCGGCGCCGGCGACTGCTTCGGCGCAGCTTTCGTGACCTTCTGGCTCGCCGGCTTGGAACCCGCAGCAGTCCTGCGCTACGCCAATGCGTCCGGTGCACGCGCCGTGACCAAGGCAGGCCCGATGGAGGGCGCCTCGACCCGCGCAGAACTGGACGCGCTCATCCAATCGCAAGGGAATGCGTAACATGCAGAAAAGCTACCTATCCGATATCGCAAAGTGGCGCGGACGCGACGGCGTCAAGGGCATTCCCTCTGTATGTTCTGCCCATCCTGCCGTCATCGAGGCCTCGATGCTGCATGCGCGGCGCCGCGGCGTGCATCTGCTTGTCGAAGCGACGTGCAACCAGGTAAACCAGGACGGCGGCTATACAGGAATGACGCCCGCCAACTTTCGCGCTTTCGTCGAGAATATTGCCGCTAAAACGGGCTTTGATCTTGGAAGGCTGATCCTCGGCGGCGACCATCTCGGACCCAATCCGTGGAAACATCTGCCAGCCGACGAAGCAATGGCAAAGGCATGCACGATGATCGAAGCCTATGCGAAGGCCGGCTTCACCAAGCTGCACCTGGACACCAGCATGGGCTGCGCCGGCGAGCCAGTGGCCCTCCCCGACGCAATCACGGCTTCTCGCGCTGCCCGACTTGCCGCCGTTGCCGAAGAGGCATTGGACGGCATCAACGGCATCAAGCCGGTCTACATCGTCGGCACCGAGGTTCCAATTCCTGGCGGTGCGATGGAGGAGCTTGATGTACTGGACGTGACGAAGCCGGAAGCTGCGCGCGAGACGATCAGCGTCCATCGGGATGCCTTTGAGGCGGCCGGTGTCCCGGACGCCTTCTCCCGTGTTGTCGGCGCAGTCGTGCAGCCCGGCGTCGAGTTTGGCAACGAGAACGTCATTTCCTATGTTCCGGAACGAGCCGCAGCTCTTAGCGCCGCCCTATCCGATCTTCCAGGTCTGGTATTCGAGGCGCATTCGACCGACTACCAGACGCAAGATGCTCTGCGTCGCCTCGTGCTTGATGGCTTTGCCATCTTGAAGGTCGGGCCGGGGCTGACCTTTGCACTGCGCGAAGCTTATTACGGGCTGGACCGGATCGCCGAGTTCCTGTTTGCCGGCAAGCGCAAGGAAACGCTCGTGGCTACCATCGAGCGCGTCCTCACAGCCGAGCCGAAGAACTGGGAAAAATACTATCATGGCTCCGAGGCCGACCGGCATATTCAGCGCCATTTCAGCTATTCGGACCGCGTCCGCTATTACTGGCCCCATTCCGAGATCGACGCCGCAGTGACTGCAATGTTCACGCTCCTCGACGGCGTTGATATTCCGGAGACTCTGATCAGCCAGTACCTTCAGGCAAGCTACGCTGGGGTGCGCGCAGGCAAGGTCAAGCCACGGGCGCAAGATCTGACTATCGCCGCAATCGATCACGTGCTGGATGACTACTTCGAGGCCTGCCGCGCCTAGCCAGTGCGACGGTTGCGCGACGGGCAGACATCTGCTTGAAGTGCTCCTATAGTTTAAATCGATTAAGCATGAACGAGGGTGGGACCGGCTTTGACAAGCAAACCGATCAGGACCATGGAGGATTTCTCCGAATATGTCGGGTTGTCCCGCCCGACGGTATCCAAATATTTCAACGATCCAAGCTCGGTCCGCATCAAGACCCGCAACATCATCGAAGCGGCGTTGAAGGAAAGCGGGTTTCGCCCGAACATCTTCGCTGTCAATCTGAACCGTCGCCGCAGCAACATCATCGGGATCATCATCCCGGACTCAACCGATCCCTTCTACATGGCTTTGACGCGGCGCGTGGAATTTATCGCAAATGCCAGCGGCTTTCTGGCCTTCATTCTCTCCTCTGACGGCAACCCGGAGCTGGAAGCTCGGGCAATTGAGACGTTGAAGTCGATGAACGTGGCCGGTGCCATCATTGCGCCACTTGGTGTTCAGTCTCATCAGGAAACACTGCTGACCCTTGCAGCCGCGATCCCACTGGTTTTCGTCGACTCTCCACTTGATGACATTTCGCCCTTTGTCGGCACCAACAACCGCAAGAGCTTTCAGCTTATCGTCGACTATCTTTGTCGGTCCGGGGAGCCCCCATGCTACCTCGGAATGCCGCCAGTCAACACCAATGCCCGAACTCGTGCAGCGGCCTACGTGGAAGCGATGCGCGAGTTGCAGATGGAGCCCGTCGTCCTGCCCCTTTCCGAGAAGGCGGATTGGGACTTCGAGCGCATCGGTTTTGAGGAGGCGCTACGCTGGATTGACGGGGGCGGTTTTCCAACCAAGACCGTGCTTTGCGCAAACGATCGCATCGCCTTTGGCGCTATAGCCGCTGCCTATCAGCGCGGACTGAAGGTCGGCCGAACGGCAGACAGCGATCTCAGAATCGCCGGCCACGACGATCATCCCCTTTCACGCTACGCGTGTCCACCGATCACGACCGTCGCCCAGAATTTTAACGAGATCGGCAGACTGGCAACGAAGCTTTTGTTCGAGATGATTGACCTCGACGGCGAAGTCGCAGCCACCTCTGACAAAGAGCGGGTACTCCTCAATGCGGATCTCATCTTGCGGAGCTCCGCCTAACGCCTCGGCCCCGTTCAGCTGTGAGCGTCCGATAGGACTGTCCCAGTTTTCTGTCCGATTGAGCTCAAATGATCACACGGCGCGACCATCACCCCTGTCGATGTCCGGCAAATACGCAACAACAATCGATCGAAATGTGAAGATAGCGTCACCGATCAGGATGCAGCTATTCCCTTTTGGTGTCCGCGATACCAACGGCAGAGCGCCGTCTAGTTTGAGTGCAAGCGCTTTTCCGTTCTGGCGTCGAATAGATGGATCTTGTCCAGGTCTGGTGCCAGCAGCAGTGAATCGCCCGGACGGACGTCAAGTCGATCCCTTACCGATACGATGACATTGTCGGAACCGAGCTTGGCCGTGAGCTGCGTTTCGGCCCCTGTGGGTTCAGTCAGGATAACCTTTGCAGCGGAACCGGCACCGATCGAGAGGTGCTCGGGCCGAACCCCGTAAATGATGTCGGATCCAGGCTTCACACTGACATTTTCGGGCAAAGGCAGCCTCGCACCACCACGAGCGATGAACTCAAGCGGACCCGATGAATTAACTTTGCCGTGAATAAAATTCATCCCCGGGGAGCCGATAAATCCGGCTACGAACAAGTTTGCGGGGCAGTCGTAAAGATCGAGTGGCGAGCCAATCTGTTCAACAGATCCGTCGCGCATGACTACAATCCGGTCGGCCATGGTCATGGCTTCAATCTGATCGTGGGTCACGTAAATAGTCGTTGTCTTTAGCCGCTGATGCAGTTGCTTGATTTCGGAGCGCATCTGCACGCGCAGCTTCGCGTCCAAGTTCGACAACGGCTCATCAAACAGAAAGACTTGCGGGTTTCTCACGATCGCGCGGCCCATCGCTACACGCTGCCGCTGTCCACCCGAGAGATTTCGAGGGTATCTTTCCAGAAGTGACTCGAGACCAAGTATTTGTGCCGCTTCCCGAACACGTCTCCTTGTTTCTTCCTTCGGGGCCTTCGCAAGCCTGAGCGAAAACCCCATGTTGGCTTCAACGGTCAAGTGCGGGTAAAGCGCATAGGATTGGAACACCATTGCGATATCGCGCTCTTTCGGTGCGACATTGTTCACGATCTTGCTGCCTATGGAGATCCTACCGCCCGAGATCTCTTCAAGCCCTGCAATCATTCGCAGGAGGGTTGATTTGCCGCAGCCGGACGGACCGACAAGAATAACGAACTCGCCATCCTGGATATCAATATCCACCCCGTGCAGCACTTCAAAATGACCATAGCTCTTTCGGGCATTCGCGACTGTTACTGACGCCATCATGTTCTCCGGCAGTTATCTCTGTTCGATAGTCGTCTCGTTCGAGGGTCGGTACTGATCGTTACCTGCTCGTTGCCATTGAGTAAGGGGCAAGCGCTGCATCGATCGCTGCCAGGCACAAATCGCGAGCGCTCGCACCGATCCGCTCTGAAACGACATCGGAGTAGACCCGGCCGAGGTATTGGCTGATCAAGGTCTGCGGGATATCGCCGTGAAAACGGCTGAACAACTCGTCTACCGCGGCGCTCGCTCGCGGATCTGGCCAGTAATAGCGGATTCGATCGCTGTAACTGAAGTGACGTTGAAGCTTTATTTCTTCGGCGGTTCCACCGTAGTGCCCCGCCCAATTCAAAGGCCGATCCAACATGATGGATTCCATGGATTCGACCAGTGTCGTTTCGCGGTCTCCGCAAGTAATCGAGGCAATGGCATCGAGGCCATACAACGCCTCCCGAAGGGCAAAGGTGAGACCAGGCCCAACCTTGAGGATAGCAAACCCGCCGTCAACAAGGGCAGCCAGGCCCTCGGTTGTCTGGTAGTCGGTGGAATGTGCTTCGAACAGCAACCCGGGCATTTCATCCAGGGCCGAAATCAGGCTCTTTGCTCGTTCGGGTTTGTAGAGCACAACATTTGAATTGCCGAATTCGACACCGGGTTGGACCACGATGCCGATAACGCGAGCGATCGCCGTAGCTATTCCTGCTTGCGCAAAGGACTCCTGATGGACCTTCAAAGTCTTAAGAGCGGCGTCACAACGTGTGATGTCGATGTCCGCGATTTCATGGGTTGCTCCACCGGGTGGTGGTACCTCAGTTCCGATGATGTAAACCGGCGGACGACGATTTGAACGAAGAGCAGCTTCCTCGGCTGCCTTGGCCAGCCGCGCGGCGCGTGCAGCTGTTAACTCGTCGTGAAGAGCGATTGGTTCACCCGCGCAACCCATCGATGTGTCTAGATGAATCTTCTCAAACCCGGCCTCTACATAAGCGACGACCATCGCCTCGGCGCGCGCCATGGCTTCTTCGGCCACCAGGAATTTCCAGGGGTTTGGGCCGAGATGATCGCCGCCAAGGATGATCCGTTCAGTCGGGAAATCCAGTTCCGTAGCGATGCCCTCGATAAATCGACGAAAGCCCGCCGGTGTCATTCCGGTATAGCCGCCCTCCTGGTTTACCTGATTGCACGTGGCTTCTATGAGAACTGGTTGCTCTTCGGCCCCGGCGCGCCGAAGCGCGGCCTCGATGACAAGTGGATGCGCCGAGCAAACCGAAGTGATGCCGCGGGGAATAGGAAGCGATCTTCCTCCGAAAAGCTTTCCAAGTGCGGTCTGCCGGTTTTCTTCGATCCGTGTCATGCGAGCTTCACGACTTTGGTCAGGTGTCTGGGAGAAACGGTATCGATTTGGCGAGCCTGAGCGACGCGCTCGCCGAGGATCTGCAACGCTGGAAGAACAATCAGTCCTGTCAGCGAAAGGTCGACGTCAATGGGCAGCCCAACGTCTCCTGGTCCGCCAATTCCGATGACAGCCGCGCCCTTTTCCCTCAATTCCTCGACCAGCTTCACCTCAGCCTCCTTCTGGTCTGAGCTGTAAAGCATGACCACCGCGGTCTTTTCGTCGACGAGACTGATTGGGCCATGGCGATACTCCAGCGGATGAAACGCCTGTGTCATCGTCTGGCTCATTTCCATGAGTTTGAGCGCACCTTCCAGAGCGACACCAAACAACGGTCCGCCGCCGAGAAAGACGAAATGCGATCGGTCTGCAATAATTGTCGGAAGGACTGCATCGAGTGCATTGGCGAGCTTGCGGGCGGAAGCGCCAATGGAGCCGGGGATTGGCTGCCCAATTGCCTGCATACCGAGGAGGACCATTAGACTTGCCGAAACCGTCATGACGATCCCCTCCTGCGGATGAGTCTCGGATGTCACCAACCGATCGCAGTTCCTTGCGAGCGAACTTTCAGCCTCTACGGTTATAGCCGTCACGAAGGCGCCAGCTTTGCGGCTTGCCTTTGCGGCTGCGACGGTCTCGGTTGTCTCGCCACTGCGCGATAGGGCGATGACGTGTGTCGCTTGCCAATCAGGCCAGAAGGCGGACGGTCGGCTCTGCCATTCCGCGCCGGGCACGGCTATGGCTTTGCGACCTGACATGTTGGCATACGCCGCGAGCGAGAGCGCGAGATTATAGGACGTGCCGCAGCCAACGAACACCAACAACTCGGCACCCTCTACGGACGTGTTGGCGCCAATAGCCTTTTCCCAGTAGGGGAACTGTTCGAAAATAACCTTCTCGGTCGTGTTCATGTGGACTCCGATTTATTTGACTGAGCCGGCCAGCAGGCCGCTGACCAGGTAACGATTCAGGAAAATGACGACGAGAGCGGGGATGACGATTGCAATCGATCCGCTTGCTGTGATGAGGCCGTAGTCGATGAAGTTCTTGGTGACGAACTCGGGAATGAGCACCGTCATTGGCTTCGTTGCCTGAGGCGAGAAGATCAGCGGCACCAAATACTGTCCCCACGCGCCAAGGAAGGTCAAAATCGCCGCTGCCGTCAATCCAGGGCCGGCAAGGGGCAACACGATGTTGAAGAAAATGTAAAGTCGCCCTGCCCCATCGAGTTGGGCTGCTTCTTCAAGCGCAATCGGAAGGGCTTCGAAGACACTGCGAAGTAGCCACAACGACAGGGGCAGAAAGGCAGACACATAGATCAAAGAAACCCCGACATATGTATCAACCAGATGCAGTTTGATCATGATCTGGTAAAGCGGGATCAGAACGGCATAGGCAGGGACCGCCAGGGTCGCAACAACCGCCACAAAGAGAACTTTGCGACCGGGAAACTGTAGTCGTGTGAACGCGTAGGCTCCGAGCGCCGACACCGCCACGCAGAGCAAGGTGGCAGCCACCGACGTCACCACGCTGTTGATCAATGCGGCTCGGAATTGTTTGAAGACCTCGACCCCACCGATCCGGGCAATATTAATACCGAGAAGCCTCGAATAGTGATCGAGGGTGAAGTGCTGTGGAAAGAAGCGGATCGGCCGGGTCGAAAAGTCTTCGGTTGGCGTCACAGAACTCGCAACTGTCCAGTAAATCGGTCCGAGGGACCAGAGCAACAGCGCTGCAACGCCGACCCAAATCATGATGCGGTACTGAATTGTGGGCTTCATCAGTCGAACCGTGTGTTGCGATAGACCCGAAGGACGTAAACGAGGGAGATGAGCAGTGATACAAGCGTGATCACCACAGAAAGTGCCATGCCGTATGAGAAGCGCAGGTTCTGAAAGGTCTCGAGGTAGATCTGGACGAGAATCGGCCTGGTTTCCAGGCTGGCACCGGCGAGTACCCAAGCCTCATCGAAGAGATTGAAGGCGTTAACGGTGGCGTTGGTCATGGCAACGGCGATTGCGCTGCGAACAAGCGGAAGCGTGACCAATCCAAACATTTGCAGGCGAGTGGCCCCGTCGATGCGCGCAGCCTCGTAAAGATGAGCGGGTATGCTCTGCATCGCGGCGAGAACAATCACGACCGTCAATGGCATCATGCGCCACACGTGAACGACGGTCACAGCGATGATGGCACTTGTGCGATCGTTGAACCAGACATGATTTTCGAACGGAAGGCCAAGCGCTGACAGAATGCCGTTGAGCAGGCCTGCACCAGGCTGATAGATCCAAAGCCATATTACCGAGTTCACGACACCGGGAAGTGCCCAGGGAAGAATGACGGCCGCCAGCACCCACTGGCGCCCCACCTTCACCTGGTTGATCAGCGCTGCGGCAAGGACGCCGAAGACAGTTTCCGCTGCCACCGCAAGGACGACGTACATGAGCGTGTTTGCCCACGTCGTTCCGAGCTGCGCGTCTGACAGCATCCGCGTGTAGTTCTCCAACCCCACGAACGGAGTTCCTGCTTGCATGGGGTTGACCCTGTGCAGGCTGTCCCACACGGTTCGACCCATCGGGTAGAAAACCAGGGCGGCCATCGTGATTGCAATCGGAGCCACCAGTAACAGGCCGAGTGTGGTGTCGGCGTTAAAGCCGACCCCACGCTTGCTGGTCACATCTTGCGATGCAAAAGCGGTCATTGCGCCATGGCCTGCTTGGCGGCATCGGCGATCGCCGCCACCGCTTGATCGACAGTCATCTGGCCCTTTGCTGCGCTATTGATCGCGGTATTTACGCCGCTTGAGAACTGCGGGTACCATGGAGGCGTTCCCTGCGGGAACAGCGGCTCAACTGTCTTGGATTGCGCAACAAGTGCAGCTCCGCTGTTCAGCTTTCCAGCATCGTTGAGCTCCGACAGGGCCGAAGTGCGTGTTGGCAGAAACCCATTCACGACATTCTTCTTTTGGAAGTCCTTGCTGGTAAACCACTTCACGAAGGCGATGGCGGCATCCTTGTTGGCAGAGACGTTCGGTATAGCAAGCGCCTCCGGCAGACCGAAACTGCGTGTCTCACCACTTGCTGTGGGCACCAGGATTGCTTCTACCTGACCGGCAACCTTCGACTGCTTCGGATCATTCATTTGCCCGAGACGACCGGGCTCGCCGGAAATCATGATACTGGTGAGACCCTGCGAGAACATGCTTTCGTTGATCTGACTGTCTTTCAGACCGGTCGACGCCGGATCAACCAGCCCTTCCTTCAGAAGCATCAATTCGAAGGCAAGCGCCTTGTAGCCAGCCGAATCCGGCTTCGTGAAAAGTGGATTGAAATCCTTGTCGAAGAGTTCGCCACCAAAGGCCTTCGTCAACAGGTACCAGCTGGTCGAGGCGCCCTCCGTCGCGGAGACGGGAAGGCCGATTGGATATTCAGAGATGCCCTTTTCCTTGATTTTCCGGGCGTCCGAAACCAATGCGTCAAGCGTCTTCGGCATTTCCGTAATGCCCGCATCGGCGAAGTGCTTCTTATTGACAAGCATGACGCGGAAGTCGTTGGTATAAGGAACGCCAAGAAGCTTTCCGTCGACCGTGAAGATTTTCGCGACGCCAATATCCTTCACGGTATCTGCATCAATGACGTCGTTCAGAGGCAGGAACCAGCCAGCGGCACTGAACTGCCCCGTCCACGACCAGTCGAATTCGGTCACGTCAGCAGGCGCAGTACCCGCCACCAAAGCAGTGACAAGCTTCGGTCGAATGTCGTCCCACGAAAGTGTCTGGAGATCGACATGGATTCCGGTTTCAGCTTCGAAGTCTGCCGCGATGTTCGGGCCCTGCGGAGAGGGCATCAAAACCGTAATGGACTGGCCGGCGAGTGGCTTGGCGTCATCGGCATGAGCTGGCGTTACGATCGCCAGGGCCGCCGAGGCGAGTAATGGCAAGATAAACTTATGCATGTTCCCATCCTTCATTGTTCTTAATGCTCAGTTTATTCGCAGACGTGCCAACGCTGTCGGCGGTGGCAGCGACTTGCCCGAACCAGCTCTCATCGGGGAACCAGTCGAGAAGTTGGGCGGCGGCAAGTAGCGCGCCACCAATGGGGGGAAGCTTCGAGGGGACTGGGGACTTTCCTATTCGGCGCGCCAGAGATCCCAGGAGCAGCGCACTATTGAAAATGCCTCCGGCATAGGTCCACGATGCGTCGTTGTCACAATGTCCAGAGATTGCACTGTGATGCCTGGCGAGCTCGTCAGCGGCCTGTTCGATCAGCCCGATCGCCGCCTCGTCGCCACAACGAGCAGCCCTATCCACCAATGTGGAAATCGCCGCGATACCTGCTCTTCGATTGGGTAGCAAAGTGACCCAGTCACCCAGCGCATTCATCGGATCGTCCGCTTCGATCTGCAATTCATCGAATAGAATCTTGGAAAGTGCTGTCGGGGGAGCGCGACCATCCAGACTCTTGCTGATTACACTCAGCGCGCTCCTGCCAATCCAGTAACTGCTACCTTCGTCTCCGATTTGATCGCCCCAACCGCCGATCCGTGCAGATTGGCCAGAGGCGTTGCGCGCCCACGCCATTGACCCCGTTCCCGAGAGGATAAGGATACCGGGCCTTCCGGCGAACGCACCAAGGTGGGCAGCATCGACATCGTTGAGGATGTGTCGGCGCGTGTTGGGAAACAGCCGGTCAATGGCTTGCTGCTGCAGTTCCGACAGGCGTGCAACTTCCCCGAACGCAGGCAGGGCCGCGGCCACTGCGGCCACGTTTTGGTGATTGAGGAACGGGCCAAGTTGCTCTTCCAGTTCCCGCAGCCAATTTGGATTATCCATCGGGTTAACGCCGCGACCGCGAGACGACTGCACGATACGTCCGGACCTGTCAGCTAACGCGACCAGGACCTTGCTGCCCCCGCCATCGATTCCCAGGACAAACTCGTCACTCATTCCTTCCCCCCAACTCCGCGATCGTGGTCGCGACGCCGAGCTTAGCGAGGTCGTCTCGCCAATGAACCGCTAGTCCGGAGTCAGTGATAACCTGTGCGACATTCAGCGGCGCGACCTTGTAGGTGGCCATTGTCCCGAACTTTGAGGAATCGGCGAGGACGAAGCGATTTGCCGATCTGGCGAGCATGTGGCGGTTCAAGCTCGCCTCGGCGCTATCAACGCTGTAGATCGCGCCATCAGGACTAATGGCGCTGACACCAAGGAAGAGCTGATCGAACCATATGCCGTCCAGCATCGCCTCGGCCTGGGGGCCCACGAGCGAAGCGTTTTCACTCCTCAACTGGCCCCCAAGCAAGACCACCTCGAGGTTCGGGATATTCAGGAACTCCTGGGCGACGGTCAGGCCGTTGGTGAAGATCCTCAATGGCAACGGGTTAATGCGGATCAGGCGAGCAAGCTGAAGGACGGTCGTGCCCGCATCGAGGAAGATTGCGGATCGCGGATGAAGCAATTCATAGGCGGCCGTCGCGATGACCCGCTTAGCCGAAAGGTGCTGCTTTTCCCGCTCCTGAAATGCAATCTCTACCGACGATCCCTCGGCAATGCGGGCCCCCCCATGCACCCGGTCAATCGCACCTTCTTCCTCAAGGATCTGGAGGTCCCGCCGAACGGTCGCAAGCGATGAACCGGTTGCATCAGCCAGCGCCTGGATCGTCGAAAATCCGTTCGCATACAAATGGCTGCGGATAGCATCCAGACGATCGACCTTAACCCCGATTGGTTGGCTCATTCACATCTCCGAGGATACAATATCAATCACCCTCCCACCGCAATTAATCAGAGTCAATCACAATTTTGATCGTTTCTGATGTTTTTGCGGTGAAAAGCAGAGCAGTGGGAACTGCGCACGGTCAGCCGCTGAGCGGGAATCCCATTCAGTGATATGTCGGCAGGAGGTCTCCGTGTGCCTCGATCAAGTCGTTGACAAGACTCCAGATCTGATCGGGAGAGAGTTCCGCGGAGGTGTGGGGATCAACCAGGGCCGCCTGGTAGATGCGATCTCGATTTTTTGTCAGCGCGGCTTCAACGGTGAGCTTTTGAACGGAAACGCTCAGGCTCATGACGGCCGCAAGCTGCGAGGGTACCCGCCCTATCCTGATCGGCTGAATTCCATTGCGATCCACATGGCAAGGCACTTCGACAATGCAATCGTTCGGCAGGTTCTCTATCAGTCCGTTGTTTGGAACATTTCCATAAATCAGGGCTGGAATGCCCGTTGTCGCCGCGTGAATGATCCCTGCGGCATACTCATTGCTCCGGCAAACCTCGATCGGCTTGTCGCCTTCAAGGTCCCTGCGCAGTGCGTGCCAATGAGCTATCTGAACTTCACAACGACGGATGTATTCGTCGAGAGGAATGTTGAGTTGATCAACCAGATCGCCCCTTCCTTCCTTGATGTACCAGGATGTGTATTCGGAAAAATGCTCGCTCGACTCTGTTACGAAGTAACCGAGCCGTTTGAGCACGTCGAAGCGAACGCGGTCATCCGCCGGAACACGCCCCTCAGCTGCCAGGGATTTGAGGCGCGGGTATAAGTCTTCACGGCGCCCATCTTGATGAACCTTCTCGTAACGCAGGAAGAACGCGACATGATTTATCCCGGCCGAAACGTAGTTCACGTCTGCGACGTCTTCACCGAGGCATTTCGCCAGGTGTCCGGCGGTGTGCTGGACGCTATGGCACAAACCCACACTTCGGATTTCCGGGGCTATTTCCTTGATCGCCCAGCAATTGATGGCCATGGGATTTACGTATTGCATCAAGATTGCCTGCGGGCAGACCTCTTGCATGTCACGGCAAATCGCTTCCAGCACTGGTATAGTGCGCAGCCCCCGGAAGATGCCACCAACTCCAAGTGTGTCGGCGATCGTCTGCCTTAGTCCATATTTTTTTGGAATTTCGAAATCGGCAACCGTGGCCGGCCGATAGCCGCCAACCTGCATCATCAGGATCACGAAGTCCGATCCGCTCAGCGCCACCCGCCGGTCCAGCGTCGCCTCCACTTTGACCCCGACGAGTTTGAGGGCGTCGCAAATCCGGCGCGCAACAATTTCCGATGTCTTTAAACGTTCTGGATCGATGTCGAACAGGCTGATCGTGAAGTCGCAGCCTTGCGATGAAAGCACGTCTCCAAGGATATTCTGAGCAAAAACGGTGCTGCCGGCACCGACGAGGCAAATCTTCGGCATTGCAATCTCCTTTCAGATCATGCTTCGTAATGCGCTTTAAAATTAGGGATTTCCTCCTTCGAAATGCCAATTTACTCCGATAATCGAGCGCGAAAGATATTATGAAACGCAGAGGTGAGCGCGGGGAATGGACAGGATCCAGAGGCGTCTTTTTGGTGGAGCGTCATACCGCGGACGCTATGGCCTCCGCTCACTGGCACGACCACTTGGAAATTAATCTGCTATTGGAAGGGCAAATGACCTACCTTTTCAATGGGCGACAGGAAGTGGTTGAGGCGGGCAGAATGGTTCTCTTCTGGGCCGCTATTCCGCACCAGACGATATTGGTCAGCGATAACGCGCCGCTTGTTTGCGCTTATCTTCCGCTCGTTGATTTTCTGGCTCTGCCAATAGACAAGGACGCCAGACGATTGATCATGCAGGGGAGATTTCTCGCAGATCAGCTATCGGATGGGTCAGATGCGATCGCCTTTCCGCGGTGGGAACGTGAATGGCAAAATGCTGATGCTGTTCGGCAAAGATTGATTGTGGACGAGGTGAAAGTCCGAATTCGGCGATTGATATTAGATAATGCGGACGCGGCGACTTCGACCCGACATACTGTCGGCACTACCACGAAGGGACACGCGGTCCGGCACGTTGAGATACTGAGCGACCTGATCAATTCGCAGTTTTCAAATGCAGTCAGTGTGCCGGACCTCACGAAGATCGCGGGTATGCATGAGACCACCGCCAACCGGGCGTTTCGGGATGTTCTCGGGATGTCCGTCAACGAATATCTGACCCGTTACCGCATCGCCCGGGCGATGCAACTTCTCACTGATACGGACCGGTCAGTCTTGCAAATTGCGTTTGATTGCGGATTCGGCTCGAGCAGCCGGTTTTACGAAACCTTCAAAGAGCGCACTGGGACGACTCCCCGTCAGTTCCGAATATCGATGACCCCGATAAGTCCCCCTGATCGGTTGAGCAATATCAGGGCGCGATCCTTCTGACCGCTGGGAGCTCAGGGATCTTCCAGACGAATTTTATGGCCGTCGGCCCGACGGGGTCACACTCTTCCAAATCGCACGAGGCTTCGCCCGCATGCGAAAGATAGGATAGTGAAATTCACAATGCCAGCGGACAGGTCAGGCCGCGCATCAGCGAGCGCGCCGACACCGGATTGGCAGGCCCGGCGAAGGACATCTGCAGATAGGCGCGCGCTCCCTTGGCGCGCACATCGATCAGGAACCGCCGGCCAGCGTCGCGGGGCCGCAACCGTGATCCGTCCAGGAACCGCAGGAGGCCCCATGGTCCGGCTTCGCCCTTCTTGTCGACTGCAATGCCATTATCGAAGGATATCTCAAATCCGCGCGCTGGTGACGCTCCTGGCCATTTCAAGGTCACTGCCTCCCCCGAAGTGACGACCGGAGCACGAGCGCCGCCGATTGAGACGGTCGCAGCTCCTCGTTGGGCGAGCGCCTCCAGCACGATCGGGACATTGGGCGGTGTTCCCTGTTGGAACAGAGCCTGCCCAAGGGCCACTGCCCGCTGCAAGAATGCTGCGCTTTCCGGTGTATAGCCGGAAAGCCGCGCCTCCGGTCTCCAACGCCACGGTGTCGTCGACGTGTCCATCAAATGTGCCAGTTGCGCCCGAAAATACTTTTCGATCGTGCCCTCCGGCGCGAAGATCCGTGCGACCTCGGCCATGTCCGCGTCAGGGCCATCGAAGAACGGATAATGGCCATTCACGGCGGCCCGGCAGGCGGCTGAAATCTGCGAACCCCAAGATGACTGGGACTGAGACTGGGGCTGAGACTGGGGCTGCGGCACCTCCTTTGCAACATGATCCGTTGCAACGTCCGGCGCCTGATCCAACGTAGGTTCGGCGGCCCTCGGGGCAGCCGTCTGGGAAATCACATCCTCGACGATT
The DNA here is from genome assembly GCF_000510625.1 of Rhizobium sp. IBUN. Classification (NCBI taxonomy): domain Bacteria; kingdom Pseudomonadati; phylum Pseudomonadota; class Alphaproteobacteria; order Hyphomicrobiales; family Rhizobiaceae; genus Rhizobium; species Rhizobium sp. IBUN. Next base: position 62,239 of record NZ_AZNV01000006.1, read on the forward strand.
TGCACGACCAGAAGCGGTGCTTGCTGCAAGGCAACGATGGAGTTCGCACGCTCCTGTGCGTCCATGAGGGATTTCTTGCCAATCTGTGCATCTGCATCGAGAACAGCAAGAGCGACGTTCAACGATACGAAAAGTTGCGAGATTTCCGACATCCGCCCCTGCTCGACGAACTGGATCGCCGGCCCCAACGCCGCCGCGATCCGAAGCTGATTGGCGTGGCTTCGGCCACGATCCGTCCCGCCCGACTGGCGCCAGGCCTCACGGATAAGTGCCGAGAGCGGCGAGTTGCGTGCGCTTAGCGCACCGCTGATCACGACCGCCGTTGGCTGGTCGGTGAACGGCCTGACGCGTAGCTCACCCAGATACTCCGTCCATACGTCAAGCGTACGCTTTTGAAGCAGATCCATCACCGCGTCTTCGGTCGTCGTGCCATTGGAGGCAATAAGAGTAGCGGCCTCGGACCTTGCCCTCCGGATCGCCTCGCTTGCACCGTCGGACCGCGCGTAGCTCCATCCAGCCTCCGTATAGAGGCCGGCGATACCGCGCCCGATCGGTACGCCTGACCGGTGGATCAGGATCGTCTCGAGACCTGGCACTGCCTGGGAAAGAGACCAAGCAGGAAGTGCTGCGGCCTTTTCGGCACGGGTCAGTTCAAGCAATGCGCGCTCGCTTGCCGAGCCTTCAGCAGCGAACTGCCGTGCCTGGGCGACCGTTTCCGGATCCGGAGATGGAAGTCTCGGCTGTGGCCCGGACATGGCGGCGACATGCTCGGCCAGCAAGGCAAGTTCGGGAAAGGCCTCGGCTCGGTCGGCGACCCAACCAGCAAGAAACCGAGGCTGCCAGTCAGAAGTGCCCTTCAGGATCGACCAGGCGCGCAGGGAATCGTAGAGTGCGTTGGCCTCGCCTTCGGTGGCAAGGGCAACACCGAGTGCCTCGGCGAGTGGCTCGGCAACAAGGGATTCGGCCGCCTCGCCATAGCGACGACGTGCAGCCGCTGCCGGGTCGAGCATCTCAATATGATGAATCAGGCCAAGCGGAGACTGGCCCGCGTCCTGCTCGACAAGCTGGACTGCCGCCAGGAACGCATCGAGTTGGGCCGCCCGCGCAGCCGGCGTAGCGGCCTTGCCGGCTTCTACAACGCTTCCAACGGCTGGCAATTGCGCCAACAACCGCTCGCGAAACCGCCATTCCGCCCATCCAGCCCAGCCGACGAGCATCGCGAAAAAAAGGACAATCGCAAGAAAGACGAGTCCACGGTCTGCCCGCGTTCTATGCTGCTCCGCCTTCGACTGCGCGGCTTGCACTGCCTCATTGCAATGTCCGAGAAAGCGGGCCAGATCGCGCCGCGCCAAGCCCCCTTTCGCGGCCTGGGCAGCGCGTTCGGCGAGCCCATCGACGCCAATCATGTGGCCAATTGGAAGGGCGGCCGCAAGAGCACGTTCCCATCGCTTGGCCGGCAGCGCCGGATTGCTGCGAGCCCGCACGTCAAGCAGCGCGACGAGCGCGTCGCGCGCATCCAGGAGCCAGTCAGGGGGAATGTTCCTGCGGCGTCCTTCTTTCTCGAACTCGGCCACAAGGAGGCGGGCAGTCGCTGCCAGCTCCTGCGGATCGGGCCGCTTCTCGCTTTCGGCGCGCTTGGCGAGGCTCAGCAGCGGCTCGGCCAATGCGGGAAGCATGTCCGCTCCCGTGACATCCCGACCCGGCGGTTGGCCATGGTCGCTCACAGCTTGCCCTCCGCAGCCCATTTGCGCAGCAGCGCCTCGCCGACTTCAAAGTGCATGGAATCTTCGCGACTATAGCCGGCACCCCAGTACCAGCCGGCATCGTTGAAAAACTCCGCAAGGACAACAAGTCCGAACTGCGTGTTGTCATCGCCCATTCGGTCGAGGTTCTTCTTGAGTGTCAGGTCGACGGCCGCGCCCCAGGCGTGCGAGGAGACAGATTTCGTGGAGCCGCGCACATAACGCGCGCAAAGCGCACCGGCCGTTCCGATCGCGGCGTAGATGTCTGGCTCTTCCTTTCGCAGACGCTCCATGATCTGCCCCAAGGAATCGAGCGCAGGCCTGATCATCGTCAGGCGGAAATGCCCTATGTCTCGGCTTTCCAGGGTTCTCAGTAATTTTGGGTTGGTGACCGGCTGGCAGCTTGTGGAATAGACACTTCGTGGCTCGCCAAGGACCTCGCGTAACACTGCCGGGGTCGGGCGTATGACACGCTCGTTGAAGCGCTTCTTCGCCAATTGCATGGGCTCCGTCATATTTTCGGTTTCTTCCGGCGGCGCAATGCCACCGAACTGATCGATCGAAAACGACTGCGGGCTCACAGGTTCGCCGGGCGGCGGCGAAACCGCAGAGCTTTGCGGGACGGGTTCGGGACGAGGCGCCTCTGCCAGTTCCTTCACCTTTCCTTCTAGATCGGTTACCCTTCGCTTAAATGAGTTCAGTTCAGCGCGCAGATCCTGGATTTCCGCGTCCTGTTTGGCAAGCTGTTGCGTTGCCCGATCAATCCTTCCCTCATTCGGATCGAGCTCGGTATTTCGCAGCAAGTCTCCAACCAACGCGAACGCGACCGCCGCAAGAATGATGCTCATTCCAATGACGACGGCTGCAATCGGATCTAGTGGCCTCAAGGCGCTGCAGCTCCGTCAATCCGAACGACCACCACAGAGACGTTGTCCGGAGCGCCATTATGGAGAGCGGCGGCTATCAGTCGCTGGCAGGCGACGTCGGGGTTTGGCGCGCTCAACTGTGCGATGATCTCTGGCTCGGCAACACAGTCAGTCAATCCGTCGGAACAAAGAAGCAAATAATCCCCCGGCTTGAGAGGGACTTCGACAGAGTCGACATCGAGCCGTTCGGCGGCACCGATCGCGCGGGTAACAACGTGCGCTTGCGGATGCTGCCAGACAGCGTCAGGCGTCAAACGTCCATCATCGACAAGTTCCTGCACGACCGAATGATCGCGCGTGAGCTGCAACAAATCCCCTGCTCGCAAACGGTAGGCCCGGCTATCGCCCACCCACGCGATCGTCGCTGTTCCACCATCAATGAGTGCGACCACCACTGTTGCGCCCATCTGCGCAACATTGGCCGACGCCGCCCAACGACGGATGGCGGCATTGGCTGATTGCAGTGCAGCGACGAGATGAGCGCCGGAAATGGGTGCATGCGGAAGGAGCGCGAGCTGTTCGATGACCAGGTCTGCCGCGACATCTCCGTGGCCGTATCCGCCCATCCCGTCGGTTACCGCCCAAAGTGCGCCTGAGGGGTCAATGAGAATCGCGTCTTCGTTGTTTGTGCGCACATGCCCGGTATGGCTCAGTCCCGCTCCTTGCGGCCTGGACGGCCAGCGCGTCGAAGGATTGTCCCGAGAATCCGGGGTCATGATCGGATAACCCCATTGATCGATCCGTCGTGAGCGCAACTGCCGGATCGGTTGCAGCCACAATGATCCTATAGTATTTTCAAGGGGGGCGAAACCTTTTTGCCAAGGAGCCTGAGATGAAGCGCCTGATGACCACAAAGCTGACGGTGTTTCTCGCTCTGTTCTTCGTGACACAAGGTGGTTTGGGTGCACAGGAACTGAACGATTCCGCGCTCAAGGAACGATTCCAGCGACAGATCGACTTGTTCAAGGCGGCACGCCTCGGAGCGACGCGCGGCCTGGTTCTTACCAACGGCAACGCAGCGCCCAACGCCCAAGCCGTCCCGGTGACAATTGCAACGCCCGAGACTGAACCGGCCAAGACCGCTCCAGCTCCCCATGCAACCGTTGAGTCCCAAGGCACCCAGACTGCTCCAGCGGCCCCCAATACAGCTCAGCCATCTGCCCCGTTGCCGACGGCGACGTCGTCGGCAACGGCAGGGTCCGCGGCCGCGGCGACGACAGACCCACAGACATACTGGAAGCTCCCGCCTGATGACCAGATCAACGTCCGGGTGAATTTTGCATTTGACTCTGCGGCGATCGCTTCGGAGCAAAGACCAATGCTGAGGCAGCTTTGCGAAGTCGTAAAGGACATGGACATCAAACTCGTCCGTATCATCGGTCACACGGATTCTGTCGGAGGCGCGAGCTACAACCAGCATCTGTCGGTTCTGCGGGCGAAGGAAGTCGCGCGGTTTTTCACGGATGATTGCCATATCCCGCGCGAGCGGCTCGAAGCGGTTGGTGTCGGCGAGCAGTTTCTTCTCAACCAGGAAAACCCGAAGGCCGACGAAAACAGGCGCGTGGAATTCCAGGCGGTGAGCTAACGGCGCTCCCCGGCGACAGCCACGTCTTTGCCTATTCGAATGCGTAAGTGAAGCCTTCCGGGGATGTTCCGATCGTGGCCTTGGTAAGGCGTTTACCCTCGAGGGACCAGTTCAGAAGACCCTGGCTGAGGGTCGGCAGAAGTGTATTGGTCAGGATCGCGTCTATCATGCGCCCCCCCGATTCGACCTCGGTACACCGTGCCTTTATCAACTCCAGGACCCCGTCTCCGATGACCAGCTCGGCGTCATGGTTGGCGCGAAGCCGGCGCGCGATCTTCGCGAAATGATGTTGTGTTATCGCCTCAATCATTGAATCCGAGAGCGGATAATAGGGAACGACAATCACACGTCCGAGGAAGGCTGGCGGGAACACTTTCAACAGTGGTGAACGTAGTGCGCGTTCGAGCTCCTCGGGCGGCGGCCGCCTCTTGCCGCCGTCGGCAAGCTTCATGATAACATCCGAACCGACATTCGACGTCAGCAGGATGAGACTGTTCCTGAAGTCGATCCGCCGGCCCTCGCTGTCGTCCATCATTCCTTTGTCGAAAACCTGGAAGAAGATTTCGTGCACATCGGGATGCGCCTTCTCCACTTCATCGAGCAAAATGACGGAATAGGGCCGCCGGCGCACGGCCTCGGTCAGCACGCCCCCCTTGCCATAGCCGACATAGCCGGGAGGCGCGCCCTTAAGGGTCGAGACCGTATGGGCCTCCTGGAACTCCGACATGTTGATGGAGATCAGGTTCTGCTCGCCGCCATAGAGGGTTTCGGCGAGAGCCAGCGCCGTTTCTGTCTTGCCGACGCCCGACGGACCGCATAGCAGGAACACGCCCACCGGCTTTTCGGGAGAGGCCAGGCCCGCACGGCTGGTTTGCACACGCCGGGCGATCGATTCCATTGCGTCCTCCTGGCCGACGACACGCTCGCCCAGAACCGCGGCAAGCTTTAGCGCCTTTTCGGTCTGGCTGGTCAGCATCCGACCGACAGGAATGCCCGTCCAGTCCTTTACGACAGAGGCAACAGCGTTCTTGTCGACGGAAAGGAGGACCAGCGGTGCCTCGCCCTGGACCCCGGCAAGCTCCGCCGTCCGGGCCTTGAGCCGTTCAAGCTCGGCGCGTTGATCCGATGCATCGGCGGCCTTCCGCCCGGGCCGCTCTACGTCGGCGGCACCCGGCAATTCCCCGCCTGCCTCCGCGTCAGCAAGCGCGGCATCGAGCGCAACTCCTCTTCCTCGCAGGCTAGCTCGCAGACCAAGGATCTCGTCGACCATCGACTGTTCGCTTTCCCAGCGAGCCTTTGCAGCAAGCAACGCGGACTCTATTTCGGCGAGAGCGGCTTCAACTTTGGACTGGCGCTCGGCGACTTCAATGCCGATTGCCGCTTCACGCCCGATAATGCCCTGCTCGATCTCAAGGGACTGCTTGCGCCTCAGAAGGTCTTCAACCTCAGCCGGCGTCGCGTGCTGCGATACCGCCACCCGCGCGCAGGCCGTATCGAGCAGGCTGACTGCCTTGTCAGGAAGTTGGCGGGCGGGAATATAGCGATGTGACAGGCCAACGGCCGTCTCGATCGCTTCGTCCAGGATCTGCACCTGATGGTGTTTCTCCAATACACCGGCCACCCCACGCAGCATCAGGATGGCAGCTTCCTCATCAGGCTCTTCAATCTTGACAACCTGGAACCGGCGGGTCAACGCCGGGTCTTTTTCGATATGCTGCTTGTACTCTCCCCATGTCGTTGCGGCGATTGTGCGAAGCTCGCCACGCGCCAAGGCTGGCTTGAGAAGGTTCGCAGCATCTCCCGTTCCCGCTGCCCCGCCTGCCCCGATCAAAGTATGAGCTTCGTCGATGAAGAGGATGATCGGCGTCTCCGATGCCTGAACTTCGTCGATGACCATCTTTAGCCGCTTTTCGAACTCACCCTTGACGCTTGCCCCCGCCTGCATCAATCCGATGTCAAGCATGTGTAGCGCCACGCCCTTCAGCGGAGGCGGGACATCTTCTGCTGCAAGGCGAAGCGCAAAACCCTCGACCACAGCTGTCTTGCCTACGCCGGCTTCACCAGTCAGGATCGGGTTGTTTTGTCGCCGTCGCATGAGAATATCGACAATCTGGCGGACCTCGGGATCGCGGCCGACGACCGGGTCAATTTTCCCATCGCGCGCTCGACGGGTGAGGTCCGTCGCATACTTCGCCAATGCGGAGTCACCGCCTGCCGGGCGTTTTTTGCGGGGCTGTTCTTGGATCTCGGCCTTGCCGGCATTTTCAAGTGATCCGGCAAGCAGGTCATCCAGCCGTGGAAGTATCGAATCCGCCTCGATCCGATCGAATTCGGCGCTGATCTTCAACAGAAGGCCGTCAAGCACCGCAACCTTTCTGCATGCCAGGAGCACATAAGCCCCGCGGACTTCTTCGGATCCAAACTGCAGGCTTGCCAGGCTCCAGGCTTCCTGGATGGCATGAAATATGTGATCGGAAAATTCCTCGATAGAGGTCGCGCCATAAGGCAGCTTGTCTATTGCCCTTGCCATGTCGGCAGCAAGCCGGCCAAGATCGATGCCGGCATCGGCAAAGAGAAGCTGAAAATCCGCACGGTCCACCAGAGCCAGCTGTTCGACCCAGTGAACAAGTTCGACGTAGGGATTGCCGCGAAGCTTGGCCGCGTCCGCCGCCGCCTTGAACGCGCGCAGGCAAACGGGATTAAGTTTTCCGACCAGTTCCTTGCGCTTGAAGCTCTGCGAAGACATGTTCTGCTCCATGTCGATCGGCTCCTGCCCAGGTGATCTTAAAGAGGTCCCGAGCCTCGTCTTTGATCGCTGGTCACAGCGTGCCACATTAGAGTATTCTTGACAAATATTCAGGGCCACGTGTTCCTGGTGAACAGTCTCGCGTAATTTCCACTGGGTGCGCTGGGAGGCTCCAGATGATCGATCCGCTGCCTGGCGACATCTTTCGCAAAGCTCAGGTGCTTAACAACACCTACGAGATCGAGGGTATCCTCGGCCGCGGCGGCACAGGTGAGGTCTACAGGGCAAGCAACCGGATCACAGGCCGTGTGGTGGCGCTAAAGGCGCTGAAACGCGAGCTATCGGGAAACGCCGGGTATCTGGAGCTCATGAAGCGTGAGGAGGAGATGCGCAACATCTCCCACGATGCGGTTGTGCGCTACACCGACTGCAGCCAGACCGCAGACGGCCACGTCTATCTGGTGATGGATTACGTCGCCGGCACACCTCTCAGCGAGTGGCTCGAACGTGGCGGGGCGTCGCCTCGGGATCTGCTGGTCGTGGCCCACAGAGTGGCCGAAGGCCTTGTCGCGACGCACGAGCGCAAGATCGTTCATCGCGACCTTTCCCCTGACAATATCATCCTGCGCGACGGCAGGCCGGAGGAAGCCGTTATCATCGACTTCGGTATCGCGAAGGACAGCAAGACAGGGGCCCGTACAATTGTCGGCAAGGAATTTGCGGGCAAATACGAATATGCGGCGCCGGAACAGTTGCATGGGCAGGCGGAGCCACGCTCTGACCTTTATGCGCTCGGCGCTTCGCTGCTTGCCACCTTTCGAGGAAGGATTCCTGACGTGGGAACCAGTCCCGGCGAGGTTGTCCGTCACAAGGAACGGCGACTTGATACCTCGGGTGTTCCTGAACCGTTGAAGGCGCTGATCGACGATCTCACCAGGCCGGACCCTGCCCAACGCCCTCCGAGTGCTGCCGCAGTCGTCAAGGAAATCGGCAGATTGCTGCAGCCTGGTCTCGCCAAGGCACGGCGGGAGACCGGGCATCAAGCAAGGCCCAGGTGGCAGCCATGGCTGGCGATCCTGCCCCTGGTGGCGCTGGCGGCAATCGCCGGGTTTTGGTTTTTCGGGGTTTTTGAGCATTTGTCCCCGACTGCCCTTCCGATCGCAACCCCTTACAAACTCACGGCCGGGGTGGATGCCCAAAGCCGCCCCATGCTTGCGGGTTTTGCTCCGGATGCTGAGCAGCAACAGGCAATCCTGTCGACCTTCAACCGAACGGTCGGGCTTCCTCCGCCCAATGGCGCTCTGACGCTTGCCCAGGGTGCTCCATCTGAACGCTGGGCGCAGGACATTGACGCCTTGTTTAAAGCCGCCGCTCCACTCGTCGAGTGGAAGCTCGAAGTCGCTGATCGGACAGCTCGCCTCACCGGTCTGGCGGCGGACAAAGCTGCACGCGAAGATGCGGTCACCCGCTTTGACGCTGCGGCAAAGTCGACCGGTTACCAGAGTATCGTCCGGATCGCGGCCGGTCCGCGGGACCTGTCGCCGGACCAGTTGAAGCCTCTTCTCGCGCCACTTCAAACCTGCGGTCCGCTCCTCGTTCAACCTCCGGCGAGCGGCAGCTTTCCTCTCGGCTCGACGCTGGTCGTCCGTGGAAATGTCGCGTCCGGCGATGACGTCGAAGCTCTGAAAAAGACGCTCGCCCCTCGTGTCGGAGATCGCGAGCTACGCTTCGACGCCACAGTGCTCAACAGCCAACTGTGCGTTGTTCAAGAGCTGCTGCCAGATGCACCGCAAGGTCAAATGTCGATCGTTCTCGGCTACGGCGACAGGACCGAACCGAACATGGCAGGCGTCTATTCGGTCGGCGACAACCCGGTCATTGACGTAATTGCGCCGGCCTCGCTCGACAAGGGATACCTGTGGGTCGTCATCGCCGACGTCACCGGCAATCTTTTCAATGTTCTTCCGAACATAAAGAGGCCCGATCACGCCCTTGCCCAAATTGGGTCCGTGTCGGGTGGCGTGCGCACTATCCGTGTTGCCTACCCTGCCGCAGAGGGTGCAGCCGATCCTTCCAAGCTCTCCTTTTCCGTCGACGCCACGTTCGGCAGAAGTCTGATAATTGTCATGCAGACCGACCAGCCACTTTTCTCACAGCTTCGACCAACAACGGAGTCCACCAAGTCGTTTGCCGAAGATTTACGCGCTGCGATAGCTAATGGGCATGTGTCAATTCTCTCGATGAGCACCCGGCTGATCGACACCCGGAATTAATTAGAAGCCGGACATACACGGCATTAGTATAGACCGGGAAGTTGTGGTAAAAAGCAAATTGCAAGGGAATACTAGTCGGTTAACGGGGGTTCGGTTGTTCGACTCTGCTCTCTGGTTAAGTCCGCTGGACGGTGTGAACCCGTCAGGTGAAAGCTTGCGGAATGACGGACGGTTTCACGAGCTCGAGCGCCTCGTGCAACCGCAGATAGAAATTAGCCGTGACGAGCGCAATAACCCCGTTTCACGGACCGAGGTCCCGGTCGACTGGTCGACAGTCCTTCGAAAATCTGAAGAGTTGCGCCCCCATGGACGGGATCTGAGGCTCCTGGTGATCGTGACGCGCGCGCTTGCCAACGAACAGGGTCTTGCCGGGCTCGCTGACGGGCTGAACCTGATCACTGGAACCTTCGACATGCATTGGAAAACGATGCATCCGGAACTTCGCGAGGGCTTGCCACTCCGCGACGCCGCCCTACGTCGGATCAACGCTCTTCTACAGCTTCAGAACGACAAGGATGGCTTGCTCGGCGATCTTCGCAAGATGACCTTTTTTACGCCGCGGGGCGTCGGCCCTGTCACAGGGCGCGATCTGGATCGCGGGGCGATCGACACCCGAACCGTTCTCAGCGAGGCCGCACCCGGACTGAGCGAGGCCGAGAAGGCGTCGCTTGTAAGCGCCCATGACCAGTTGCTGAACCGTGTAAGGATCGGTTGCGCTGCCTTTGCAGAACAAACCCCCGACGAGGCGATTGCGCTTTTCGAGAGCGCAAAGGCTGCGGCGGCTGCAATGGAGGCGCTTGAAACATCGCTCAATCGGCAAATCGGGGAGGATGTACGTGTCACATTGCCGGATTTGAGCCGGTTCCTGCAGCGAGCGGTTTCCACGCTTGAACGAGTAAAGCCGAGCCCCAGGCAGGAAACCGCAAACGATGAAGGCCTCGACCGTGAGGGTGCGCCCGCAATAGCCACCGCCCCCGCCGCTCCGACTTACATCGGAGCACCGGCAGTCTTTCCGTCACGGCTTACATCGCGCGAGGATGTCACAAAGTGCATCGACCTGATCATCGCCTTTTACGACCGTACTGAACCGTCGAGCCCCATCCCTCATCTGGCGCGCAGGATCAAACGCATGGTGCCGATGGATTTTCTGGAACTCATGGAGGACCTGGCGCCCTCCGGTTTGAAGGAATTCCGGCTTCTGGCCGGGGTGCCGGAAAGCAAGAAACCTGTCCCTGGGACGAAAGGTGACCATCAATGAGCGAAACTAAGGCCAAGGTAATTGAAAGAAACCGGGCGCCTCGCGTCCAGATAGCTTACGAAGTCGAAACCTACGGCAGCCCGACAACCATTGAATTGCCGTTTGTAATGGGCGTGATGGCCGATCTCGCAGGCGCCTCCCAGACACCGGAGGCCAGCAAGTCCGTCCGGGACCGCGCCTTTGTCGAAACGGACGCAAACAGGTTTGGCCGCTTCATGGAAGCGCTCAGTCCACGTGTGAAAGCTCGCGTGAAGAACACCCTTCCCCAACCCGAGGGTGAAGAGCGCGATGAAGAGCTTGCAATCGACCTGACCTTTACCAGCATGGCTGATTTCGCGCCCGATCGTGTGGCCGAACAAGTCCCGCAGCTTGCAGAACTCTTGAGAATGCGCCGCCAACTCGAAGAATTGCTCGGCTTCATGGATGGACGCGTCGACGCTGAAAAACGCATCGCGCAACTTTTGAACAATGAGCCCCTGCTAGCAAAGATCGCCGACCAGGCGCTCGACGATAGCAGCAAGTCGGAGGTCTGAGCCATGGCCGAACAGGAAAAAGCCGCTACCGCTGGTGTCGCGGAAGCCGAGGGAGTCGACCTTCAGGAATTCAGCGGTCTTCTGGAGAAGGACTTCAAGGTCAAGAAGGATGACAGCGACAAGCTTCAAACCTTGGTCAGGAACCTGGCGCTTGCTGCCCGCGCCCGCGCGGAATCGACCGTCATCTCATCGAACGCGATCAAATCGATCAAGTCCTTGATTGGTGGCATCGACAAGCTGCTGACCGAGCAGACCAACGAAATTCTGCATGCGCCTGAAGTGCTCCAGATGGAAGGGACATGGCGCGGGCTGTGGTACCTCGTCAACAATACCGAGACGGATCAGAAGCTGAAGATCCGCGTCATGAACATTTCGAAGGAGCAGCTGGCTGATACGCTTGAGGATTACGAAGGTCAGATGTGGGATCAAAGTCCCATATTCAAAAAAGTCTACACCGACGAATACTCGATGCTTGGGGGTAATCCGTTCGGCTGCCTGATCGGCGCCTATGAATTCTCGAACCACCCGAAGGATGTCGGTCTGCTTCGCAACATGTCCGGCATCTGCGCCTCGGCGCACACACCGTTCATAGCAGCAGCCGCCCCTCGTCTCTTCCGCATGGAAAGCTGGCAGGAATTGCCGAACCCGCAAGACCTCCAACAGATCGTCTCGTCGCCGGCCTATGCCTCATGGCAGTCGCTGCGCGAGAGTGAGGATGCCCGTTACATAGGCCTGACGATGCCGCGCGTGCTTGCAAGGCTGCCTTATGGAGCAGAAACCGTTCCGGTGAAGGGCTTTGCATTTGAGGAAGAAGTCCAGGGCGATCATCATAAGTATGTCTGGATGAACGCGGCCTTTCCGATGGGCGTCAACATCAACCGCAGCCACAAGCTGTTCGGCTGGGGCACGCAGATCCGTGGTGTCGAGAACGGCGGGGCAGTGATCAATCTGCCTGTCCACAATTTCCCGACCGACGACGGCACGGTGGCGATGAAATGCCCGACCGAGGTCGCCATTGACGATCGGCGAGAGGCCGAGCTCGCCAAGCTGGGGCTGATGCCGATCCTCCATCGCAAGAACACCGATATTGCCGCCTTCATAGGCGCCCATTCACTGCAGGACGACGAAACGAGGGCCGGCCGGCTGGTCGACCCGGACGCTCAGGCCAACGAGAGATTGAGTGCAAACCTGCCTTACCTGTTCCCGGTTTCGCGGTTCGCCCATTACCTGAAGGCGATCGCCCGGGACAAGATCGGCTCGTTCAAGGAACGTGCCGACATGCAGATCTGGCTGACGGAGTGGATCAACCGCTACGTTCTCGCCAACCCTGTCTTTGCCGACGAAAAGGCCCGCGCAAAACGTCCCCTTGCTGCTGCCGAGGTCCAGGTTGACAGTGTTGAGGGCCGTCCCGGCTGGTACAATGCCCGGTTCTATCTGCGGCCCCACTACCAGTTGGAAGGTATCAACGCTTCGCTCCGGCTGGTTTCGGAGCTGCCGTCCATGAAGTCATGAGCAACAGATAGCTGATGGGAGGTTATTCATGAAAATTGACGGATTTCTCAAAGTACCTGATATCACCGGACCCAGCGTTCGCGATGGCCACGAGGAAGAAATCGAGGTCTACGGAGTGGAGTTTGAGATGGTGGCTCCCTTCGACCCCAATTCATTGTCGCGCAGAGGCCGCGTCAGCTTGGGAATGGTCAACTTCATCAAGCATTACGACAAGTCCTCGCCCTATCTGAAGAAGGCTCTCTTCGACAACACGCCTCTGGACGAGGTGAAGTTTTCGGCGCGCAGAACGATCGAAGGCGAAACGAGCGACTACCTGGTCATCACGCTGAAGGAAGCTTCGGTGACCAACTACCACATGAAGCCAAGTGCCGATGAGCCAGACGTGCTCGAAGAGCGGATCGGTTTCGCCTACAAGAACATCACGTTCAACTATGACGACAAGGACGAGGTCGAAATGGATGTCTATGTCGGCAAGTGACAGCTGGCAAAAAGGATTGGGACGGGAGGCAAGACCGCCCGGAGGTCACCCGCGGGCAACTCGCGAAGCCATCCAGCCCTCCCTGTGGGATCGCCTTGTGAACGACCTGCCGGGGCTCAGTTCGGAAATCCATCAACTCCGGCAGGCGATCCAGAACGAAATGGACGAGGAACGTCTCAACGCGCTGATTGCGGGAGGCCTCCATCAGATCGACGCTGCCACGGATATCAGTTCCGAGCAGAAGAAAAACATCCACCGTCTGCTCTCTCTGGAGCGACGGCAGGCGGAACTGGAAAGCCGTGGCGTCGTCGTCTCGATCAATGTGCTGCGCGAAGCAGTGCGACGCGACATAGAGGCGCTTTTCAATGCGCAACGCTTCGAATCCTCGCCACTCTTGACCGACTTCGAAGCCGATCAGGCAGGAGACGACCCTCCATCGCTCGAGGACTTCCCGGAGGTGCGCCGCAGCGTGATCAATTATGGCGTCCCGCCTTTTTCCGGCCGTTCCTCGCGTGACTTCGACCGCGATGAACTGGCCAAAGAGATCCGAAGCGTGCTCGCTGCATTTGAACCCCGACTCAAGGAGAGTGCGACGAAAGTCACCGTCAGTCTTGGCGACAGGGCAGCCGGTCTCAGGATCGACATCGACGCGCTGCTGCTTACCTCCCCCGCACCAGAGCGGCTGCTGCTGCGCACAATACTCAACCTCGATAACGGTTCGGCGCGGACTGAGCTGAAGGACACCTGACCATGGACCGGGTCTTCCTGGAGTATTACGAGGAAGAACTCACCCACATTCGGGCACTCGCCTCCGAGTTCGCGGGAATGCACCCCTCGATCGCGCGCAACCTCTCCCTGGACACGATCCCGTGTCCCGACCCCTTCGTCGAACGCCTTCTTGACGGTGTGGCCTATCTTGCTGCGCGCACTCGCCAGAAGGTCGATGCCGAGAGCTCGCGTTTCGCACGAAGCGTGCTCGAAAATTTCTATCCGGACCTGATCGCGCCTGCCCCCGCAACCGCCATGGCTTTGCTGAAGCCGGGCCAACAGGTCCAGACGATGCTCGCAGGGCACCTGGTAAAGCGAGGAACCCGACTGGTCTCGAGCGTCCGCCCTGGAGTACCCACCCGGTGCATTTATACGACGGCCCAGGACGTTACCCTTTGGCCGCTCGCGATAAGCTCGGTCTCCTATATTCAGGATCGAAGCGCGCTTGCAGCGGCCGGGATAGCCCCAATTGAAGGGGCAAGCGGTTCGGCGGCGCTGAGCGTCATCGTCAATCGAACCGGCAAAGGCAAGCTCAGCGAGTTGTCGCTCGACTGTCTGGATCTGCATTTTGGCGACAAGAGCAAGGCGCCCCTGCTTTTCGATACGCTCTTTGGCGCTTGCGCGGCCGTCGGAGCCCGCCCTGAAGGGCGCGATAACATTCTGAGCGCACTTCCGGATCCAGAGATGGTCGGGATTTGCGACGACGAAGCACTTATGCCGCGCACGCGCCAAACATTCGAAGGCTACAGGCTTTTGCGCGAATACTTCATGGCGCCGGAAAGATTTCACTATGTGCGCGTGAGAAGCCTGAAACCGGTCGTTCGGCGCTGCGGGAGCGGCTTGGAATTGGTCTTTCTGTTACGGCGTCCCGTTCCAGAGCTTGCGAATATCACGACAAGGGATTTCGAACTCTTCGTAACGCCAATCATCAATCTGTTCGAGCGCAGCTGCAACGTCATTGAACTCGATACACGCCGGACCCGGCAAGTACTTCACGCTGATCGCACGCGCCCACGAGACTTCGAAATCTATCGCACAATCGGCGTCGAAGACGCCGACGCCGAAGGCCCTGATGCCGAGATACCGGCACTCTTTAGCTTGGGCCAGAACCGTGGAAACGGCTGGGTCTATTTCGCCGAGCGCCGTCCGCGGCGACCGGGCGAGGACGAATTGCGCCAAGGACAAACTCGGACATCCTATACCGGCGACGATGTCTTCCTAACGCTTTCGCGCCCTGCCAAGTCAACAGCGGCCCGGCAACTGAAGCGGATTGAGGTTACGGCGCTTTGTACCAATCGCGATCTGCCTATCCTGGACGACACACCGTCCCTCTCGCTCGAAAGCGGCGACCCGGTCGAGACCGTTCAGCTCCTCGGGGCGCTGCGGCCGCCGTGGCCTTCGATTCCAGCGACGCTTCCGGCTGGAGCGGTGGAAGGCTCGAGGGCCGATGAACTCGCCTGGCGGCTCATCGCGCAACTTTCGCTGAACTTTCTCAGCCTGGCAGAAGAAGGTCGCGGCGTGGACCCGCTTCATGCGCTGCTTGAACTTTACGCGCACCGCGGGGATCCAAGCCTGAGCAGGCACGTTCGCGCGATCGCCCGCGTCGAGGCCCGGCCCGTGATCGAGCGCCTGGCAATTGCCGGGCCGATGTGCTTTGCGCGCGGCACTGAGGTTACGCTTCACATCGATCAATCTGTGCTTGCCGGGCACAGCACCTTGTTGCTTCCAGCGCTGCTGTCGAAGCTTTTTGCGCGCTATTCGGCAATCAACGCATTCGTGCGCACCCGCACGCGCATCATACAGAAACAGGAGGATGTGCTATGGCCGATAGCGCCGGGCAACCGCTTCCTGATCTGACGAAGGAAGCCACTCCATCCCTTGAGGCATTCGACTTCTTCGAGCTCCTGCGACACCTCGAAGACGACGGACAGCGCTTTGGCCAGGCCGGGCGACCGGACCGGGAGCCGGCCCGGCTCGGACAGCACGTGCGGCTTGGTTTTGCCGTGCAGGATGTCGCAAAGGTCGAGCCGGCCACGGAAAGCGCGCCGGCCCGTGTCACGGTGGCAAATATCGGCTTGCTGGGGCCAGAAGGCCCGATGCCCCTCCATCTGACGCGATGGGTGCTGGACCGACTTTCGCAGCGGTGGTTCGCAAGGGCGGACATGCGGGAGGTCTCCGATACAACATTCGTCGATTTCGTGAACATTCTTCAGCACCGCATGATCGCACTCTTTTATCGGGCCTGGGCCGACGCTCATCCGCCGGTTCAGGTCACACGCAACGACGGCGGCCGCATTCGCGCGATGTCGGCAGCCCTGGCGGGTCTCGGCTTGTGCGGAACGGGGCCTGGTGAGCCCTCGGAAATCGACGCCACCAAGATCTCCCACGCATCGGCCCTCGCCCATCAGGTGGATGGACCAGAGAGACTTACGCTGTTTCTCGCCGACCTAATGAAAGTGCCGGTTCGGCTTCGCGAATTTGTCGGCTCCTGGACGTCAATACCGCCAGAGCTTCAGTCACGGATTGGCGGCGGGCATGGGCAACTCGGACGAAGCGCCACGATTGGACCGAGGTCGTTCCAGCGACAGCAGAGGATAGAGCTCTCGATCGGCCCGCTGACGTTTGCCGACTATGTCGCTTTTCTGCCGGGCGGTGAACGGCGCGAAACCTTGCAATCCGCTGTCCGCGATCTGGTGGGAGACGGGCTCGACGTCGATGTAAGGCTGGTGCTCAAGAGGGACGACGTTCCCGCGGCCAGGATCGGAGCCATGCGGATCGGACACATCGCATGGCTTGCTCGACCGAACGACCGCGGTGACGCGGATGACTTGTGCATGCGCACCATCATTGGCTGGCGGCCAAAAATGCCGGAGGCCGCGGCATGAGCCTGATCCTCACCCTTGAACACTCACCCCGACCGCAGGCTGTTCGCCAGATGCGGCTTGTTGATGGCGAGCTCGTCATCGGCCGCAGCGCAGACGCTGGCTGGCGGATCGACGACCCCGACATGTATATCTCACGCGCTCATTGCACCATCGGTTTCGTTCGCGGCCGGTATGTGGTGACTGACACCTCCAGCGGTGGGCTTTTCATTGACGGCTCGCGCACGCCGCTTGGACTGGGGAATTCCGCCCCGCTGCATGACGGAGCGCGCCTGCAACTTGGAAATTACGTCGTCCGGGTTGAGTTCCAGGCGACACCGTCGGAGCGAGCTTCCGAACAGACGGATCCTCAGCCACAGGGTGGGCTCGAGCGGGACGACTTCTTCGCCGAGCGCAAGGAGCCGACAGTTCCTACCCCGCGGCCGGTTGGACTACCGGACCCGTTCGAACAACCAGCCCCGGGTGCGTTTGTCGCGTCGGACAGGGGCGCGACAGCAAAGAGGGCCCCGATATTCGACGATCCCTTCAGCCTCGATCCTCTGCCCGCGTCAGACCAGGGCAAACCCGCCTGGGATTTTTCCTTGCCAAGCACGCCACCGCAGCCCGTCTCCGAGCCCCCGCCCGAACCTCGTTTTTCCCCTGTACCGCAGGCGACGCTGACGACGAAAGAGACCGGACAATCCGAAACCGTCTTGCGCGAAGCCTTTCTGCGCGGACTGGGGCTTGGCGCTGAAGAGTTTGCCACATCCGATCCGGTTGCCCAGATGGAGAATTTCGGTCGCGAATACCGGCTGATGCTGGAAGGACTGATGCACCTCTTGCGCAAACGAGCCGAAGAAAAGGGCGAAGCAAGAATCGCCCAGACTGTGGTTGGCGCATCCGAGGTCAATCCTCTCAAATTCCTTCCCACGGTGGATGATGTAATCGCAACCTTCCTGGCTCAGCGCAACGCGGGCTTTCTTTCTCCGCAGGCCGCCATCGGCAATTCCATCCGCGATCTCGCCCACCACCATGTGCGAACGTGGCGTGGCGTCCAAGCAGCGCTTGCCAGGATGATAGATCGCTTCGACCCGGCGGCGCTCGAAAGCGAACTGAAGTCGCACTCAGCGTTGGATGCCCTGTTTGCCGGTGGACGGCGGGCGAAACTCTGGGAGCTCTATGAGAACCGCTATCGCGAAATCGCCAAGAGCGCGTCGACGCGCTTCCTCGGCGAAATCGGGAGCGACTTTCGGGATGGCTATGAAGAGAGGGAGGACAATTGATGCTTAACCGACGCGGTTTTCTCATTGTGACCGGCGCGACAGGCCTGCTTTCCGCTTGCATGGGCGGTCCACCCAAATCCTCGACCGTAATCGTCAGGGCGACGGGACAGGCCGGAATGAATGCTGCCGCCGGTGGCGGGGAGCGTCCCGTAACCCTCCTCGTTCTCCGGCTGAAGGATGTCGGGAAATTCAACTCGGCTGACATTTTTGCCCTTCAGTCAGATCCGTCCGGTGCGCTCGGCGCAGACCTCGTCGGATCCGAGCAATTGACGGTCGCTCCCGGTGCAACCGCCTCAAAGACGGTGGCGTTCCCGCCGGAGGCCACTTTCCTCGGGATTGTCGCGCTGTTCCGGGAACCCGGCAGCCGTACGTGGCGAAGGAGTGTTCCGATCAGGCCGGAATCGACGGTGACGGCGAATGTCGTACTCAGCCGCGGCGGTATGACGCTCGCGCTCGCCTGAATGGAGGGCGTTTAGCATGACCGATACCAACAAGGTTCTTTGGTCCGAGGGGCTCTTTCTGCGAACGCAGCATTTCCAGCAGCAGGACCGCTATACAGAAGCACTGATGCGCGGCTCGCTGCAGGCTGGACGGTTGCAGACCTTCGGCTTCAAGTCCCTGATGCTGGATGCCGCGCAGTTGGAAACCGGACGGATAGCGGTGACGTCGGCCCGTGGCATTTTCCCGGATGGCACTCCGTTCGCAATACCCGAAACGATGGACGCCCCGACCCCATTGACAATCACGAACGACATGGGCGCCGGCGCTGTTCAGCTCGCCCTGCCGCTCGAACCTCCGGGAGGTGCCAGCTTCGATCCTGCCCACCGAGATCCCACCGGTGCGAGGTATAGAGGAAGGATCGAGTGGGTTCGCGATGCCGTGCATGGCGGCGCTGATCCCGAAGAGATCGAGATCGCCCGTCCGCAAGCCCTGCTCCTTTCCCCGGCGCAGGCGACCGGTGGCTACACCGCAATGCCGGTGACCAACGTTACCGGGCTCCTGTCCGATGGCAGGGTGGCGATCTCCGAAAACTTCCTGCCGCCCGCACTCGCAACCGGGACCGTGCTGTTCTATGGCCAACTCCTCCAGGAAGTCATCACTGGGCTTGACCGCATAGCCGAAGCCCATGGCAAGATGGTGCTCGGCGGCCCCGGCCGCAGCGTAGAAAATCTGCTGGTGCTCGATCTTGCCAACAGCGCCCGCGCCCGGTTGGCGCATATGCTTCCTCAGGAGGTTTTTCATCCCGCCGAGCTCTTTCTGGAGCTCAGCGGACTGGCTGGCCGGATGGCGACCTACGGGTCAGGTTCCCGGCGACTGAGCGAGCTTCCCATTTATGAGCACATGGCGCCTGGACCAGCTTTTGCTGCACTCGCCGACACATTGCGCTCACTGATCCTGAGCCTGCGCTATGTCGAGCCGAAGTCGCGGGCGCTGCCTGTTTTGAAACACGCCACCAATGTCTGGAAGGTCCGCATCGACAATCCCGAACTTCTGACGGCCAGCCGCATTGTCGTGCGGGTCGGATGCGACATGTCCGACGAAGCGCTGCGCAAAATCTTCGTCAACCAGGTTACTGTGGGTGCTGCGGACGAATTCGAGGCGCTGTGGAAGTCTCGACTGCCCGGTATCGGCCTAAAACCTCTTCACTCTCAGCCCCGCGAAATTCCCTACGACGGAGATCGCCTCTGCCTCGAACTCGATCAACGCAGCGAGCACTGGGAGTCGCTTCTACGCTCGCCCGGTTTTGTGATTGGAGTCTCCGGTGTTTTGCCAAACGAACCACAGATCGACTGCTACTCGGTAAACAGGTAGTACCATGTCAAGTGAGGATCCATTCGGCCTATCGGAAGATCAGGGTCGTACGCGTATCCGCCCCGTCCCCCCGGGCGCAATGCCGGTCATTGCCACCGGCACACTGGCTCGACGCGCCCGATCCCATCCTAATCCATTGGTCAATGCCTTCGCCAGGTTGTTCGAATTTGCCCCCGAACTCGAGAATGCATTGCCACCCGGCAATCCGGAAGCATTGCGAACCAGGCTGATGGAGGAACTCGTTTCGGCACGCGATGCGGCCGTGGCGTCTGGCGAAAGCCTGGCCCGCGCTGATGCGGCCGCCTGGGCTGTCGCCGCACTGCTTGACGATCTGGCACTGAACACGCCTTGGGGTGGATCCAGCGCATGGCCGCGCCAGCCGCTGGTCGTCATGCTACGCGGCGATGTGGATGCCGGGGAGCAGTTCTTCGCCAGGCTGGAGGAGCTGGAACGCCATCCCGGTCGCGATCGTGAATTGCTGGAGCTGCAGTATATGTGCCTGGCGCTTGGGTTCCGCGGCAAATATCGGGTGCCGGGGCGTGCCGGCGATCGCTCCATTAACGCCGTTCGCGCTGCAGCCGCGCGCTTCTTGCGGGACGTGGATGCCGAGGGTGCGCCGCTTTCGCCGAGGTGGGAGGGCGTTACGGCGAAAGACGAGCCTTCCGGCTTTGCCATTCCGATCTGGGTGCTCGCTGTCGTGGCGGTCGCACTCGCGACTGCGATCTACGTGCTGTTATCGACGCGGTTGGGCTCCAAGGCGGAAGAGCTTGCGACGCTCGTTCGGGCGCTACCACCGCCGGAGCGCGCCGAAATTTATCGCCCGGAGAAACGCACACCGCCGCCGGGCGCGCCGCCAGTCGAACCCGTCGTCCTTGCGCTTTTACCAGAGTTCCGTGCCGCCGCGCCTCCTGCGCTTCTTCCGGCTTTGAAAGGCAATGAAAACGCCTCTCGGGTCACACTCCTGCTTCAGTCGAGCACTCCGGAGCTCTTCCCTTCTGCCCGGGCCGAATTGACAAAAAGCTTCGAACCCCTCGTCGCATCGATTGCGGCTGTGCTCAAGGACAACGCCGAGCTGATCAGAAGTGTCACGATCGTCGGACACACCGACAATGTTCCGCTCCAGGCCACCAATCCCCTGTCCAACAATCAGCGCCTCTCGGAGGCGCGCGCTGCAACGATTGCCGCCTTGTTGCGTGCCAGCGGCCTGCCGCCGGATCGCCTGAGGTCGGAAGGACGTGCAGCAACGCAGCCTCTGGCCGGAAACGACAGTCGCGAAGGCCGGGCTGCCAACCGCCGCATCGAGCTCCTGATCGAAAAGGGGCTCTGAGATGGCGGTCTTCCGATTCTTCTGGGCAATCCTCACCTCGCGCTGGCTCTGGACCTTCATCGGGCTCGTGCTGCTGTCCCTGATCATCTGGATCTTCGGCCCAATCATCAGTGTCGCAGAAAGCGCGCCATTGGCTTCTGAGACGGTACGACTGGTTGTCATCGGCCTTCTTGTCGTCCTCTTTCTCATCTGGTGGATCGCGGCGCAACGCCGGGCGATCAAGGCCAATCGCATTTTCGTTTCCGAGATCGTCCCTCCACCGGAAGCGCCGCCAAGCCCGGCGGAAGAAGGGGTCGCCTCTGTCGGCGCAAAGTTCCGAGAGGTGATGACGGAGCTGAAACGCCAGAAAGTCGGCGGCCGAAAACTTCTACGGGAGATGCCGTGGTACGTCATCATCGGGCCCCCGGCAACCGGCAAGACAACCGCACTGCGGCAGTCTGGACTGAGTTTTCCCATTGATCTGTCGGATGATTTGCATGGGGTCGGTGGGACGCGCAACTGCGACTGGTTCTTTACTGAAGAGGCTGTGCTGATCGACACTGCAGGCCGCTACGTTCAACAGGAAAGCCAGCCCGACGTCGATGCAGCCGAATGGCTTGGCTTCCTCGATCTTCTGAAAAAGCACCGGGGCCGCCGAGCCCTGAACGGCGTCATCGTGGCACTGGCAATTGACACGCTGGCGGAAGGTGACGCGGCCATTCGGGCACATGGCCGCCAGATCCGCAAACGGCTCACCGAACTGCAGGAGAGGCTGGAAATTCGTCTGCCCGTTTATCTGATGCTGACCAAGGCCGATCTCATCAAGGGGTTCGAGACTTTCTTCGCAGGCCTGTCGACGGCGGGACGCGAGCAGGTCTGGGGAGCAACCTTCTCACCCGGCGCTCGCATCGACGGCAGCGAAGTCACGCGGGAACTCGAAGCATTGGCTGGCGTGCTCGAACGACGCCTCATTCCCCGTCTGGAAAGCGAAGAAAACCTTAATGCCCGTGCGGAGATCTTCCGCTTCCCGGCGCAGGTCGAGAGCCTTTCCGAGCCTATTCGCGTGCTGGTAGAGACCATTTTCGGTGAAAGCCGCTATGCAGAGAGCGCCTGGCTGCGCGGTATCTATCTGACCTCCGCCACTCAGGAAGGCACCGCAATCGACCGGCTGACAGCAGCACTTTCTTCTTCTTTCGGCCTGCCCGCACAGCCCGCCACCCCAATGCCTCGGGTTGAAACGCGCAGCTTCTTCCTGAAGGACCTGCTCACGAAAGTGATCTTCAAGGAAGCAGGTCTCGGTACGTTTGATCCCGCGGCGGAGGAACGGCGCATATGGATATGGCGCGGTGCGGCAGTGGCCGCGGCGGCGTTGGTTCTCGTGGCCGGCCTGTTCTTTACGATCTCCTATCGGAAAAACAGCGCCGCGCTGGCCGCACAGGCCGAGCAGCTCGAAGCCCTGCAGATTCCGCTCACTCCGATTGCTGCGCGTCAGGCGCCACTCGAACCGCTCGATCTGGATGTGGCGCTCGAAGCTGCAACCGAAGTCTTAAATGGCCGTACCGAGCCGCCAGGCGGCATGGCTGCGTTGATCGGCCCTTCCGCGGCAACCGAGATCAGACAGGCGCAGGCCGACGCCTACGATCGCTCGCTGCGCAACATATTGGAACCACGCATGGTCGCGCTGCTCGAAGCGACCATGTGGCGTCAGATCCGCGACCCCGAATACCTGCTCGGAGCGCTGAAGACATATCGCATGATGACGGGCTTATCGCCGATGGATCCCGAATTTGCCAAGCAATGGTGGACCGAGCGGCTGCCCGAATTCGCACCGGTTCCACCGTTCCGCACCGACATGGCCGCCGATCATCAACTTGCGGCAATCGACAACATGGCGGCGGAGCAGGCCCTTATTCAACCCGATGAGGCGCTGGTGAGCGAGGCCTTGCGGGCCATCTGTTCAATTCCACTTCCAGTGCGTGCCTATAATGCACTGCTGTCCGACCCGGAAGTCAGGGCGCTCAAGGAATGGGTCCCGGCAGATCATGTCGGCCCGAATGGCCTCAAGGTACTCGCTCGGCGCTCGGACAAGACGCTTCGGGTAGGCATCAGCGGCACCTTCACCTATGACGGCTTCCACAACGTGGTTCTTGCGCGGCTGGAAGACGTCGCCACGCAGGCTGCGCTCGACCGCTCTGTTTTTGCCGGCGGTTGCTCGGAAAGCGCCACCCCTTCTGTCGCCGCGCTGTCGCAGGACATCCTCAAGCTTTACTACGACGATTACATTGCCAAGTGGGACAGCTTCCTGCGCGACGTAAGGCTCGCTCCACTGACCGACCTGCAGACGGCAAGCGAAAATCTCAAGGATCTCTCCAGCGCAGACTCTGCCATGAAACGGCTTCTGGACGCCGTCGTGCATGAGACGGAACTGACCCGTCCCGAAGATGAGGGTGGCGGTAAAGTCCCTCCTGCGGCAACCTCCAAGCTCCTGTCCAAGCTCGGCAAGATCGGCAAGCTTGCCAAGACGGGCGTGAAGTTGATGCCCGCCGGCTCCAAAGCCGAAGTGGACCTTTCGGGCGCTCCGGTCGCCGAGCACTTCAAATCCATCAAGGGCGCAATTGCCGAGGTCGATGGCCAGCCTCCGGCACTCAATGATGCCGTGGCCGCGATGACCGCGCTTTCGAACATGCTGCAGACAGTGTCGGCGAGCCCCGACGCCCAGGATGCCATAAAGCGGCAAGGAGGCTTGGCCGAGCTCACGGGGGCAGTTGCAAAACAGGCCATAACCCTGCCTGATCCATTGGACGACTGGCTGGCCGGCATCGCTGGCGATACGAGCGGCATTGCGACGAAAGCGGTGACCTCGGAACTCAACGCCATCTGGCGCGCTGATGTGTTGCCCTTCTGCCAGGCAGCGCTCGCGAACCGCTATCCATTCATTGCTGACAGCGCAATCGATGTGAACGTCGTCGACTTTGCACGCGTCTTTGGCCCGGGCGGGCTGATTGACAGCTTCATCAACAATCACCTGATCAACTACATTGACGTGACCCGCCACCCGTGGAAATGGCGAGCGGACATCCACCTCGATTCATCGTCTTTGGCAGCGTTGGAGCAGGCCCGGCTGATCCGCGACAACCTCTTTCCTGGCGGCGCCGGACCGATCCTGACCTTTACGCTCGAACCGAAGGATCTCTCTCCGACCGTCGGCCGTGTGACGTTAAACGTCGACGGCCAGAGCCTCACCTATTTCAACAACCCGACACGCCCGCAGCCAATGACCTGGCCAGGCAAGGACGGGACCGGTGTGATTACCCTTGCCTTCCAACCGCTCGACGGCTCACCGGAAGTGATGGTCAGCGAAACCGGAAGCTGGGCTTTCCTGCGAATGTTGCGTGCCGGTCGTCTGAGCGGAACGGAACTGCCCGAACTCTACAAGTTGCGGCTTGCCGCTCAGGGCCATTACGCCGATTTCGAGCTGCGGGCCGCGAGCGTGGCCAATCCCTACGATCTGAAAATGTTTGCGAGGTTCTCATGCCCGACGAGGCTTTGATCCTGCCAGGCTTCTTTGGAAAACTGCCCGCGATGGGGGATTTCGTGACGCGCGGTCTGCCGGCAGTCTTCGTTGGCCCGTGGGATCGCTGGATCAGCCGATATCTGGTTCATCGATTTTCTCGAGGTTCGGTGACCTCTCATCCGGCGTTGCGGTTTATCCTCGGATCCGAGGCCTTTGGGCCCATGACCGGCATCGTGATGGCAAGTTCCGACCGCGCAGGCCGCCGGTTTCCCTTGACCATCGCGGCCGCGCCGCCGACCCTGGCGGCCGAAATCGCGGTTTTCGCCGCGGACTGGTTCGATGCACTGGAAGCGGCGGGAAAATCTGCGCGCGACGGCGCAATGGACGGCGATGGGCTCGCTGCCCTTCTTGCGACCCTGCCCTATCCCGCGATCAAGATATCAGGCGATGTGGTCCGAGGCATGGCATTGTGGACGCAGCCTGGCGAGCCAATCGAGATTGATCCTGGTGCACCTGAACCAGCGCTTCGCCACCTCTTCCCCGAAAGTCTGGAGGCGAGCTGATGCAGATCTGGAACCAGACAGGCTTCCCGACCGAATTCACGATGGGGATGGACAAGGAGGGCCGCGAATACATCGCCATCGTCGTCAAGGGAACCTTCGACTTTCCCGAGACGCCAGGTGCCCCCGTGCAAAAATCATCCGTGCAGACACCGCTGGTGATGGCCGACACATACACGGGTGCACCCGGTTTTTCGGCCACCCTCTGGGAGACCGACTTCGCCTTTCGCAAGCCGCGCTGCGACGTCATCGCCAACGGATTTGCCTATGCTCCCGGCGGGCGTCCAGTCGACCGCGTCAGTGTCGGGATCAAGGTCGGCAACTGGTCGAAGGTCTTTGATGTCCTCGGCCATCGCGAGTGGCGCGCCCGCGGCCCACTCTTCGTTGCCACGAGTGCGCAATCCTTCCTGCGGCAACCTTTCTCCTACGACACTGCGTGGGGCGGTACGGACCGCCTCGACCCGGAGGACAAGCTGCCGGCGAGCTATCCGCTCAACCCCGTCGGCAGGGGATGGGCGCGACCGAAGAACCAGCATCTGGTCCCCGGTCTACCCCTTCCAAACACACAGGCGATAGGCGAGGAAATCCGCTCGCCGTTTGGCGACTACCGGCCAATGAGCTTTGGCCCATACGGGCGGGGTTGGCCGGGCCGCATTGAATTCGGCGGCACGTATGATCAGAACTGGATCGACAACATCTTCCCGTTCCTTCCGCCCGATTTCGACGAGCGCTACTTCCAGATGTCGCCGCCCGACCAGCAGATAGAACATCCGAAGGGCGGGGAGGACGTGGTGTTGGTCAATCTGACACCGGCCGGGCGCGAGAGTTTCCGGCTTCCAGCGACCAGTCTACCGATGACGTTGTTCAAGGGGCGCGAGAAAGTCTTCGAGAGCGCTTTGGCGCCCGACACTGTCTTGTTCGATCCGGAGAACAGGCGCTTCTCGCTGGTCTGGCGCATGTCGCAACGCATCCACCGAACGATCCTCGACTTCAGCGAGTGCTGGGTCGGACCGCCGACCCAATCGATGCTGAGGGCGCGGGCCACCGGTCGCACCTACGTGCGCGCGAGCAGTGCGCCCGCGGCGCAGGAGGAAGAGGCATGACCGCCCCGATCGACATCGTCTCGGTTGGAATGGCAACGGCCGTCGGCCTCGACACACAATCCGCCTGCGCGGCAATGAGAGCGCGCCTGGACGGCTTTCAAGAAACGCGTTTTCTGGGACCTGGTAGAGAATGGCTGATCGGAGCTCCAGTACCTCTGCCGCGCAACTGGCTTGGCGAAACGCGTATGGCCCGTCTCGCCGGGGGTGCCATTTGCGAGGCCTTCGAGGCCGCTCCTGAAGCCCGCGGCCAGACTGCGCTTATCCTCTGCCTCGCCGAGGAGGACAGGCACGGCCGCCCCGCCCCCGAAGGTGCCCGTTTGCTCCAGCGCATAGCTGAGATCGTGGAATGTCCGCCGCATGGCCGCTCGAGAATTGTACCCTATGGTCGTCCGTCGGGGCATGTCGCCCTGGAACAGGCCCGCCGCATACTGGCGGCGGATGCAGCGCCCTTTGTGATGATCGCTGGCGTCGACAGCTATCTGACGGCAGAGACCCTTTCTTATTATCTCGCCAGCGAACGCCTGCTGACTGCGGATAATCCAAATGGCTTTATCCCGGGGGAAGCCGCAGCAGCCGTGCTTTGCACCCGTTCACATAGTGGCGCCCTTGGTCTGGCCGGGCTCGGTCTGACCCGCGAGCGGGCCTTCATTTACAATGCGGAGGATCTACCGCTGCGGGGCGACGGCATGACCTCGGCGTACCGTGCCGCACTTCACGAAGCCGGCATTGAAATGAGCCGGGTGGGCTACCGCATCGCGGATCTTGTCGGCGAGCAATACTGGTTCAAACAATCGGCATTGGCGAGCCTACGCCTGTTGCGTGGCCGGCACGACTTCCAGGACATCTGGTCGCCCGGAGAAAGCCTCGGCAATGTCGGCGCGGCCGCTGTGCCCATTATGATCGGCATGGCCTTCATGGCCGCCCGCAAGGGCTACGCCGCCGGCAATCCGGTCTTAATCGAAGCCTCCAGCGATTCTGGCGCCTGCGGCGCTGCTATCCTGGCGACGAGGGCAGCTTAAATGTCCAACGTCTTCGCAAACGGCCTTGAAATTTCTGGCAGGGCCGTGAACGCCAGAACCATCGCGGTCTTCCCGGACACCTGCTTCACCCCGCCTGAGAACCCGGCAACACCGCCCGGCGTGCCCATCCCCTACCCCAGCTTCGGATTTGCCAGCGACACAGAGAAGGGCACGGGCACGGTTAAAATCGGCGGGCAAACCGTCAATATCAAGAACAAGTCAGACCTGTCGAGAACGTCCGGCACCGAAGCAGGCTGTGCCACCAAGAAGGGCATCATCACATCGAACAACACTGGCAAAGAGTATTTCAACAGCTGGTCGAATGATGTGAAATTTGACGGGGAGCCGGTCATCCGCTTCACCGATCTCGCCACCAACAATCATTCCTCCCCAGGCCCCAACACGGTTACATGGCCCCATATGGCCGGATTGAGCGCCGGGGGCCAGGACTGCGAAACCCTGCTCAACAAATATCAGATCCGGCTCCATCAGCATTCGAAGGCCGACTGCCCTGCGGGGTCCGAATCCGAACACTTCGTTCGCGTTGGGTGCTTCCAGAGCAGTCGCAAGCAGAACAAGTCTTTCACGCGATGGAAGGAGTACGACAACCAGACCGCCCCATGCATCTGCATGCGTTCCCGAAAGCACAAGAAAGGGGGCGGGTTTCAGCGCGGCGACGGCAGCAAGAAGGGAACGCCCCACAACTTGAAAACGAACCAAGAAGCCGCATTCTTCCGAAAGGAAAAGAAGCGACGCAGGAAGCCATCGCTGAAGAATGCGATGGAAAAGTCACTCGATGCTGTACGGAAGAACGAACCCGCGATTAAGAACGCGCCGCAGAAGGATGCCGACGACATGATTGAATGCTTGCGGCTCGTAATGATAAACTATCTTCAGGACGTAGTCCGACCGAAGAAGACACAGACCGAACTGAATGCAATGACGGTAGGAAGGTGATGACGGACGATCCAGAGCCGCGTCTCGACGACTACCCCCTTGACGAGATCGACATCGAGGCGATCAACGCCTTCCACCTGGGGAGAAATCTCTTCTCCGTATCCGTGCAACTTAGCGACAAGAACGACGAAGCGGGACGCTCGTTCCTGCTGCGGATGTCGCTCGACGACCAGATTCGCCAAGAAGTACTGCTGGACATCGACGATCTCATTCTCTCGCATGTCAGCCTCTCCGAGAAGGAACATATCGCGTTGCAGGTCGGTGGAACCACCCATCACATTCGCAACGGCACCATTGCGACTGGCGAAGGACCGGAGGCGTTCACGAACAAGCTCTGGCATCTCGACCAAAGGACTGCCTATCTTTATGGAGACGAAGGAACTGTTTGCCTGGCGCAGGGCACCCAATGGGTGCCGATCGAGACACGGACTTCGGCTTTCCTGCGTGCCATGCATGGTCCGACACTTAAGCTCATTCACGTGGCCGGCGATCAGGGGACATTGCTGCGCCTCGATGGCACTCGTTGGCGCCCAGTTCCTCTCGGATTCAACCACAGCATCTCTGCGTTGCAGGTTGCGCGTGACGGCAGCGTATATCTCGGCTGCGAAAATGGCTTCTGTGCCCGGTACGCGGATGAGGAATTAACGGAGATAGCTGGACCGGGTACACAGATATGCTCGATATGCGAGTTCGCTGGAAATCGGTACTGGGGAGATGACGAGTACGGCCTTTACGTCCAAAAAGGAATGAAACTCGTGCCGTTCAGATCACTGGGCTTCGTCTATGCGATGCATGCGACCGACGACTATCTTGTTGCGGTGGGCTGGAAAGAAGTCTTCACGTTTAACGGAAAGGCGTGGTCAGGGATCGAGTTTGGTTATGACGGTAACCTTTTTGTTCGTAGGATCGACATGACTCGCGAATTCATTTGACGAGCGCTGGCGGCGTTCGGCGTCTGCTCAAGCGGACGTCTCCAGAGTCACTTTCAAGTAGCGTCTGACCTTGTCGAGATCGAGTGCCCGAATCCGCAAGTCCGGTGAGCCAGATAGCATCCGCACCACAAACAACTCCCCGGCCTCGTGAAACGAGGCGTACCGCTCCTTGGCAATTTCCAGCCCGGTCTCTCCTGCCACTCGCAAGCCGTCGATATGCGCTTCCAGCCTCTCGATCAGCCGCGCAAGCCGCTCCTCGTCCATTTCGGGGTTTTCGTCCGGATGGAGCAGATGATAGTCGTAGACCGTCCACAGGAATGCCGCCATCTCAGCATGCTGGCGGACGATTTCGCGAAGAACAGGTGCGGCAGGCATCAGTTGAGGTTCACCGATCCGCCACGAATGCGGTTGGCGGCGCTGGCGTGGCTGGTCACATAGGTGCCGCGTATGGTGATATGGCCGTCCTTTTCCATGATGATCGTGGCCTTGCCGCAACGAAGCTCAATACGCTCCTCGCCGGTGATCCGCACGCGCTCGCCGTCGCGAACGACATGTGGCGACGAAGACTTGCGCGCCGGCTCCACGATCTGGCCGACAATCAGTGGCCGCATCGCCTCTCCGCCTTCAAAGAGCAGCGCCACCTCAGCACCGATCATTGCCGATGTGAGGTCGGCCAAGCTGCGCGCAGGCAACGCGGTGTCACGGGGGTTGCCGGGAAAGACGACCAGCGGCACGCCGGCATCGAACCCCAACAACACTCCGATCACCACCCCTTCTATACGTTCCCGAGTCTCGGCCATCTGACTGCCCCTCAATTGTGAGTGATCTTACTGCCTTTCCACGTGACTTCGCTTGAAGCCTTGCCATTGAACTTGCCTTTGGCGTTGACAGAAATATCCTTGCCTTCGATCGTAATCGTGCCATCCTTTTTCATTGAAATGGCCGCAGAGCCGCACTTGATGACGACTGAGTCACCGGCGTCAATCAGCAGATCTTTTCCGATCTTGATCAGCCCGTCCTCACCGACCTCGAGCGCGCTGCCTTTCGCAACTTTCACAACGCGGGCACCGCTGATCTCCGTAGCATCGTCCTCCCCGATCTTCGCGGTGCGTGTCTTGGCGATCTGGCTTGTCTGTCCACCGCCAATGCCGATGCTCTGGTCAGTGCCGACATCCCAGCTGTCGGAAGTTCCGATGTCATGGCTTTGGCTGATAGCGACGCTTACCGACCTGGTCGCGCCGATGGTGTTCATCTGAGCGGCTCCCACCGTTCTGGTCTCTGCGGCCCCGACCGTATCGATCCGCGCCGCACCCACGACGACCGTCTGGACGATGCCGACTGTCTGCGTGTGGTTGGAGCCGATCGTCTCGGTGGAGTTCGCGCCGATGCCAATCGTCTCGTCTGCGCCAACGGTAAGTGAGCGATTGATGCCCACCGTCTCGGTGTCGTTGGAACCGATATTGACCGTGCGGTCGACGCCTACCTTTGTCGTCTTGTTGTTGCCGACGTCCTCATCGAGGTTCACGCCGACGGAATGCTTTGCATTGTTGTCGATGCGGTCGGACTGGTCGTGCTGGACCAACTTGCCGCGGTCGTTCTTGATCAGCAGGTTGTGGTCCTTCTGAGCCTGGAAATAAACCTCTTCCGATCCGGCCTTGTCCTCGAAGCGCATTTCGTTCCAACCGCCGCCGCCCGGCGAAGAATTCGTCTTCAACCCCGATTGGGTGGCATTTCCCGGCAGCTCGTAGGGCGGCATCTCCTTGCCGTTATAAACCCTGCCGGTGATAATCGGCCGGTCCGGATCCCCCTCGAGGAAGTCCACGATCACTTCCTGGCCGATACGCGGGATCTGGATGAAGCCCCACCCGGCTCCGCCCCAGGTTTGCGAAACCCGTACAAAGCAGGAACTGTTCTGGTCCTTTTTGCCGAGGCGATCCCAGTGAAACTGCACCTTCACCCGCGCATACTTGTCGGTGAAGATTTCCTCCCCTGAAGGACCGACCACCGTCGCGGTTTGCGGCCCCCGCATGATTGGACGAGGCGTGATACGCTGCGGCCGGTAGGTGATGGAGGTTGGAGCGACCTGAAGTGCTGCGTGGAAGGTTTCCTCCCCTGCATAACCAGCCGGGCGGTAACCGGGGTCGAACAGGCGATATTCGGCGCGCAGGACAACATGCTCCGTGTTCTGGTCCTTCCGCCGGAAGTTTTCCAGTTTGAAGGTGCAGCCTGAAGCCAGCCCCCGCACAGTACCGGCGGCGGTGATACGCTGATGCGCCGCCTGTATTTCCTCGCGTCTTACCAAGGCCACAGCGTCGCCGCGGCCCACATTCAAATGGGCACCTGGATGGCGGTAGTGCTCTCCTTGTGATTCTGCGTGAGAAAAGGGCTGTGTCGACTGCGCCATGAGGTCGGCGCCCGGCTTGGTGAAATCATAGTCCGTGTGGGCGTAGGCGCCCGGGTGAACGGAACTGGTTGCCACCCATTGCGTGATATATTCCTGGTCCCGCCGCACAGGGTCGCCTTCCGCGCGGAACTTGACTGTCGCATAGCCCGGCGCCGGCTTCAGCTTGTTCATGGCGTCCGCGAGGATGAGCGTGTGCTCTCCGTCGCCATACTCGAAAAAATACATGATGCCTTCGTGCTCGAGCAGGCGCTGCACGAAATCCAGGTCGGTTTCGTCATACTGCACGCAGTATTCCCTCGCCTCATAGGATCCTTGCAGCCGCTTTTCAAACTTAGCCGGCTTATATTTCGAGAATATCTGCTCGACGATTTCCACGACACTCATGTTCTGAAAGATGCGGCAGTCAGTGGTGTTGGCGAGCAGCCAGAGCCACGGCCGCAGCTCCGCCTCGTAATAAGCAAAGCCTTCCTCGATCCGCGTCAGGCGGAAGTCTGAAACGAGCCCGCTGAACCACCGCTTGGGATTTCCGGCCTCGCCCTCAACCGAAATTGGCTTTCCAAGCAGTTTGAGCGCGTCGACGTTTTCGTCGGAACTGACGAAACCGACGGTGAAGGCAAAACACCGGCTTATCTCGTCATGGCCAATGAGGTGCGTAAATGTCAGCGTCGCGGGCCCAAGCGGCGTCTGGACGGTTGTCTTGCGTTCTTCAGCCATTCGGAGAGTGCCCCTGTCTCGTGACGCCGGCATTCCTGTATCAGGAGCCTAGCACAAAGACCCGCCACCTCGAAAGCCGCATCGGCGTTGCCGAGGTTCATACTCTCCGGACGAAGTACTGACGCCGATTGGGTTTTTTACGCGGTCACGCGATGATACCGATCGGCCATCATCACCCAGGCTTTTGCAGGGATCGGAGTTGGGCGGAGCACTTTGTGCCTCCATGGATCCGGTCAGACATACGTAGTCCCGCCACTAAGCCACACTTTCATCCTCAATCCTTTTCCCTAGGCGAAGCTGCAAAAATTGCATTACTATGGACGCTGTATCCTTGCCGTTCATCAGGACAACGAAGTCAACAATCTGGGCTTACCTGCCATGACGCAAAGAAGTTCGGGCCTTCGGCCGCAATGGATTTTTTTGATCCCGCTGTTGGTGCTGTTTTTAACGGCGTTCTCGCAGATGGCCCATGCGGAGCGTAAAGCCGCTATCGTGGTCGGGAACGGCGAATACGAATTTGCGCCTTTGTCGAATCCAAAAAACGATTCCAAGCTGATTGCCGCAACGCTCACCGAGCTTGGCTTCGATGTCCTGCTCTTCTACGACGTAAAGAAAGCCGCCGTCGGCGATCTCGAGAATGCAATCCGCAGCCACCTGATCGGTGCCGATCTTGCCATTCTCTATTATGCGGGACACGCGCTCCAGCACGAGGGCCGAAGCTTGCTGCTACCCGTCGATGTACGGACGGGGTCTGCCAAGGAGGTTATCGATGACGCCATCGCCCTCAATGATCTCATAGACATCGTCAAGAACGATCCAGTCGGCGTCAAACTGATCATTCTGGACGCTTGCCGCAACAATCCGCTCACCACCGAAAAAGGACTGGAACAGGGCCTCGCCAACATGGAGGCCGGCGCCGGTCAGGTTCTCATTGCCTTCGCTACCGGCGCCGGGGAAGTCGCCTATGACGGCACAGGCGCAAACAGCCCTTATTCTTTGGCGCTTGCCAATGCACTTCAGCAGCCGGGTCTCGACATCTACGACACGTTCAGAACAGTGCGGGGGGACGTGCGCCTGGCCACCAACGGATCGCAGATCCCGTGGATCACGGGATCGATCGAAACCAAATTCGTCCTGAAGCCGGCAGGCAGCGAGAAACCGGCGCCCGTGGTTGCGGGCGGTGACGGGGCACTGACGATCGATCAGGTTCTCTGGTATTTCATTCAAGACAGCGCGGATCCAACGGATTTCGAACGTTTTGCCAAAGCGTTTCCGAACAGCACGCTAGCCGCGGAGGCGGTCAAACGTAGCAGCCTTGAGGTTGCCGAGTTGCAGCAGCGTGGTCTGTTCGTCAGCGGCGCACTTGCCGCCACCCCGATTTCCACCGAGCCACCACCCTCCAATGAGGCCAATGCAGCTGCTGGGGCGGAGTTTGTCTTTCAGCAGGCAGGCGAGCGCGCCGTGAGTGAGACTTTTCGAATCTGGCCGCGCAAGATGCCTGACACACAAAGCGGCATGAAGTCTCTCGTTACGGATTGCGACCTGTACGCAGCCGATCCGAACGATCCTCAACGCGTGGTACCGGGCGTCACGAACGGACTGGTGAACATCCGCGACGGGCTACGCTCCTGCGGCTACGCGCTGGCGGCGGACCCCAACAATCCACGCCTGCAGTTCCAGTTGGCCCGCGTCCTCGAAATAGCCAAGCGCTATGACTGGGCGGAACATTTCTACCAACTTGCCGCCACGCAACAATACAGCGCTGCCCTCGTCAATCTCGGATACATGGCCCGTGCCGGCATAGGCCGCGAGGTCGACTACAAGCGGGCTCTCGATTTCTACATGCAGGCGGCACCGCTCGGAAATCTTAGAGCGAGGACGAATGTAGGAACCGCCTACATACGCGGCCAAGGCGTCCCACAGAATCCCGAAGAGGGAATCCTGTGGTACCGACTAGCGGCATCCAGCGGCTGGTCGAATGCAATCACTGCGCTCGGCGACAGCTTCCGGCGCGGCATCGGAGTGAAGAAGGATGACGTTGAAGCGACAAGGCTTTATGCCGCGGCGGCAGATGCCGGCCAGATCGACGCCATGACCAATCTGGGCCGTGCCTATGTCGGCGGCCTGGGCGTCGAGAAGGATGTCAAACGGGGCTTTGATCTGATGATCCGCGCCACGGAAATGGGTAACCAATACGCGCCTCTCTATGCAGCGCGCATTCTCGTCAAAGGCGAGGGCAAGGTTCGTCCCGATGCCAATCGCGCACTTTCCCTGCTGGAACTGTCGGCACGCCGAGGCTTCGAGGACGCCTATCTCGAGCTCGCCAAGGGTTACGCTGCGGGCAGCTTTGCCCGCGGAAAGCCAGATTTGAGGAAGGCATATTTCAACGCGACACTCGCCACGCGTTTCAAAGTCGAAGAGGCGGAACGGACAAAGACCTCGGTGGGCGAGAAGCTGGACGCTGCTTCACGAGAGGAAATCGAGAAAGATGTCGAACTCTTCGTTCAGCAGAATGGGCTTTGAGAGCACGGTGGTACGGTCATAGTGACGTAGTTGCACGGAACGCGGGGATGGCATTGCGCTGGATTGTCGAAAGAATTGGCCGGCTCTTGCGTTTCGGGAGGTCGCAGAGCGCCGTCAGGATCGCCGATCCCGCCACCGACGGGGACAGTCTTCAGTACGTCCTGCGAGACCCAGTTGACGAAGCCAAACCCAGAAGCCTCATTTCCGTCCTCGGTGCCATGCCCGCTAATCTCGCCGAGATTCTTGACACTGCCGTCGAAGCTTGCAGGGCTAATGGCGAATTTCCAGTTATCGTTCTGTCAGAACTGCGTCCCGACCTGACTGCTGCAAGTTCTGCCCCTTTGGAATTTGTCCCAACCCGCAGCCACCTGCCATCACTTTCCCCCGAAATCTATGGCAGATACTCGCGCAGGCGGTGGTCATTGATCATTGCGAAATGGGATATCGCTAGTGAAATCACAATCTCATCGACCATCGAGGAGTTTCTTGCCGATCAGCTCGGCGCGGATGTTTCCATGAGCTCACATTCGAGCAATCGCGGCATGCAGGGGTCGGTCAGCGCGGATGCTGAAGACAAGCTGCTCGACCGCTTTCGCGGCCATGGCGGCTCCATTAACGAAATTCAGGCGCCCCAGACGCCGGCGAACCTCGGTGCGGAAGGCATCTGATAGCGCCAGGTCGAGCGTTGTCGTGACACGATCCGACTCCGAGTATCGTAAGCAAAGACCCAGGCCCGCAGTTTGGGCATAAACGGCGCGAAGTTGCTGATCGTCCATTTCCGGCGCCTGGTTGGGCACGAAGATCGAGGGGATCCCTCCCAGGATGCTCTCATGGAAGCTGTTGTACCCCGCAGTGGTGACAAGAAGATCGATCGCGCTGGCGCACTCAGCCAAGGGGTAAACGCTTGTGCGCAAAACGCTCGGCCATTCCTGCTTGGGAGGTGGC
Organism: Rhizobium sp. IBUN; assembly: GCF_000510625.1. NCBI lineage: Bacteria > Pseudomonadati > Pseudomonadota > Alphaproteobacteria > Hyphomicrobiales > Rhizobiaceae > Rhizobium > Rhizobium sp. IBUN. Next base: position 97,993 of record NZ_AZNV01000006.1, read on the forward strand.
GCCAACGGATTGAGGACCTGTACCGTCTGCACATTCCGTCTGGCCAGATCGGCGAAGATCAGACTGGGGAGATCCTCCAGGTCGAAATTTCGTTGCGACCCAAGTTGTACAGCAACCGTGAACCGGTCCGGGTTGACGCCAAGCTTGGCGGCAGCTTCTCTCCTGGGCAGGCCCGAACCGGGATCCAACAGAAGCACAGGGGGAACAGCAACTGCCCCGGGCATATCGCGGGTCGGACCATGGTCTTCGTCATGCGCAAATTCGCCTGGTTCGATCACCATGTCGAATATGTCCTGGACGCCCGGCTCGAAATTGTGGGAAAGACGCCACAACGCACGCCGGATCCAGATCCAGGCGAGGTCGCGTCGGCATTCGGCAACGGCAATTAACCCTGGAAACGGCCTGTTTCCATCAAACACCACCGCCGAGGCATCAAACGCCTCGACTGCCGTCACCAGCTCCTGCGCATAAGCCCTGTTCCAGCTTTCATCTGTTACGCCGATTGCCAAACCGGAAGGCGTATAGTCAACAGCATGACCTCGCGCATGGGCCAACGCGGATCCGGCCGATCGAGTAAAGAATATCGGATCCATATCATCGGGCAGCCGCTCTGCGATCGCCATCAGTCGTGTGATATGACCGAGCCCGATGCCGTTTGTCGCGACAAGAAGCACTCGGCGCTTCTTGCCTACACGTCGCGGGGCGGATTCAGGCGTCACACTTTCGGCAGTCTTGCCAGGTGAACAACCGCTGCCCACGGTCCGGCTGTTTTCCAGCCAAGAAGGTCTGCGAAGCTCAAGATCATCATAGAGGCGTGCCATGCGTTGCGGATATTGGTCGATCGCAAATTTCCTTCGGACAAGCTCCTTGGCGGCATTTGATTGTTGGAGATAGGTCGAAGGAGAGGCAATGAGGCGCTCGATGACGCTTCGCGTTTCTGCAATGTTGCAGTAGACCGCGCCATCTTCGAACAGGCTTTCAAATGAAGGGTCAAGCACTGTCACCAAGCCGCTGGCCATTGCTTCTGCGATACATACCCCGAAGGCTTCCACCCATTGCCGGCTGTGAAAATAGACATAGAAATCAAGGCGTCTGAGAAAGTCTGGGACGCTGTTTTGCGCGAATGGACTGATCTGCCAGTTCGAGCCGATCCACGGCTGGATTGGCTCTGGGACACCGCCCAACACCTTGATGGCGAAATTGGGTGCGTCGGGGTAAGCTGCCCGCAGGTCATCTGCAGAACTGGGCCATTTCGCCGGGTCTCCCCTCGTGTGGCGTCCCAGATTCACGATACCTGCCGGAGCTGATCGCTCGGGTAACGCCCATTCAGCGGCGTCGACCATATTATACAAATCGTGTCGGAGAAGCGGGGGGCTTTCGGTCCCAATACTATTTAACTGTGACCGGACCTTTGGCCCGACAGGGGCGAACGCGACTGGCACGCCAAAGAGCCTGTCCAAGACACGTCCCACGACCGTCAGATCGTATTGCGGAACGCGATTGCCGTCGAACAGAGGATGATGGACCACGCAAACGACGCGGCGAGGTCTTATGCGCACTGGCGAACTCGGCATACGCTCGAACACTGCAGGATGGTGAGCCAGAAGAATGTCGCACGTTGCCTCTTCCGACCCTGTTAGCCAGACGGCATTCGATTGTTCAATTGTGGCGGCCGTGCGAGTGTCGAAGACGCCTAACTCGCGGGTGCGCTGTCCGAGGAAGGGCAATAGCCCACAGCTCACTTCCAACTGTCTCGCCGCCTTGAGCTCGGCTCTCAGTGCGCTCGACGTACCGCCAAGAAATCGTGGGTCGGCAGCATGAACAACGTCAAAATGCATCAGCCAACCCCGAGATTATTTGCTGCACCCGGAATACCCTACCCTCAAATGAGCTTGAACCCTGTTTCAAATACCCTGATGCAGCGAGACATTTCCACCGCACTGCTCGCAGCCCCCGAGGCAGAGAACAGAACGGGCGCTAATAGGCTGATCCGCGGCCCCAGCCCCGTTCGGATTGGGTGTCCAACTTCCGTACTGCAACAGGTTGCCGTTGAACCCCCTTCTTCATCCTTTCGACCGCCAAGTTGCCGTAGCAACTGCGAGGGTGCTTTGCGAGGAAAGCCTGATAGGATTGACGCGTGTTCAGCTTTTGTGCCCGGCGCCAATCGGCAGATTCAGCTCGACTCGGCGGCGCACTTTGACAGTTACGGGCATTAGTTGGCGCAAAGGGTGGGTATGGCCAGGACGGCACGCATGCCGTCAAAAAGACCGAGAAAAGGACGGAAACACGTTTCAGCATGCGAGACGCTCCAATCCGGGATTTAGGCTAAAAACCTACAAGGAAGAGTAGAATAACTGTCGCCAAATAACAAGCTCCGCAATTCGCACCGACGTCCACGCGCCATCCTTTGCGACGAGAAAACTATTCCAGTAGCTCCGAGCTTACGGGCACAAGCTTTCTCGATTAACCCCGTCAAACATCGTTCCTATAGGGCCGGCGAAACCGGCCCGGAGCGCAGTCGCGAATGGCAGTGCCGGGCGCGGCACTCTCGTGTCGCGGTTCCATTATAACAATTGAAGCCTATGTGCCTGCCCATGACTGCCCAACAGAGGATCTAGTATGACTGAAAATAGCTCCGCCAATAATTTCCCTCCCGGGTACGAACTGCCAAAGGTATGGCATTGGGAAAAAGGCAACGGCGGACAGTTTGCCAACATTAACAGGCCCATTGCCGGCCCCACCCACGATAAGCTTCTGCCTGTCGGAACGCATCCCCTGCAACTCTACTCTCTGGCAACTCCGAATGGCGTGAAGGTCACTATCATGCTGGAGGAACTGCTTGCGCTCGGCCGCAGCGGAGCGGAATACGACGCGTGGCTCATTAGGATCGGCGATGGCGACCAGTTCGGTTCCGGCTTTGTGGAGGTTAATCCAAACTCGAAGATTCCAGCACTGATGGACCGTTCTACACCTGAGCCGACACGGGTGTTCGAAAGCGGATCAATCCTTCTTTATCTGGCAAGGAAATTTGACGCCCTGATACCACGGGAGCAGAAGGCGCAGACGGAGACGATGAATTGGCTGTTCTGGCAAATGGCCTCGGCGCCCTACCTCGGCGGCGGCTTTGGCCATTTTTACGCCTACGCTCCAATGCATATCAAATATGCCATTGATCGTTTTTCGATGGAGGTGAAGCGTCAGCTTGACGTGTTGGACCGTCATCTTGAAGGCAACCGGTTCATGGCGGGCGACGAATACTCGATTGCGGATATCGCAATTTGGCCCTGGTACGGGAACCTCGCGCAAGGAAAGGCTTACGGCGACTCCGGAACCTTCCTTGATGTTGAGAACTATAAGAATCTGCAGCGCTGGACTGCTGAGATCGCAAACCGGCCGGCGGTCAAGCGCGGCCGCATGGTCAACCGGATCAATGGCGATCCTTCAGAACAACTCCATGAACGACACGATGCCTCCGACTTCGAAACGCAAACACAGGATAAGATAGGCTAGAGGCAGAGGGGCCGTCTTACTCGGTTGGTTGCGAAGGTTTCGGCTGCAGGCGCACGTCAAACCTGCCGATCTTGTTCCTGCGCTTCCAGCCGTGCCCTTCGAAGTCGCTCGCTTTTTTCTTCCCTCTCTCGGCGCTCTTCCTCCACACTCTGGCGAGCGAGGCGCGTCGTTTCTTCGAAAGAATCGAGCCGTTGCTGCCTGCTCGACCTCGAGGATTTTCTGTTACCGTGCCCTGTCATTTCCATTCTCCTCGCGAGGGGCGTCGTGTCATTCGCACTCCTGAGCCGCGTCCGACGGTATCTAATCGTGCATACAGCAGTTGCAGCGCAGGATGCTCGCGCGCCGGTGAATGGATTTTCACCTGCTCTTGTCTGCGCGAGAAAAGAGAAACGTTCTGCTTCACAAACCGTTCAGTGCAGCACCGTACGAGCGCTTTGACTGCGAGATAGGGCGTTCCATCTCGATGAAAATGGCCGCTGTCGAATTCCTCAACCTCGATGAGGCAGCTATGTTCCACGTTCTGATGAGATGTTTGCGGCATTCAGATCATCGGTGCCAAATGTCATTCGCATTTCATGTGCCGGCTCGAAGCCAAGACTGCGATAAAGCGCTTCACCTGCTTTTGACGAATGCAACACAATCCCCGTGCGACCGCGGCTTTTCGAATAAGCAACAGAGTTGGGCATCAACCTCGTGGCAACGCCGCCCAATCCTCTAAACTCCTGCTCGACCCGGACACTCCACACATACCCGGTTTTGATATGCTGGCTTTCAAAACCTGGGGTAGCGCAACAAATGCAGTTGAACCGAGACGGAGCCTACGGACGTTCCCTCGTAAACCGCGAGGAAGGACGCGATCGCCAGCCTCGTCCAGGCAGCAACAATCGAAAGAACCGAAGAAGTTGGAAATGGAGATCATTTCGGCTCTGAGGCTGCCAATCACCTCCTGTGCCAACAGGATCAAGGGTTTCGGGGATGATGCAGCAAGTACTGTCGCTGGCGCAACGCCGGAAACCGTGTCGGCAACCTCGCAGCGCGCTAACAAGATGATCTAAGACGCCAAAGAGGCTCGCCACGAGATACCTGAGGCGAGCCCTTAGCATGTGATGTTGCGCCACGATAACCTACCCGCGACAAATGAAAATCTGACACATAAAGATTAAGGACCTGCTAAAATGCAAGCGGAGACAATGTGTTTATGCTCTGCGGCTGAGATCGACCCGTAATCCTTAAAAACCACGACGTTCGCAGGCGCCTCATGGCTTCAGGCTTTTCGGCGACATCTTCAGCCTTGATGTAGATCCATTTCAAGTTGCAAACCATTTTCAATGGGCGGCCCGCCAACCGAGCCGGATCATGCGCGCACCCTTACGGCGGCTGCCTAGCTGAGGCCGTCGCCAGACGCCAGGCTGGCGCTTGGGTTTCATTTCCGCTGACCCGCTGATCTGGACAGTTTTACGCGACGCGGTATGCCAACCCAAGGCACAAGCCAGAGATGAAAAGTATCAATGCGATCGCGAACTTCGTTCGATCAGTGAAGGCATAGAACGACGCCTCGGGAGGCGCTCCGTCGATACTGTCGGCGGGTGTCTCCTCTTCTTGTTTTTCAGGATCGCCCGCTAATGGCCGCAGGTCGCACGGAATATCGGCAGTTGAAACGACGACCCGTCTCACGCTGGCCTCATCAAACTTCACAGAAAAGGAAATCTCCTTGCTCTCTTTGATCGTCAGCAAGGCTTTCCGAGCGGCGGCCTCCTCGTTTTCGGCTTCGACAAGTGACGTGTGCATCACGAGATAATGCGGCATTCGATCCCTCTTGCTGTGCTGTTCGACGGTGATCGGCAACTCCACCGGCCACGTCAAGCGCTAGAGCGTGGTAATGTGTGCCCCTGACGCAAAATCCGGTTTCACGCCAGAGCGGGTCGAGAATGAAAAATCATTGCGCCTGCCTCGGATGGACTACGGTGCGCTACTGCCGTCGAGGCTTCTCCAGCGAGCTAAGCTTGCTCCCGTCGAAACATCATTTCTTTCTGCCCAACCACGAGCCCAAGACGCTTCGCCAACATATGCGCATCGGCAGGCGCTCGAACTTTAACGTCGTTGTCGAAATAGAGGTAAACATCCCACCCCTTTTTGGACGGGGAAAGCGGCGCGGTAACCCGTTCCGCGTCAACGGGCTCTTCGCCGCGGGCCCATGCAGTAACCCGCTCCGCCCAAGTTTTCAAAGCGTCATCGTAAGAAACGATAAGAGGAAGCTTCCCGCACGCCCATCCACTTTCCGGGCCTGCGAAATATGCGCATCACAAATAACCGAGAACCACGACTGATGATGCTAGTGTTCAATAATGCGACCTAGCATTCGATCTTGGACATTTTCTGGTCCGACTATTAACGCGGCGATTGAAGTTGCGCGTTCCCGCTCGGCGTAGTTATTGATGTATCCCTCTAGCAGCATGACAGGACCCAGCATCTTGATCGTGATGGCAGAGCTATCCAGATCGGGGTCGGCGGACATTGCCGCTTCAACGGATGCAATAGTCGCAGCCGAACTATGACCGCTCGTGCAATGCTGTTCATGGCTAAAGCTGTCTGATCCGAACTTCATCGTCTTTTCTCCTTCCGGCTCCCTTAAGAAACAGTCGAAGGATCATTAAGTTCGGGCGTTGGACTTAGGTCTGAATGAGAGGCGATGCTCTAGCGTTTGTGGCGGGCCACACTTGGAGTGGTTCGCATTCGTCTACGCAAGTCGAGAGATTCATTTTAGCGGCAATGAAAGGATGACCTGAGTTAAAGAGATCCCAGAGAATATTGTTGCTTATTTCAATGTCTTATCTTGAATACTTCCACTGTTAGGAAAGCTACGCAAGAGGCTTCCATGGCTTAGTGGCGTCGATAGACTGAAGGCTAAATGGCCGGCCGACCCTCAAGCAGGAAGACTAGCCTTCGCTCAGCCGACTTTGATCGCGCAGATCAAGTTTCGCCGATTGTCAATGCCACACTCCGCCATGCAGTAGAGCAGTGAGATCCAGGACAATGTTGTTGTCCATGGCCGAGAAAATGCAGAATAAAACAGGCAGGGCGCTCGACCCTTGCGGGGAGCGCCCTGCCAAACCCGGACGACCGCAGGCGGCAGAAATCTGCTCGGCAAGGACCATCGAAACGGGTAGTGGGGCGTTATTTGGTGTGCGCGTGTTCTTTTTCAAGCTCTTCCGTCCGTTCGAGTTCAAAGAAGTAGATTTAGTCTTCGCCTTTGATCGTCATCGCTCCCATGATCTTTCTTTCATCGACGCGGCGGAATAGTCGACAATCGGCTGCTCGTCATAGACCATCGCCGCACTCTCGGCGCTGGCAAACCGCATGATCCTCAGGCAAGCCACCGGACCACTCGCCTGAAAACCGCGGCGCAGATAGGAGAACAGGATCCGCGCCGCTCCCGTGCTCCCGAGCTTGTGGAAACGAAGTGCGAGGCGAACCGGTATCCGTGCTGGATCGATGGCAATCAGGCGCCGCTCTCGCGTCCAAAACAGTAGTGCGTCTGCACGCATGTCCGCCGCTCTTTCGCCAGCCGTCTGGATCTCGCGTCGCGTCGCGCAGGTCGCAACTCCTCCAGCGTCGGCATCCACCAGCCCCGATCGAGCTCACTCTTGTTGGGTGGTGTTCGTGCAGGCCATGTCGTGACCAGTTCTTCAAGTGTGCCTGCGCGCCACGACGCCCAGACATATTCTACGCTTTCAGTTGCGGGAAAGTAGAACGCGCTGACCGTGGGCCGGTCCGCTAACTCGCCGTCAGTGCCGATGAAACAGACGACTCCGACATGCGTCCCGATTGCGCGCGCGAAAGGCGGGCCATCATGTGCGGGAACAGGGTATCGCTTCCGCCGACGCTCCCGTGTCCTCGCCTTGGACAAGCCCTCTTCTTCCGTTCCCTTGATGGCCTCCCGCCGCGCGCGCCTCGCTTCGGGCTCACTGCGCTCGGAAGCCGCTTCGATCGCCGGCCAACGACTGCGGAGGTCCTCGAACGACCGGTAAGGAACAGTCCATAAGCGGCGATCAACGTCCCAGCGTGCATAAGGGATCTCCCGGATCTCCTTGATGACACTTCGTGAATAGGGCGTCCGGATCTGGAACGTCGCCGTCGCGGCTTCGAGATATCGGCTTTCGATTGGACCGAATGCAAACGCGTCCCTGCCCTTTTCGTCAGCAAATGCATCTGCCTCAGCCTCCACTTCGGCGAACCATCGGCTGATACGCCTTTCCGCAGTACGACCGGGCACGAACCAGGCGTTCAGGCTGTCGCTCCACCGCGCACGAGGAAACGCTTCTCGAAAGCGCTCCACCGTTATCCGGTCGTGCGGCAGATCAGTCGTTGCACCGAGACGCCAAGGTCGGGTGGCCGTGGTTTTTGCTTCTTTGTCCATGTGCCGTGGCCTTAAGACACAACTGGCAACTCATGCTGGCCGTTTTGCTTTTCCGAGACGCTTGATTGCCTCTTCAAGCGGTCGCTCACCATCACAATAGTCCTGCCAGGCTGAGCTTTTTCGCAAGCAGCACAGGCACCGTTCGAACAGTGAACCGCGCCGGGTCGAGATCGGACTTATGCTTGTGCCCAGGTCAGCGGCATAGAGATGGTACCGCCTGGTCGCGCCCGCGGCGACGGAGGCGCGCCACGGCCGTCGCCATGCGATTGTTTCGTAGATAGTCAAGAAAGAAATTTTGCCAATCCGAAGGCTTTTGGTCATCTTGATAAGATGGAGGTCGGGGGGTATCGCGCGCCATCAGCTAGCAGACATCATGCGCAAATCCTTTCGCTTCCGCCAAGGGCCGCGCGCGCCATCAGTAGTAGGGCGAGACACACGCTTGTCGTGGGCCATAATAGGGCTGGAACGTGTTGTCATAACTCCTGTAGGATCGATAACGCGCATAACACCAGCGCGTATGCGCATTGCCACCGTAATACGCTCTGCGATAATATCGAGGCGCATAATAAGACGGGCCGTAGTAACCCGGGTCGTAGTAATCAGGTGCATAATAGTTCGGCTGCGCTAGCAATCCGCCGATTATTGCGCCTGCCGCGAGACCGCCGAGCGCCCAGCCCCACCCGCCGTCGCCATGATGGTGATAGTATCCGCCGTGGTAGTAACCGCCGTGGCCGCCATGATAGTCCACCGGCTGCGCCTGCGGGGAATCGATCTTCGGGGCGACGATGGTGGGGAATGCCATTGCCGGCGCGACGCTCGTCAACGCCGTCGCAAGCGACACGGCAACGAATGCTAGCCTTTTCATCGGCTTCCCTTCCGTCAACTTTGCAGTCCACCATTATACCGCGGAAAGGACGATGTCGCACTTGATTTCCAGTGGGCGGTGAACGGTCCAGAAGGGCTGCCTTTTACCTCACTGCGACTATGATCGCTAAATGCCCGCATGGCCAGAGCCCTGTAATCCAAAGCGGCCCGCGATCGCGAGAGAAGCGCAGGCGTTGCCTAAAAAGAGCTAAGCTTCTCCCCCTCTGGCATGGGAGATTTCGTCCTGTACAGGATGCTGGGTGCCCAGTTGCGCCCTGTTTGAGCCGCACCTCTCAAAGATACCACGTCGTGACCGTCATCAGGTCAGCTACGTCTTCACCCTCCCGCCGGGGCAACCCATAGCAACAAACCCATCGATCTGCAGAATGCCGGCATCGGCATCGACGATGATATATCCTTGTCACCATACAGTAGGCGGGCCAATGACTGAGGATCCGTCACCGCAGTTCAATATTGACAGCCTTCGGACCTTTTCCTCTTTTATCCGGCTCCGTGTCGAATGAGATTTTCTGCCCCTCGCGGATGGTCTGGATCCCAGACGCCTGAAGAGCCGAGATGTGCAGGAACACATCGTTGCCGCCCCCCTCGGGACTGATAAAACCGAACCCCTTGTCTTCGTTGAAGAATTTCACCGTGCCCGTTGCCATTATGACCTCCCGACCAAGAATATGATCAACATGGAGCCGACGCGCAGCCTACGCAAGCGGAAATATGGGCCTCAGCCGCTGGTCCAGGCTGCTCTCTGCCAGGATATTTCGCCCGACCACTGACTGCCGAAGGCACCTCGACGCTTCATTGTTGTCGACCGATCGGAAGAGGTTTACGTTTGCGACGATATCGGGACGTGACTTACTGTGTTTTGCGTTGTGGACCAGGCGCGGTCTCTCGGCAATCCCGCGCATCGTTGGCCCACGACGCACCTTCAGATTGACCGGCGTCTCGTTTCCAGTTGGGAGGCAACTCATGGGTCAGATGATGAAGGCCGCTGTCGTTCGACAGTTCCGCACACCCCTGGTGATCGAAGATGTGCCGGTGCCATCTCCGCATCCGGGGCAGATACTCGTCAAATACGAAGCGACTGGCGTGTGCCATACCGACCTCCATGCAGCCAATGGGGATTGGCCAGTGAAGCCGAGCCCCCCATTCATACCGGGGCACGAGGGCGTTGGCTATGTTGCGGCAATCGGCGCCGGTGTCACGAGAGTGAAGGAGGGCGACCGTGTTGGCGTGCCCTGGCTTCACAGCGCGTGCGGCTACTGCCCGCAGTGCCGAACCGGTTGGGAAACACTCTGCGCCTCGCAGTCGAACACCGGATACTCCGTTAATGGCACCTTCGCCGAATATGGGCTCGCTGATCCTGAGTTCGTCGGCGCACTGCCTGACCATTTGGAGTTCGGCCCCGCTGCCCCGGTTCTCTGCGCAGGCGTCACTGTCTACAAGGGATTGAAAGAGACAGAGGTGCGCCCAGGCGAATGGGTTGCCATTTCGGGCGTTGGAGGCTTGGGTCATATGGCCGTCCAGTATGCCAAGGCGATGGGCATGCATGTCGTCGCCGCCGACATCTTCGAAGAGAAACTGGCTTTGGCAAAACAGCTCGGGGCGGACGTCACGATCAACTGCAAGGCTGGCGACGCCGTCGAGCAGGTTCGGAAGGCGACCGATGGCGGTGTACATGGGGCTCTCGTTACGGCGGTCTCCCCCGCCGCCATGGAGCAGGCCTTTGGCTTCCTGCGATCGCGTGGGACGATGGCACTCGTCGGCCTGCCGCCGGGGATGATATCGCTGCCGGTGTTCGAAACAGTCCTGAAACGCATAACAGTTCGGGGATCGATCGTCGGTACGCGCCAGGATCTGGAGGAATCGCTACAATTCGCGGCCGAAGGAAAAGTCACACCTCATTTCTCCTGGGAGGGTCTCGAGAGCATCAATGACATTTTCCACCGTATGGAAGCGGGAAAGATCGACGGTCGCATCGTCATGAGATTGTAACGCTTGTACCAGCCAACCGGCGGTTCCGATTTTGGACAACAGGGTTCGCAAGGCGGCATTGCGATCGGTAATCTTGCGGGCGGATCCGTCAGTTGAGAAATGACCTTAGTTAGCTCAGAACCGTGCCGCTGCGGAAGGTTTTCGCTCCGACAGCCGGTTCGAAGCATAGCAGAGCCAATGACCTTTGACCCACGGAAGGGTATCGCCATGAACAAGGGCTTGTTGTCTGATGCGCGTGACGGACTATCCAGAAGAGATCTTCTGCTGGTGGCGGGAACCGCCGCCGCGACGATCGCCAGTTACAGCAATGGCGCCAAGTCCGCGTCCCAGCCGGATGCATTCTCCATCAAGGACGTGAAACAAGGCGAGGATATTTTTACCTACATCTCAAGAATGAAGGGCGGCTTTGAACCGACCTTATACCAGCAGGTTATCGGTGCTGCCAATGAGTTCAAGGAAGGAGATCAAGCAATCGGCGTTGGCGCCGACAACGATGCGACGCGACGAAATGCACGCATTCTGTTGGCGAATACCAAGCTCGCAGACCTCTACGCGAGGCCATTATTTCAGGATGATCTGCAACAACTCATCTGGCAGACCACCGACCCGGCCCAGTACGAAAAGGTCAAGGACTGGACCATGGGAGAATTGAGGGAATTTCTCCTCGCAAAGCCAGAGGACGAGATTAGGGGTGTCATGAATGGCCTGACCAGCGACACCATCGGCTGCGTGCCGAAATTGATGAGCAATGAAGAGCTCGTCTCCGTCAGCCGAAAGATCTTTAACGCAATGCCTGGCACCAAGCTTGGCGCGAAGGGATACATGGGCGCACGCATCCAGCCCAATTCGCCGACGGACCATCCCGACGACATAATCTGGCAGGTCTTCGACGCATTTTCGTATGCCACGGGCGACATCGTCATCGGCACCAATCCTGTTGACAGTACGGTCAACAGCGTCGCCACTGTCGAACGTGCGCTCAAGGACGTTGTCGAAACCTTCAAGCTGCAGGATGTGATCCCGTGGTGCGTCCTCTCGCACATCGATGTCCAGGCCGAGGTAGGCGACAGCTTCCCCAAAACCGTCTCGACGATGTTCCAGAGCCTTGCTGGAACTGATGATTGTAACAAGATCTTCGACATCACGATTGACAAAATCCTGAAGTATGCGCGGGCGAAGAAGGGGCAGCGATATGGCCTCTACTTTGAAACCGGACAGGGCTCGGAATTCACCAATGGGGCGGCGAACGGCGTCGACATGATGGTTCTCGAGTCACGAAAATACGGTTTCAGCAGGGCTGTAGGATTGGAGCTTGCCAAGGTGCAGCCCGAGGGCGCCTGGCTTCACGTCAATGATGTCGCCGGCTTTATCGGGCCGGAGGTTTTCAAGAGCCGCGACCAACTCGTGCGATGCTGTCTCGAAGACTTGGTCATGGGCAAGCTCCATGGCCTTACCATCGGTCTGGACATTTGTACGACATTGCACATGACAGTGAGCCTTGATGACCTGGATTGGTGCCAGGATCAGATCATGCCGGCCAATCCCGCTTATCTGATAGCGCTGCCAACGAAGAACGACCCGATGTTGAGTTACCTCACCACATCGTTTCAGGATCACGTGCGCTTGCGCGAAAAGTTCGGCTTTAGGGTCAACGATGCGATTTGGGACTTCTACAAGCGGCTCGGCGTGGTGGGCAAGGACAACCGCTACACGGCGAATTATGGAAATCCCCTTTGGGTGTACTTCCAATATCGCCTGGCCAAGGGCGACAAAAGATCGCGTGAGCAGGTCTATGCGGAAGGCCGGCAGAAGATGCGGGAGATTGAGAAGCGAGGGGTCGACATTGCCACAGCGCATGGAAGGAACAGATGGGATCTCAATCAGACGCTTTCGACCAAGGTCAAAGGCTTGTACGAGGATGCGAAGCAGTCCCTCTGGACCGAATTCACGCCCGAGTTTATCGCCGGCATTCCCGATGCCGTCTCAGTGCACACACAGTCCAGGGATCGCAATGACTACATAGCCCATCCCATGAGCGGCGAGATGTTGAACGCGGAAGGAATGCGGGACGTCGAAAGACTGAGAGATGCCTGGGGAGAGGATGTCCCTCAAGGTCAGATCGTCATTTCCGACGGACTGAACGCAAAGGCAATCATGGATGATGGACATCTTGCACCCTATCTCGAGGAGATGCGCCGGCTGCTGGCCACAGCTGGCGTCACAATGAGCAACAAGAACATTGTTGTTACCAGCGGAAGGGTGAGAGCCGGATACAGGATCGGCGAGGTACTGTTCGCAAGGGCAAATCCCAACAGCTTCCGGGGCATTCTTCACATCATCGGCGAACGACCAGGGACGATGCACCACGCCTATTCGGTCTACATTACTGTCGCCAAGGGCAAGCGATGGTCCGAAAAGGATATCGATCACGACATCACCAAGCTTGTCAGCAATGTCGCGGACACGGCCCTGCCGCCCAACGAAGCCGCAAGAGAAACACTGACCATCATCAGGGAAATCGTCGGACGGAATGTAAACAGCAGTCGTCGCTACGGGGAATAGAAAGGCGGTGTGCGGGTTTGCTCCTCTCCCCGATATCAGGACCGCAGGTCCAGACCCGATCAATCGATCCTCCGGCCCACGCGCACCAGGTGTTCGTCCGGATCGGACACTGCGAATTCGAACATGCCCCATGGCTGCTTGACTGGTGGATAAAGAAGCCTGCCTTTTAGCCGGGCCGCCAGTTCTTCGACATTGTCAGTGTAGAACTAGATGCCGAACGGGCTCTTGCCGGGAACGAGCCAGTTCTCGGCCGCTTTCGTCAGGTGGATTTCAGCGCCTCCGTCGTCCGTCAATATCACGTAATCGCCGTAGTCCTCAGAATCCGGATCGCGACGGCAGCCCAGCAGGCCGTAAAAGTCTTCGCTCGCAGCGAGATTATTGCAAGGTATAACGGCGACGACCCTTCGCTTCTCGGACATAGGTAGGCTCCAGCTTGTTGTGACCGATATCCGAATAGCACCTGAGGCCCTTTCGGGAAAAGATCGAAGCCAGCCCCAATGGGCGGCAATGGACATAGACGCGCCGACGCCATTTTATGGATCGCTTCACCAATTTCCGTGAACCAAGCCAGACCGTGCGCTGACGAAGGACGGTCACAAGACACCAGCCCACGCCGCGCCTTAGACCACCGGTAGCGCCGCCAATCCGCCGCCTCTCTGGCACGCAGAGTTTAACCAGACTTTACTTCACCAGGTTGCGCGCAATCCGAACAAGCGCACCGTCACTGGCATCCGACGTCTCTGTTTGATTTCCAGCCTCAAGCCAGCAGACGTTCATAACTGCCAGAATATCCTCATTCGATTGATTCAACCGCCCCTCGGGCAAGCTCATCCGAGTATGCTTTGGCATTTTCTTCGGCAAGCGCCAGTTTTTCCGCCGCCCACATGCCAACCAGCTTGTTGCGCCTCACCATTCTCATCACATCTATCCGAAGGCTAGCCATCGAAAACCCTCCGTTGCGTGTCTGCCTGCATCATCTCCTTGTCTGCGATCCCCGACAAATACGATGAATGGAACTGGCTCTTGAATAGTACGCTGCGTGCTCGACGAACTTTATCTGCACGCAGCGCCAGCTGAAGGCTGGAATGGCGTGGCATTTTCTTGATTTCAGTCGGAACAAAAGGGGCAGTGTTGCTTGTTTGATGGATTGAAATGGCGGCTTCTTTCATTATTCGCCATTTCTTTAATGTCCAAACGCTCTCCTCGCCCCGCTTGCGCTCAGGCGGGGCCTTTTTGCCTCACCAACCTGATCCGATGCCCGAGGTTTTGATTACACTCGCGATCACCATCGTCGCGTATCGTTATGCCGATGGCCCGAAGCCACAACTGCCGCTCCTCGGGCCAGCGGTGCGGATGGCTATCTAAACCTGATCCATCAGCGTTTCTGCCTGAAGGGGAGTGCGTAATCCGCACACTGTGAACCCGTGGCAGCCTAACGCAAGCAATTGTCTTCTGGCAGCAAGATTTCGACCGGTCGAAAACGGTACTGGTTTTGCGCAGAGACGAAGTAGTTGAGTGTCAATGCACGGCAATGCGATCGGAGGGCTGGGATCTGGTTGCATTGTCGGTCGTACTGCGGCCCGGATGGGTCCTTTTGTTCAATCAAACGGCACCTTGCAAAAGCAAGCGCCCTCCCGTCCAGAATGGCTGACGGTCGAAGAATGCGGCCAAGCTGCTGCGCACCCCGAGGAGACCGGGCAGTCTCGCCATCGCGCCCGCCCGCGCAAACGCCTCTGGAGGGGGAACTGATGTCAGCGAGAACGCTGCGGGAAGAATTCGAGCACCTGTCGCGCTTCGTGTGGGTGTCATGGAACAACAGCGGTCGCGAGCAGGCTCTGCTCGTGGCCCGCAGCTTCGCCGCCGACTTCCCCTCGGTCGGCACGGCCGAAGACTTCATGCGCCGCGCCGAAGCAATGCGACAGGAGTCCGGCAACTGACCCAAAGCTCGACGCATCCGTCCTCCACGCTGTCCGCCATCTGCCCGAAAGCAACGGATTAGCTGGGCTGCATTGCGCAAGCAGATCAGATGGCGAGGTAGGCGTCATGCGACGAACGGCACGTTACAAGGGCCGACTGGCATGTCGCGCGTCTGTCACCGGCACAAATGAGCTGGCAGGAAGAAAGGTGCGGTCCGAGTTCGCGTATAAAAAGAAAAGCATCATGCTGTCGCTTCGACTGTCGGGATTTGGACAGGAGCGCGCCGAAATTCGAGCGGGCTCTTGCCTGTCCAACGGCGGCAAGCGTGACTGAAGGAGCTCGGATGGTGAAACCCCAACAACCAGGCAATCTGGGACGCCTGAAGATCTTCTTCGAGGTAACGCATCGCAAGATCACGGCGCATTTGATCCAGGACCTCACTAAAGTTTAGGCCCTCGGCCGCCAATTTTCGAGCAAATGTCCTCTCGCTCAAACCAAGTCGTTTTGCAACAGTTCTTGTGGTCGCCTCGGCATGCGGCAACAGAGGCGCAATATTGTTTTCCACGATCGTTCGGAACCGGCTGGTATTGGCCATGCGGGTTGCCATCGCCTCGTCGCACATCTTCAGTATCAGTTCGTTGAGAAATGGGTCGTCTCCAACGACCGGGAGCTCCAGCGTTCCGGCGTTGAAAATAATTTCATCCGTTTCTGCTCCGAATTCGACCTCACATCCAAATACTCGCCGGATATAGGTCAGGTCGCCAGTTCTATGATGGACAAATCTCACCTTGTGCGGCGAAAGATCCCGTCCGACGAGTTTGCGGCAGAGGCGCAACAGGGCAAATAACAGCAACTCCATGTTGTGCTGGTCGCGATGCCTCTGTACCCCCGTGTAGGAGACTTCGACAGAGCATGCGGGCTTCTCCTTAAGCCGCACGACGAGTGCCTCGTTTCCAAGGCGGACATATCTTCCAAGGCGCGTGAAAGCGTCACTCAGATCGTGTGACGAGGCCATCACGTAGTAAAGCATCCCCATTTCACGCAAGTCGCATTCCTTGGCCAAGGCAAGCCCCATCCAAGCATCCTTCGAAACATGAGCGACCAACTGCAGGAACTGCATTTGCGCGGCGACATGAATTCGCCGGCGCTCTGCGATCGCTGCGCTTGAAAGGCCGGACCGCGACAGCAAAGGCGCAACCTCGATTCCAGCACGTTCCAGATGCCGAACTGCCAGGCGCGTGGCCAAGCCCCATGAAGTTGGTCCATTGATCAGGTTTGGAATGTCAGGTTCGCGTTGCCCGGCCATGAGCGGTGTCCCCCCGAAGCTGCAATACTGCCATTGTTTGTTCTGGTTCGCAAACTGCAACCGGGGGCATTTCCTTCTCGCACCTGAGAAATGTGGCTGCTGCCGCAAAAAAATGTCACCTCATCACAAGCCGAGCGCTTCTAAGCGCAATATACCCGCCAACAACGGGTAAATGTCGATCGCACGATTGAAACGCTGCCTCAAAGTCGAGGGGGGTACCGGTTTCGTGCGCTTCTCGTGGGTTGGATTGATAGATGCATCTAGCAGTCCATCAGTTTTCCCGGCGGACCAGGTGGGGGGTATGGTCACCGTCGGGATGTCGCCGCCGCTCGTGTCGTTCATCGCAGCGTCCACGGTGAGGCGTTCTGGGAGGAACGCACAGACCGAGTGGCGGCGGCTCCGCCGCAGCCCAGTAATTGACCGCCAAGCGCTGACCGCATCCACTTTCGTCCGCATACAAACGGCAAAGTTCGTTTACGCGACCGCTTGCGCCCCTGTAATTTCAACGAACGACCTGCACATGAAAGCTGCTACTTCCGAAGCCAGGAAGGCAACCGGCGCCGCGACCTCATCAGGCCTGCCGATGCGGCCGAAGGGAACGAGCCTATGAGATCCGCCATGGTGCGTCGAGAGCGCTTCACGCCCGCTTCCAGCATTGGCGTATGGATCTCGCCAGGGCATTCCGCATGCACATGATGCTGTTATCCGCCAAGCAATGCCCGACTTGAAAGCAAAGAGAAGCAACGCATCCCACGTGTCAGAACCGATGCTCCTTTCCGTTGACGGGGGACGCGCGGTTCGCCTAGGGTTTCGAGTCCCATCGATCTCAAAAGTCTTGAGTAATCTGGGCAGCGCCGTGGATATAATATCTCGGCCTTCCAAATCTGATTGGAGCACCCGTTGCATTATTAGGGACCCTGAAGGACATAAGATCGAACTACTTGAGGCGTAGAGTTCGAGTAACGTTCGCTCGCGCAATGAACGCCTGCGGGAATTCCAAGAGTTCGGCTGGATTTTCGCTATGTTTCACATGCGCGAGCGATATCTCGTTCATTCGCTAGTGGCGGCCAACGCGGCTAGGCACCGTGCCGGTAAAGTCCGGGCGCCATCCCGAGACGCCGAAATCTAAGCTTTCGGCCTCGACTTCAGAAGAAAGCGCGCAGCATCCTCTTTGCTGAAGTCCTCACGAATGAAGATCGACTGGGACAAGAGGGATCTCGCGGCCCTTGACCTATCATGGTTGTGCGCAGATACGGCGGAAAGCCGTTCCCGCCATAGGAGCCGTCGAGGCACCTGGCCTGCCGAGGTTTTTTCAGCCTCAACAAGACAAACGATCATTTTTGTGAACGCTTGAAACCATCTGTCAGAACGTGTTTGAATTCAAAGGTGCAGCCCGGTTGGCTAATTTGTACATTTGCGGTTATAGAGCCCCCAGTTTGTGAAGACCAACATCTGAGAGCATAGCATGACAAGCCAACATGCGGGCCGCGCAGGCGCTACATACGCCGCGCCGGACGGCAAGCCCGGAAGCGATCCGGTCCCCGTGGCACATTCGGTACCGATGGTAACCTTCCAGGGCGCCGGGAAGCGTTACGGGCCCGCGGGCGAAGGTGGTTTCACCGCCGTCGAAAGTGTCGATCTGACAGTTGAACGCGGTGCCATCACCGGCATAATCGGTCGCTCTGGCGCCGGCAAATCGACGCTCATCCGCATGGTCAACGGGCTCGAGAGCGTGACATCGGGCAAGGTATTCGTCGATGGTGTCGACGTCGGAGAGCTTGGTGAGGACGGTCTACGTGGCCTGCGCCGCCAGATCGGCATGATTTTCCAGCATTTCAATCTACTGTCGTCGCGCACCGCCTTCGACAATGTGGCGCTGCCGCTGGAAATTGCGGGCGTCGACAAGAAGGCGATCCGTGCCAAGGTCGGGCCGCTGCTCGACCTCGTCGGCCTCGGCGACAAGGCCGGCAGCTATCCTTCCGAACTCTCGGGTGGCCAGAAGCAGCGCGTCGGCATTGCCCGCGCGCTGGCAACGGACCCCAAGCTGCTGCTCTCCGATGAGGCGACCTCGGCGCTCGACCCGGAGACAACGCAGTCGATCCTCGAGCTCTTGAAGCGGATCAATGCCGATCTCGGTCTCACCGTTCTCCTGATTACCCACGAGATGGAGGTGGTGAAAACCATCGCAAGCCATGTGGCTGTCATCGATGCCGGCCGCATCGTCGAATCCGGCCGTACCTTCGACGTCTATACCAACCCGCAGCACGAGACGACGCGCACGCTGCTCGCCTCGGCCCTGAAACTGCCCAACTGGCTGCGCTCCGCCGTCAGGCCGCAGCCATCAGCCGGCGACCGTGTGCTCGTCCGGCTGGTGTTCTTCGGCGACACGGCCTTTCAACCTCTGACCGGCCGGCTTGTCGCCGAGCTCGGCTCCGACGTCAATATTCTCGCTGGCGCGATCGAGGAGATATCGGGCGAGCCCTTTGGTTCACTAGTCGTTTCCTATTCGGCGGAGCCGGATGTCATCGCGCGGGCTAACCGCTTCTATGCCGAAACGGGCCTTACCACGGAGGTGCTCGGCTATGTCGCCTGATATGATTTTCGGCCTCCTCTCCAAGGCGCTGATGCAGACCCTGCAAATGGTCCTCGTTGCCGGCATCGTCGGCTCGATCATCGGCCTGCCGATCGGTGTCTTTCTCGCCACATCAGGCAAGGGTGAGCTATTTCCCGCACCGAAAACCAATCGCGTGCTTGGCCTCGTCGTCAACGCCGCTCGTTCGACGCCGTTCATCATCCTGGTCGTTGCCATCGTACCGCTGACGCGCCTTTTGACGGGTACCTCTATCGGCACTTGGGCAGCGATCGTGCCGCTGACCATCGCCACCATTCCGTTCTTCGCGCGCCTCGTTGAATCTGCCATCCGCGAGGTCGACAAGGGCCTGATTGAGGCCGCCCGCGCCATGGGAGCGACGCCATCCCAGATCGTCTACAAAGTGCTGCTTCCAGAGGCGCGACCCAGCATCCTGATGGCGCTGACGATGACCATCGTCAGTCTGATCGGCTACTCGGCTATGGTCGGGGCCGTCGGCGGCGGGGGCCTGGGCGACCTCGGCATCCGCTTTGGCTACCAGCGTTTCAACCCTGAGATGATGGTACTCGTCGTCGCGGTGCTGATCGTGCTCGTGCAGGTCGTGCAAAGCGCCGGCGACGGGCTCGCCCGCCGCTTCGACAAGCGTAACCGGAAGAACTGATCTTTAATTCGCATATCCAATAAACATACCAAGGAGACTTCCGTGAAAAAGTTCATCATCGCCGCCGCGATTGCGGCCTTTGCAGCCGGCTCGGCCTTCGCCGAGGATATCAAGGTCGGCGTCACGCCAGGCGAGCACGCCCAGATCATGGAAAAGGTCGCCGAAGTCGCCAAGACCAAGGGTCTGAATATCGAGATCGTCGAGTTCTCTGACTATGTCGTGCCGAACCAGGCGCTGGCCGACGGCGACATCCAGGCCAACTCGTTCCAGCACCAGCCCTATCTCGACAACCAGATTGCCGACCGTAAGTTCGATCTCGTCAGCATCGGCACGACCATCACCACACCGATGGGCGTCTACTCCAAGAAGGTGAAGAGCCTCGACGAACTGAAGGAAGGCGCTACCGTTGCCATCCCGAACGACCCGACCAACGGCGGTCGCGCGCTCCTGGTTCTGGCTAGCAAGGGCCTGATCAAGTTCAAGGAAAACCCGGGCATCAAGGTGACGGTTGCCGATATCGTCGACAACCCGAAGAACATCGAGTTCGCCGAAATCGATGCCGCCCAGCTGCCGCGTTCGCTTGAAGACGTCGATGCCGCCGTCATCAATACCAACTACGCTATGGAAGCCGGTCTGCATCCGAAGACCGACGCCATCGCCATCGAAGGCGAAAAGTCTCCCTATGCCAACGTCATCGTCGTTCGCGCCGCCGACAAGGACGCGCCCTGGGCCAAGACGCTGGTCGAGTCCTACCATGATGAAAGCATCCGCAAATTCATCAACGAGCAGTTCAAGGGCGCCCTGATCCCGTCCTGGTAAGATCCTGCTTTATCGGGCCAACACAGTGCAACGGCTCGGCTCCGCCGGGCCGTTTTTCGTTTTTTGTCTTCACCAAATCGGACGGCGTTCGCGAAACCTTGGAGCGGTCCCCATAATTGCCGATTTGCTAGCTGAGCGGATTGCTTCCCACGGATCGCAGGTCACGCCCCGAATGTCCGGAAAGCCACCCACTTAACAAAGTCGTGTTTCACAGTTTATTAAGACACTTGTACTGAAGCTTCGGCGGGATTGGCGGCGGATTCTTGTGCGATGGTGAACGGAGCAGTTTTCTTCCTTGTGGTGAATTTCATCATCGCAATCTGCTTTGCACTGGTGTTCGCCGTCGTGGCGGTGCGCAGCCAGTCGCGCCGGGCTGCACTATGGTTCTCGGCAGGTTTCGCTGTCGCCTCTCTTTCTGCCATCAGTGAACTCTTCGTTGCGTATACAGATTTGTCGAAGCTCTTCGCAGTTTTGGCATTTGCAACTGTGCTTGGTGGCATGATCCTGCTGCGCTTTGGTATCGGCGAGCTTTACGGCGTGCGGATCGCGCCATTGTGGGCGATATCTTTTTTCACCCTTTGTATCTTACTTGATCTGCTTATCTATGGCCTGCCGCGTAGCACGCTTCGGCACGCCTTATCCTATCAAACACCTTTTGCGCTGGTCATTCTTACCAGCGCTGCTGCGGTCTTCGCGTCACGGCGCCGCGCAATGATCGATCGGGTCCTCGGCTATCTGCTTACCGCAACCGGTCTACATTTCTTTGCAAAGGCTGGCCTGGCAGTGACCGCCGGTGCCGGCGCGGTGGCAACCGATTACATTCGTACAAACTACGCATTGATTTCACAGGGATCGACTGCCGTATTGATCGTGGCAGTTGGTCTGACACTGCTTTCGGTCCTCGTCCTCGATATCATGGCCGACGAACGCAGCAATTCCGAAAGGGATTTACTTTCGGATCTTGCCAACCGCCGCGGTTTCGAGAACGGTGTCGCCGCTGCCCGCCTTGTTGCCCCCGCCGTCCGCCATTCCGTCATGACCTGCGATATCGATCGCTTCAAAAGCATCAACGACACGTTCGGTCACCATGCCGGAGACAAGGTGATCCGCGCCTTTGCTGACCTCCTGAAATCCGGCGCCGCGCCGAATTTCATCGTCGGGCGCATTGGCGGCGAGGAGTTTGCCGTGTTCATGCCGAACACAACGGTCGAAACGGCCATGCTGTTTGCCAGCTCTGTACGACGCGGAGCGATGGGGATCACTGTGGAGGGGTTGCCTCCAACACTGACGGTTAGCGCGAGTTTCGGTGTTGCCGAAATTCCCGTCGGAGAGAGCCTTGACGACGCAATGCGCCGGGCCGACACGGCCCTTTACGAAGCAAAGCGAGACGGGAGAAATTGCGTTAGACAGGCCCGCTCTGCGTCGCCGGATATTCGGCTGGTGACATGAGAACAGGCCTTCGGGCCGGACTTTTTCCAGTTTATTCGACATCCAGAGCAACGGCTGCTTTCCCTCCTCCGTGAGACTATAGCTCCAAGTCCGAGGAGGCGCGGCCCCCACCACATACGCTTTCCGCTGAAGGATCCGGGCTTGGCGGAAAGACTGTCGTCTTCTTCCCGTTCATGAAGAGGTTGTGATGGAGATGCATGGATTGCCCGCGCCACGACCTGGCTCTCGCAGGGCGGCCGATCACTACCTGGTCGGACGGCGACCCGGCATGGGATGACGCGCGCGGTCTTGTTCGATGATCCCCTCGTCGGGTAGTCGATGTGGTTCGACACGACACCAACGATATCAATCGGCAACGCGCCAAACTTCCACCGGCAAGGCGTCCGTAGCATCCTCCGGTGACAAACGAATGCGCCGAGCCTGCTCCAATTACACGCGTCGACACAATCAAATCGGACAGTCGTCCCATCAGAAAGCAAGTAACGGTGCTCGAGCGGGCACATAGCCCCACGCGCTGTCTTTACATATTTGACCGCTTCGACGCGCGAGACAACAAGCTTGGATAGGTTTGCGCCGGACCTATTTCTGACCACCCAACTGTCCTGTAACCAGCAAACCCGCGACAACGTGACGTTGCTCAAACAGCAATATCACTATCCCGCTGGCGGAACTCGGTCGCGGCGATGGATACCGGATGTGAATGGACCGTAAAGGAGGAAGAGGTCCGCTCAGTCTCAAAATTCAAGCTTTCCGTCCTTCTTCCAGACGCTCAGACCGAACAGTGCCACCACAAGTGTCCCCGCGATGACGAGTGTCACCAAGGCGTTGATCTCTTGCGTAAAGCCTACGCGTAGCATCGACCAAAGACGGATCGGAAGCGTCATGCGATCCCCAGACAGGAAAAGGGTAATCAGGGTTTCGTCGATTGAGATCGCCGCTGCGAACAGCACGCCCGACAGGATGGCAGGCTGAAGGTGTGGGAAGATAACATGGCGGAAGGTCTGCCAGCCATTGGCGCCGAGATCCATTGACGCCTCGCGCAACGAAGGTGACAGATTGGTGAGCCTCACACTTGTCAGGCGATAGGCTATTGCCAGGACGAATATTGTGTGCCCCAGAGTGACTGTCGCTAGGCTGAGCGGAACCTTCAAAGCGGTGAAATAGATGAGAAGCGCCAGCCCGGTGATCATCGACGGCATGATGAAGGGCAGATAGATCAGCGTCTCGATGGCCCGGCGACCGAAAGCGAATCTGCTGTCGAGATAGAGCGCCATCACGACCGCGATCACGCTCGACAGGACCGAAGCCGAAACCGCGACGACGACGCTGGCAAACAGCGATTGCATGAGGTCAACGTTGCCGAAGAGCTCAAGATAGGCACCGCCGCCGGCTTCGGCCCAATGCAGCGAGCCAGCTTTGCGCGGCACCACCGAAAGCAACGCGTTGACGAGGATCGGCGCATAGAGAACCAACACTGTCAATGCAAACAGGACCGCACAAAGCCCGTAGACAAATTTCTCTCCTCCGCTGGACCTCATTGCTATGCCTCACCCTTCTTGGAAACTAGCCCTGCCGACAGGATGGCCGCACCGCTGACGATCACCAGGACGACAGCGAGCGCAGCACCCAGCGGCCAGTTATAGGCGGCGCCGAACTGAGAGAAGATCACGCGTCCGAAGGTAAAGCCGTTCGGACCACCGACCATCTGCGGTGTCACGTAATCGCCGAGCGACAGGACGAATGCGAAGATTGCTCCGGATATGACGCCAGGAACGGAGAGCGGCCAAACTACGTGGCGGAAGGTAGTCGCCTGCGTGCCGCCGAGATCGGCCGATGCCTGTACAAGAGATTCGGGAATGCGTTCCAAGGCCAGATATATCGGCAGGAACACGAACGGCAGGTACATCGCGACCATCGTCAGGAGGATAGCATTTTCATTAAACATAAACGCCGTCGTCGGCTTGGCGAGAAAACCGGCGTCGAGCAACAGCTCATTCATTAACCCGGTTACCGCTAGAAGCGAGCGCATCGTGAACAGCTTGACAATATAGCTCATGAACAGCGGCAAGATGACCACCAGCAACAGTGGAAAGCGTTTGGCCTCCGGTTGCTGCCAGACGTACCAGGCCAAAGGATAGGCCAGCAACAGGCAGATTAGGGCGACACGGCCGCAAAGCCAGATCGTGTGCCAAAGGACCCCGACATAGGCCTGGTTGTTGGCGAACTCGACGTAGTTGCCGGCCGAAAAACCTCGCACGATTTCGCTGCCGTTCATCGAATAGAACGAATTCAAGACAAAGCCACTGAGCGGCAGCAGCACCAACAGAACCGGTCCTGCCGCGGCCATCAGAAACAGGAAAAGGCGTGCTCCCAACCTCATCTCGCACCTTCCGAAGCCGCGACAAGTTTAAGATGTCCGGGAGCGGATGCGGCTTCGTCACCGTCGACCGGAACAATTGCCAGATCCTTGGCAGAAAAGCGAAGTCGAACCGAAGTCCCCGGCACGCTCGACACCGGCAAATCGCCGCTCGTGACCTTGACCAGAAATTCGATCTCGGGATGATCGTCGCAGGTTGCAACGACGCGTGTCAGCGGGCCTGCGAAGATGGTTCTCTGAATCCGCGCGGAAATACAGATTCTCTCGCCTTCGCGCTGAATACCAGCATCCCTTCTGCCTGCCGCGCTAAGCTGGATGGCCTCTGGGCGCAGGGAGGCGATTACCTTTCCCTTGCGTGGTCCCCTTGCGGCGACGTCGGCAAGCAGTCCAAGCGGCGTCTGAAGGCCACCATCGGGAGTCAAGGTCCCGGCGATTAGATTGGTATCGCCGAAGAAGCTCGCGACAAACGGCGTTTTCGGCGCGTAGTAGACTTCGCGATGGTCGCCGACCTGTTCTATCCGGCCTGCGCTCATCACCGCAATGCGATCGGACATCGTGATCGCCTCTTCCTGATCGTGTGTGACGAGAATGAAGGTGGTGTCAACACGACGCTGCAGATCCTTGAGGAAGGTTTGCATCTGATAGCGCATTTCGGCATCGAGGGCGGAAAGAGGTTCGTCGAGCAGCAGAACCTTAGGTTCACAAACGAGTGCACGGGCAAGCGCGACACGCTGTTTCTGCCCGCCAGAGAGCTGCGACGGCATACGGTCGATCATTTTCTGCAAGCCTACGATCGACAGCGCCTCGTTGACCTTGCGGGCGATCGCCTCGCGCGGCTGGCGGCGGATCATCGGCCCGTAACCGATGTTCTCGGCTACCGTCATGTGCGGAAAAAGCGCGTAGTCCTGGAAGACCGTGTTGAAGGGGCGTTTGTGGGTAGGCACATTGGTGATGTCGCGTCCCTGAAAAAGAATCTCCCCGGAGGTATTGTTGGTAAAGCCTGCGATCATCCGTAAGAGGGTCGTCTTGCCGGACCCCGAAGATCCGACGATCGTCAGGAATTCACCCGATCGGACATGAAGCTCGGTCGGCTGCAGGACCTGCAAATGTCCATATCTTTTGCTCACTCCGCGCAGGATAAGATCCTGCTCTCCTTCAAGAGACGACATCGCGCCGCTTTCCCTTCTTGCGTCTAACGACCACGTGCACCGCCGAGCGGTATTGCGAAAGAGGATCGGGGGCGATGCATGAGCATCACCCCCATCGATTTTCTAAGCCGCCTTGATCTCGTTCCACAAGGCTGTTCGCGCCTCCTGGTTTTCCGCCTGCTGCGCGAAGAACAGTTTGTCGGCGTAGGTCAGGCCATTGTCCTCATTGGCTTTCTGGTTGGTCGTGTTGCCGTATTTCAACTTGGTGGAAAGAACCGTGCCAACCTCGTCGGCCATGCAGTTGTTGATCCAGGCGTGCGCGAGATCGACGTCCTTGACCCCATTGCAAACGACCCAGCAATCGAGCCAGCCGGTTGCTCCTTCCTTCGGGATGGTGAGCATGGCGTCCACACCGAGCTTCTTGAGGTTGACGAGCTGCAGCTCCCCGATCGACAGCATCGCCTTGATCTTATTCTCGGCAAAAATTTTCACGCCGTCGTCGAAGCCGGTGTAGTAGGTCATTAGGAGCTTCTTCTGCTCGATGAGTTTCGCCTTGCAGGCCTGCAACTGATCGGGCTCGAGCTTGTAAGGATTCGGAAAGCCGAGCAGCAACGCAGCGAGTGTGATTGTACCCGGATCGTCGAAGTTAATGAGCTGCCCAGCATTTCCCTCATCCCACATCACGTGCCAGCTGTCGGGAGCCTGGTCGAACTGCGCTGTGTCGTAGATTAGCGGCTGCGAGCCCCAGGCAAAGGGAATGCCCCACAATTGACTGTCGATGTTCAAGTCAGTGACGTTCTTGTAGACCGGGCTCAGGCGGTCCATGCGCGCAACCTTGGTGGGGTCGATCGGCTTGACGAGACCGAGTTTCTGATAGCGCGGCACCAGCGACGTGTTGATGGAGAAAGCGTCGAAGCCCGCTCCCTGCGATCCGCGCATCTTGGCAAAGAACTCTTCGTCGGAGGTCAAGTAGGTGATGTTGACCTTGACATCGTTTGCTTCTTCAAAGGGCTTGACCCATTCGGGCTCGGCATAGCCTTGCCAGACCGCGATCCGAAGCTCCCGCTGGGCAGCTCTGGCTACAAACGGGCTCGCGAGCAGCGCAAAACCCGCCGTGGAACCGAGAAATTGTCGTCTATTCATCATGCTACCCTCCCAAGTATCTGCGTGACTTCAGTTGGACTTCGTTCCTCTCGATGCCGGTACTTTAGAGGCATCGCATTCGCAGCAAAGCACCGCTTCCATCAATCCTGATGGTGCCACTTTGCCGACCCTCAGATTGCCACTCATGGCGCGACCGTAATGGTGCGACGTTCCGCAGCGCTCCGAATTGCGGCTTCGACGAGACGCAAGCCCCGCAGCCCATCCTCGAAGCTTGGAAATTCCGCAGGCTTTCCCCGCATGCCGCGCCATGCTTGCGAAATGACGTTTCTGAACGCCTCGCCGTGTCCCTCGGCGTGGCCCGCCGGCAGGAACGTCATGTAGGATTTGTCAGGCGAAAGGTCGTTAGGCGTACGGAAGCGTTTCAAAAGGCCCTCGCCTCGCCGCTCCAGATACCACTCCGGTTCCTGTTGCGTCCAATCCAAACCGAGATTGGTGCCGTCCACCGAGATCGCCAGCCGGTTGGGGTAGCCGGCCGACACCGTGCTGATAGTGGCACTGCCGGAGGCGCCGTTATCGAAGCGCACCATGATCTCGGCGTGATCCTCCACTTGCACGTCCACTTCAACACCGTTCTCGAGCTCCCGTCCCGGTGGGCGCGGTCCCTGCCCCGGGTGGCCGGACCAGACGCGTTTCGGGTGATGGGTGCTGAACTGTGCGGTCACCTCACAGATAAAGCGGCCGGTCACATGCTCGACTAGATCCAGCCAATGGACGCCGATATCCATCATCGCGAATGAGCGCCCGACCTGCTTCGAAACGAAATGCCAGGTGAACCGATCGGGGGACAAGCCTTCGTCGTTCATGTAGCATCCGCCGACGCGAAGCAGCCGCCCGACCTCCCCAGAGGCAATACGCTCGCGCATCAATTGCACCAGCGGATATCCACGATTGTGGTACATGATGGCACCGACGCGGCCGGCACGTGCGGCAGCTTCGATCATCAGTGAGGCGTCCTCGATAGAAGTAGCGATCGGCTTTTCGCATAGGACGTGCGCCCCCGCTTCGAAAGCAGCGATCGCCTGAATCTTGTGGAGATGGTTCGGCGTGCATATGTGAACGACGTCAGGCTTTACCTCGGCTAGCATTCGTTCGATGTCGCCATAAGGCCGGCCATGGCCGAACGACTTAGCCGAGTCCAGTGAACTGCCGCAGACGCCCGCGATTTCTCCACCAAGATGCAGGATCGCACGTGCGTGGACCTTGGCAATACCGCCCGTTCCCACAATGGCTACTTTCATTTTGTACCCCCGGCTTTGCCGACCCGGCTCGGCGCTGGGCGGGATCTGAATAGTTGACGTAGAAAATTTAGCGTCGATAATGACCCCAGCAAAAGGGACAAATTTGCGATTTTTGATGGTGCCACTTCATGCGAAAGCGAATTCAGTTTTCCCTAGATCTGTTGACGCTTGACGCCGACGCCGAGACGGCGCTCCACCGCCAGCTTTACAACGAACTAACCCGTCTGATCCTGAGCGGGAAGCTCAAGGCTAACACGCGGCTGCCATCCAGCCGCACGCTTGCCGACGAGCTACACATCAGCCGCAATACTGTGATCGCCGCCTATGACGCCTTGCTGGCGGAGGGTTATGTCGAATGCAGGTCAGGTTCGGGAACGTGGATCAGCGACCTGCCGGAACCGACCAAGAAACCGAACTCCCAGCAGGACGAGCTGCATCTTCCGCAACTGTCGCGGCGCGGCAACGTCATTGTCCGCCAGCCGAAGGATCAGACGGTTCCCGGGCAAATCGCTTTTCATCCGGGCTTTCCCGATATTCGGGAGTTTCCGTTTTCCACATGGGCCCGTCTGTTGAAGAGGCATGCCCGTTACCCCCACGAGGAGATCTTTGGCTATCATTCGCTGTCGGGTCACCCGAGACTACAAACGGCAATTGCCAACTATCTTGGGGTTTCGCGCGGCGTCGAGTGCACGCCGTCGCAAGTCATCATCGTTACCGGGGCGCAGTCGGCCTTCGACCTATGCGCGCGCCTTCTCCTCGATGAAGGTGACGCCTTCTGCTACGAGGAGCCCGGTTATTCCGGCGCCTTCAGCGCGATGCTGGCGGCCGGCGGTGTTCCGATCCCGCTCTACGTCAACCGCGATGGATGGTCCGTTCGCACCGCCTTCGAGCTGAATCCGAGGCTCTTCTTTGTCACGCCATCCTGTCAATGGCCGATGGGGCTCGCGATGCGTCTTGAAAATCGCCTCGAGTTGTTGAACGCGGCAGAAAACCTGAGCGCGTGGATTATTGAAGACGACTATGACGGCGAGTATCGCTATCGCGGCAAACCGATCCCTGCCATGCAGGGCCTCGACAAAAACGGCACGGTTCTTTACGTCGGCACTTTCGGCAAGACGATGTTCCCTGCTCTCCGCATCGGTTTTGTCGTCGTGCCGGCGCGCCTGAGCCAAGCGTTCGACGCGGCCGTCAGCATTACCGGCAAACACCCGCCTCTTCTGCTGCAGGCGACACTTGCCGATTTTATCGAGGAGGGCTTCTTTGCAAAGCACCTCGCAAAGATGCGACGCATTTATGCCGAGCGTCAGGCCGAATTCGTCCGGGAATGCAACGCCTATCTCGGCGAATGGCTGTCGGTCGAACAGATCGATACCGGCATGCAAGTTGTGGGCCGGTTCAAGATGCCGATGTCGGACGTGGAATTCTGCGGGTTGGCGGCCGCGCACGCGGTCGACGTCAGCCCGCTTTCGCCGCATTACCGTCATTCGCCGCCGGAACAGGGCATCATCATGGGCTATACCGGTGTTGGCTCAACCGAACGGCAAAAAGGATTGGAGCGGCTTAGGGCCGCGTTCCAGGAAAGCCTGCGGTCAAAAGACAGGGGCTGCGTTGCATGAATGTGATTAAGCAACGCAGCCCCGCTGTAATGCAGCCCCGTCAGGTGTATTTCTGAATGTCGACGGCGCCGGACGTGCGAACGGTGGCAGACGCCGGGGCAGCGTTGGTGAGTGCGATGCGTGCAGCTTCCGCAATGTCATGGATGATATCGGCGGTCTTTTCCGGTACTCGGAGCGGATCGGTCGGGACCATGACCGTGCGAGCCAGGATATCCAGCGACGAGGCACACATGTCTCGCGAATATTCACGACGGCATTCGCGGTTTTCAATCAGATTGTAGGGGTTGAGGACCGGGTGGAAAGCGCCCTCGTGCTGCAGTACCTGGTCCCATTCGGTGTAGGTGTGGCGGCCGGTCTTACCGGCGATTACGGCCGGGAAGACCTCGACGAACCGGTTTGCTGCCTCGGCGTTAGGCAGAAGATACATGACGTGTGTTGCGCAATCGTGGTCCGGACTGTTCATCGGGCTTAATCTGAGGCCGAGATTGTCGAGGCTCGCAGTACCGGCGATGATGCGCTTCTTCTCCCTGCGCATGCTCGAGATCAACCCGTCGATGCGGTCGAGTTGAACGTTGAGGAGCGCCCCCATGAATTCCGAGGCACGGGCGCCATTACTTGCAAACGGCTTTATGCTGTCGGTTCGGCCCTGCCAATAGTAGTGGCACGGATCGATGGCGCATCGCACCCTTTCGGCGACCTGGGGATCGTTGGTGGCAAGACCACCACCCTCGCCGCAACTCATGTTCTTGAAGTAGTTGAAGCTGAATGCGCCAGCATGGCCGATCGAGCCGAACTTTCGTCCTTTGTAAGAGCCGCCGACGCCCTGGCACGAATCTTCCAGCACGAAGAGGTTGAACTCCTCCGCGATAGCCATGATCTCATCCATGTTACAGGCGGCGCCCCACATATGTACGGGGATGATGGCCTTCGTTCGCGGCCCAATGGCTGCGCGGATGGCCTTAGGGCTGATCGTCACGCTCTCGTCGATGTCGACGATTACCGGGATCGCGCCAACGGCGAGAACCGACGTTGCGGTCGCCATATAGGTGTGGGCGGGAATGATCACCTCATCACCCGGACCGATGTTGAGGCCCATCAGTCCGGCCGACAGCGCATAAGAGCCACTCACCGCCAACGAGAAATGCTTGACCCCGAGAAAGTTGGAATAACGGCTCTCGAACTTCTCGCACTGGCTACCTTCGTGATACCGAAAAAGGACGCCGGATCGGATGACATTTGACAGTGCATCGATTTCTTCCTGCCCATAGTAGTACATCGCAACTCTCCCATGTAAGCGACTGCTGTTGAAGGAAAGCTACTCAGATTTCGGTATCTTCAGAAGTGCCGTTTCAAACAAGTTTGATGGTACCACTATCACTAGGAGTGGGACGGAACGCCGACATGTTCCTCGAACGCTCGTTCCAGCTGGCCGATCCCCAGTTCCGTTTGCGACTTGTTACAGGCGGCGTATCCCAGCACGAGCCCTTGGATGGGTGTCTCATGCTGATAGTATTTCGACAGCGGTGATACATTGATGCCGAGCCTTGTCGCGGCTTCGCTGATCTGGATGTCGCTCAGGCCCTTGCGCAAGTGCCCAACGACCTGAATGCCCGCTTCGGCGTTCAGCAACTGCATGTAGTCGGAAAGCCGCTCCTCGCAGATCCAATAGAAGAATTGCCGGCGGCCAGCATAGATCCGCCGCATGCGTTTCAGGTGTCGGCTCATGTGTCCCTCGACGATGAAGTCAGCGAGCGCTGCCTGCAGGAAGAGCGGCGGAAACTGTCCTGTTGTGCTGAGGGCGGGGTGGATGCGATCGCAGAGGCCCGGTGGTAGGACCATGAAGCCGAGACGAAGCGCCGGAAAGAGTAGTTTTGCGAAGGTGCCGACGTAGATGACGTTGCCGGAGCGATCCATTCCATGCACGGCGGGAACCGGTCGGCCCTGGAACCGATATTCGCCGTCGAAATCGTCCTCAATGATCCAGGCATTGCTTCTTTCCGCGAGCTCCAGCAGCTGCAGCCGCTGGTCCATGCGCATTGACGTTCCAAGGGGATGCTGGCAGGCCGGTGTCACATAAATCAACCGGATGTTTTTCGGAGGCCGGCCCATCTGCCATCCCTCGAGGGTGACCGGCATGGGACGGACATCGGCGCCAGCGACAGTGAAGGCCGCCTTGGCACCGTAGTAGCCTGGCTCTTCCATCCACACCCGATCGCCGGGATCGAGCAGCAGGCGCGCCAGAAGATCGAAGGCCGCTTGTGCGCCTGTGGTTATGACGATCTGCTCCTTGGTACAGATGACACCGCGCGAGGAGGCCAGGTAGCCGACGATCGCCTCCTTCAGTTCAGGCAAGCCTGTTACGTGGTAGGTCCCGAACAAGCTGTCTCCGGCGAAGCTGGCCCGCCGCGCCAGCAGGCGACCCCAGACGCCAAAGGGAAAGTTATGAGCGTCGGGCATGCCCGGATGAAAGGCGAAGCATCCCGGCGATCCATGGTGGAACGGCTGGTGCATCAATGCCATGCCTCGCACCGACAGAGTCCGCTCGCTTGGGATGATCAGCGACGGGGTCTGCAATTTCGGCAACAGAGGGAGATCCACTACGACATAGCGAGCGCCCTGTCGATTGACGAGATAGCCCTCGGTGACGAGCTGGTCATAGGCCGCGATGATAGTGTTGCGGGCCAAAGCCAGATCGGCAGCGAGTTCGCGCGTCGACGGCAAGGCCGTACCGGCGGCAAGCGTCCTGTCCTGGATCATCTTCACCAGCGCGCGGTGCAGCTGCCGATGCAGGGACATCTCGCTGGTTCGATCGACAGCAATCATGTCGAGGGGAAAAGATTGGCGGAGACAGCGTGCGGATGACACAGGCGTTTCCTGACGTGGACCAGACGATGTGCCACGCTACGTCTTCCGACGACCACTGACAACTGGTTCCTAATTTTTCCGCCAAACTGGAACTCGTGCAGGTTACAGATAGGTGTAGTCTAACCGCAGATCGAGGGTGATTTCTGGAGGGGGATCTACACTCGCATTGAGGTAGCGCGGCTGGGAGGGTTCGGCGTGCACCTTCAGATGTATCTCCCCACCATCCTTGCCTGCAGTTGGTCGAATCGCACCGGGTTTCGATATGCGGCGCTCCGGCCAGCGTAGTAGGGCGACCCTCAACCGCGAGGAAGAGGGAGCGTCAAGTGAAGCATCTATTATTGGAAAGACAACTCGTATGACAGTAAGGCTTGGCATCAATCCGATCACGTGGACGAATGACGACGTGCCGGAACTCGGTGGAGACACCCCCCTGGAGGTGTGCCTGTCGGAAACCCGCAAGGCGGGTTTTGCGGGCACGGAGCTCGGCGGCAAGTTCCCGCGCAAGAGCGCTGAGCTTGGCCCGATCCTCGAGCAGCATCAGCTCGACCTCGTCTCCGGCTGGTACGATGGCCGAATCCTCGACCACGACATCGATCAGGAATTCGAGGCGATCCTACCGCATCTGACGCTGCTGCGCGACCTCGGCGCCAAGCATGTGGTCTACGCCGACACCTCGCGTGGCCGCCACGGCGCCATCCACGACCCGATCTCGCAACGTCCGCATCTCGCCGACGACGAGTGGAAAGCTTACGGCGCCAAGATCACCACGCTGTCGGAACGCTTTGCCGATTTCGGCGTGCGGATGGCCTTCCACCATCACATGGGCACGATCGTCGAAACCGACGACGAGATCGGCAAGTTGATGGCCAATACCGGCGAGGCCTTCGGCCTGCTCTACGACACCGGTCACTGCGCCTTTTCCGGTGGCGACCCGAAGGCGTTGCTGCAGCGCCACGTCGCCCGCGTCGTCCACGTGCACTGCAAGGATGTCCGGCCAGAGATCCTGAAGCGCGCCCGCGCCGAAGACTGGAGCTTCATGCACGCCGTGATGGAAGGCATCTTCACGGTGCCGGGAGACGGCGCGCAAGATTATCCGACGCTACTCAAGATCCTGGCCGATGCCGGTTACTCCGGCTGGCTGGTTGTCGAGGCTGAACAGGATCCCGCCAAGGCCCATCCCCTCACCTATGCAACGATGGGCTACCGCAACCTTCGCGCCATGGCGATCGAGGCCGGGCTTACGGTCGCGGATCGAGGTATCCCGGCTTCCAATTGCCAAACAACCTGACGAGGTGGCCATGAGTTCCGTTCGCTACAACGGTGTCGTCAAGAGCTTCGGGGCGTTCAACGTCCTGAAATCCCTCAACCTTAGCGTGCCCGACCACGCCTTCCTTGCACTGCTAGGTCCGTCGGGCTGCGGGAAGACTACGGCGTTACGCATTCTCGCTGGCCTCGAAATGCCGACCGCCGGCCAGGTGCTGATCGGCGAACGCGATGTCACGCGGTTGCAGCCGCGCGATCGTGACATCGCCATGGTGTTCCAGAGCTATGCGCTTTACCCGCAGATGACAATTGAGGAAAACATCGGCTACCCGCTGTGGCTCCGCGGCATGCCCGATCACGAGCGCAAGGCCAAGATCGCTGAGGTTGCCGCGATCTTGGAGATCGACCATCTACTGACCCGGCGCGCTCGCCAGCTTTCCGGCGGCCAGCGGCAACGCGTTGCCCTTGCCCGTGCAATTGTCCGCAATCCGACGGCATTCCTAATGGACGAGCCATTGTCCAATCTCGACGCCCGTCTGCGCCTGACCATGCGCGGCGAGATTAAACGGCTCTGCCAGCGCCTCGGCTCAACGACGATATACGTTACCCACGACCAGGCCGAAGCCCTCACGATGGCAGATCTGATCGCCGTCATGCACGGTGGTGATTTGCAGCAGCTGGCGGCGCCAGCCGAAGTCTATGACCGCCCGGCCAACCGCTTCGTCGCCACGTTCGTCGGCAATCCGCCGATGAACGTCCTGCCGGTCAAGGCGGACGGAACAGACATCCGGGTCGGCGGCGCCCGCCTCGCGATCAGGGGTGAGCGCTTTGAGGCCTGCCGCGCAGCCAGTGTTACCGAACTCGGCATTCGGCCGGAAGATCTGCATTTAACTGAGCCAGGTGTCACGGGCTCGATGGCCGGTGAAATCTACGTGGTCGAACCGATGGGCAACGAAACCCTGGTCGATGTGCGTGTCGACGGCGGGCGGCTGACTGTGCGCGCCGATCGCGGCTTCCGGGCGTCGGTGGGAGACCACATTGGCGTCTCCTTCGATGTCGGCAATGCCTGCTTCTTCGATACGGCTGGCAAAACCGCTGTTCATAGAGTGGAAAAAACAGAGAGGAACAGAGCATGACGGACGATAAGAAATCCTACCTGACGACATCCCGCCGTTCCCTACTCAAGGCAACGGTTTTGCTGGCACTCGCCTCCACCAGCATCGGTACCTTGATCATTCCGGCGCCTGCTAAGGCTGCCGGCAAGAAAGTTATTATCGGCGCGTTCGCCGATGGCGGCCTGACCCCGTTCAAGCAGAAAATCATCCCGCTTGCCAAGGAAGCAGGCTTCGACATCGACTTCCTGGAAGACGAATACGGCGTGACCCTCGAGAAGTGGTTCGCCGACGCCCAGAACGGCGCGGGGCAATACGACCTCTATCTGCTTGACGATCCGTGGGTACCGCAATTCGGCGCAGCCAATGTGCTCGAGGATCTGGGCGCCGCCGGCCTTGGCGTCGATGACAAGGACTGGATCGGCCCGCTAATCGATATGGGTTTCTGGCCGCCACGAAGCGGTCCGCGTGTCGCCGCATTCAAGGATGCAACGCCGACCCTGATCTGCGCACCCTTCATCGGCGATCTGCAGACGCTGACCTATCGCAACGATGTCTATACCAACGGAGCGCCGAAGACCTGGGACGAGGTGATCTCCAAAGGTAAGGAAGGCGTCGCGTCGGGCAAGATCAAGTATCCGGTCGTCTTCCGCGGCGTCGCCGGCAACTCGATCGTCACCAGCTGGTATTCGATCTTCCTGTCGTTCGGCGGCGAGTTCTTCGATGACAAGTGGAACCCGACGTTCAACTCGGAAGCTGGTAAGGCCGCCTCTGACTTCTTCGTCGGCACCATGAAGCAGAACGCTCCGGCGGGCGTGGTCGAATTCGACTCCGATCAGGAAGGGGCGGCCATCCTTGGCGGCGATGCCGGCGCGATCATCCAATATTCCGGCAATGCACTGAAGTCCGACGATCCGGCCCAGTCCAAGGTGGTCGGCAAACTCGACTTCGGGGTTGTTCCGAAGCAGGTGAAGGCCATTTCACAGCTCGGGATCTTCATAGCCGGCGTACCGAAGTCGGCGCCGAACAAGGCGAACGCGATCGAATTCCTCAAGTGGTATACGAGCGCAGATACCCAGGCGAAGGTCGCCGAAGCCGGAATGATCCCGGTCAAGCGCAGTGCGTTTGGCATCGCCAAGCCCGGCAATCGTTTGATCCCGGTCGCGCTCCAGCAGCTTGACGCCGGCGCGCTGCCCCGGCCGCGTATGCCGGAATGGGCAAAGGTTGAGGAGCTGCTCGGCATCGAGCTCAACAAAGCGCTTCAGGCCGGCTCTGGCGGCGGAGCCGCGATGGACGCAGCGGCCAATGAGGTCAAGGAATACCTCGCTCAGGCGGGATATTATCAATGAACCCGAAGGGCGGGATACTATCAATGAACCCGAAGGGCCAGATCCTGACCAAACAACGGCTTCAGGGCGCCGGACTAGATCTTGCCTTGCCCTACCTGATGCTGGCACCCGCGGTCATGGTCGTGCTCTGCGTCCTGGTCTATCCATTCTGGGACGGCTTGCGCGCCAGCGTGCAAGCCTACCGCTACGGCACGGCGGTTGGCTGGGCCGGGCTGGATAACTATGTGCGCCTCTGGAGCGACGACCAGTTCCTCAACGCTCTGTGGGTGAGTATCAGGTTCGTCTTCCTGGCGGTGGCAATCGAGACCGTGCTCGGCTTTGCGCTGGCATTGTTCTGCCTCCGCGAATTCAAAGGCATCCGACTTCTCAGAACGGTACTCATCATACCGATGGTGATCACACCTGTCGTGGTGGCGATCCTGTTTCGTCTGATCTATGCCAGCGACGCCGGCATGATCACGGCCCTCTCCGTGGCGATTGGCGGCGGTCAGGTCCAGATCCTTGGCGATCCGGTCAACGCCTTCATCGGTCTTGTTGTTCTCGACGTTTGGGAATGGACGCCGCTGATGTTCCTCATCCTGCTCGCAGGTTTGCAATCCTTGCCGCAGGAACCGTTCGAAGCGGCCCGCGTCGACGGTGCGGGCGCTTGGCGCAGCTTCGTCGATCTGACGCTGCCGATGATGCGACCGGTGCTAGCTATCGCCATCGTGCTCAGGACGATCGACGCCTTCGGGACCTTCGACCAAGTCTTCGTGCTGACCCGCGGCGGCCCCGGCGAAGCGACCAAGCTCGTCTCGATCTACGGCTATGATACCGCCTTCAAGTTTCAACAAACCGGATACGCCTCGGCAATGTTCGTCACTGTCGGACTGATCGTGCTCGCCATGGCGCTTACGGCCGTTCGTCTTCTTCAGAAGGAGGCTCAGGAATGAATTCCCGTCTCGCAAGGGCCAGTGTGACGTCGTTCATCGTGTTCATCGTCCTGGTGCCAATCTACTGGCTGGTCTCGACATCGCTTAAGTCCAACAAGGAAATCACGCAGGAAGGCACGCTCTACCCCCATGTACCGACCTTCGACAATTATCTGCGGCTCTTTTCGGAGAAGAACTTCGGCGCCTATTTGACCAACTCGCTGGTAGTGACAACAGTGTCGGTCTCCATCG
The DNA here is from genome assembly GCF_000510625.1 of Rhizobium sp. IBUN. NCBI lineage: Bacteria > Pseudomonadati > Pseudomonadota > Alphaproteobacteria > Hyphomicrobiales > Rhizobiaceae > Rhizobium > Rhizobium sp. IBUN. Next base: position 135,393 of record NZ_AZNV01000006.1, read on the forward strand.
CTTTGGTTCTCGGCACGCTGGGCGCCTATGCGATGGCCCGCTTTCGTCTGCCTTTCTTGCTGGAACGCAAGATCGGCCTGCTGTTGCTGACGCTGCGCATCGTGCCGCCGGTGGTGATCCTGATCCCGGTCTACCTGCTGATGCTGCGTCTCGGCCTGCTTGACCAGTGGCTCGGCCTGATCATCACCTATACCGCCTTCAACGTGACCTTCTGCGTCTGGATGATGGAAAGCTTCTTCCGAGAAATTCCGGTCGACCTCGAGGAGGCCGCCATGGTCGACGGCGACTCCCGGTTCGGTGCCTTTCGCCGAGTGACCTTGCCGCTGGCGGCTCCTGGCATTGCCGCAACCGCCATCTTTGCCGTGATCGTGACCTTCAACGAGTTCATGTTCGCCCTGGCACTGACCGCCACCCCAAAGGCCATGACCATGCCGCGCGGCACGGCGACTTTGATCGGCCGCATCGACACCGACTGGGCATCCATGGCGGCGGCCGGCGTGATCGGAGCCTTGCCCATCGTCGTCTTCGCCCTGCTCGTACAACGCCACCTAGTGCGTGGCTTGACCATGGGAGCGGTCAAATAGCCGCGGATCGAGGTCCGCATTGTCCACCAATTGGCCGGCGAGCCGGCCCGAGGAGAGAGTAACTGAAATGATCGACATTTGTTTGTTTGGCGCCGGCCTGATTGGCAGCGTCCATGCAGGAAACCTTGCGCGCCATCCGAAGGCACGACTTCGTTATATCGTCGACCCGCGCCCCGAAGCGGCGCAACGCATCGCCGCGCAGACGGGGGCGAAGATCGTCGACACCGAGACGGCGCTTTCGGATCCGACCATCAAGGCGGTGATGATAGCCTCGGCCACCAAGACCCATGCCGACCTTGCCATGGCGGCAGCGGCGAAGGGCAAGGCGATCTTCTGCGAGAAGCCGATCGATCTCGACATCGGCCGTACAGATCAATGCCTCGCGGCAATCGAAAAGGCGGGCGCGATGTTCCAAATCGGCTTCAACCGCCGCTTCGACCCCAGCTTCCGCGCTCTCAAGCAGCGTCTCGATGCCGGCGAGATCGGTTCCGTTGAACAGGTAATCATCACCAGCCGCGACCCTGAGGCGGAGACCGAGGAAGCGCTTGCCGGCGGCGGAGGTGTTTTCCGCGAAATGACGATCCACGACTTCGACATGGCGCGCAACCTACTCGGCGAGGAGCCCGTCGAGCTGTTTGCGACCGGATCCTGCCTGGTACTGCCCTACTATGCCAAGCACGGCGATTACGACACCGCGATGTTCGTCCTGCGCACCGCCTCCGGCCGCCAATGCCATATCAACAACAGTGTCCGCGCCGTTTATGGGTATGACCAACGCATCGAAGTACACGGTTCGAACGGCATGCTGCGAGCCGGCAACCGAATGCCGACCTCGGTTGAAGCCTTCGGCTCCGAGGCCGTATCGCGCGACAAGCCGCTCTACTTCTTCGTCGAGCGCTACATGGACTCCTACTACGCCGAGCTCGATCACTTCATCGAGTGCGTGCTTGCCAACAAGAAGCCGGATGTCGGCGCGAGCGACGGACGCAAGGCAATGATCCTCTGCGAAGCCGCCCTTGCGTCGGCAAAGTCCGGCCGCTTCGAACCGATCAAGTTCTAAGACTGGGATTGATACGATGAAAATAGGAATGATCACCGACAGCCTAGGCGGCTTGTCGTTCAAGGACATGCTGCGGGCGTCGGCCGAACTCGGGCTGGAGACCCTCGAATTTGCCTGCGGCAACTGGTCGAGCGCACCTCATATCAACCTCGATGCCATGCTCGAAAGTGACACGACGCGCCGGGAATTCGTCGCTGCCGTCAAGGATCACGGCATGACGATCGCCGCCCTGAACTGCTCCGGCAATCCGCTGCATCCGGGGGCGAAGGGCGCCGAGCATCACAAGGTGACGGAGAAGACTATCAAGCTCGCAAGCCTCCTGGGCATCGACCGCGTCGTCCTGATGTCGGGGTTGCCGGGCGGCCCCGGCGATGCCAATCCAAACTGGATCATCACCGACTGGCCGCCGGAATGCCTCGAAATCCAGAAATACCAATGGGAAGAAAAGCTGATCCCCTATTGGCGTAATCTAGTCGCCTATTCCAACAACCTCGGCATCCACAAGTTGTGCCTCGAACTGCATGGCCACCAGGCCGTCTACAACGTCCACACGCTGATAAAGCTGCGCGATGCAGTGGGCGAGACCGTAGGCGCCAACTACGATCCGAGCCATCCGATGTGGATGGGCGCCGACCCGATCGCCGCGGTCCGCCAGCTCGGTTCGGCCATTTACTATGTCCACGCCAAGGACACCCGCGTCGAACCGGTGCCCGCGGCCATCGACGGCGTGCTCGACCCGCGTCCCGGCGACCGCTACGCCGAACGTACCTGGAACTACATCACACTTGGCTATGGCCATGGGGAAACCTGGTGGCGGCAGTTCTGTACGGCGCTCAAGCAGGTCGGCTACGACGACGTGCTGTCGATCGAGCATGAGGACTTGATGATGTCGCCGATGGAGGGAATGCGCAAATCGGTCGAGCTGTTGCGCAACGCCGCCATCAACCTCGGCGAGCCAAGGCGTCGTCCGGATGCGAGCGCCTGACCAGGGCGCGATGGTGGCGGAAGCGACCGCACAGCAGCGTTTGCGCTTCCGCCCCACAAACCCCACGAGGTCAACATGATAGACATTTCCGCACGGCGGACGGCGCCGCACAATTATCATCATCTCAACCAGTTGATTGCGAGCGGCCAGTTGGATTTTCCCGATCAGCTTCGACAGGTGGCACGCTTCGCGCTGGCGAACCCTGAGATTGTCGCCTTCGAGAGCAGCAAGACGCTTGCAACCTTGTGTGGCGTATCGCCGACATCAGTCTCAAGATTTGTCCGCCATGTGGGCTTCAAGGATTTCCGCGAGATGAAAGTGCTGTTTCAAGCGCGGCTGCGCGAAATGGCGGGCCCGGAGCCATTTTTCTGGGCATTGTAAACTGTCGCCGTGTTTGCGGAAACCATTTGAAGAACTCAATGCGGTCTCACGACCATCGCTTCCGTGATCGCCGCCGCAGGAAGCAGCCAGTCGTCCGGCGACCACGGTCGTTGTCGCTGGCCCCGGCGGCGGTCGGTGTCAATCCGAAACCGGAAACGTTGCACTGCCCCCGTTCGCGATGCGTAACGCACAGTGCTGGAGGTGAGGCAGGTCGGTGCGTCGCTCGCGCTTCGACAAGAAATAGATGATCGGGAGACGATCCTTTTGGATGCACCGGGACGAAATTCGACCGTAAGCGCAAGGGCGAACTCGTCGCACTGGCCAAATCTGCGCGCGACTCCGACCGTGGCTCACGCCCTGCCTGAGCTGAACCTGCACTGGAATAGGATGCCGGGAACCTGTTTTGCGTACCTCCCCTTCAACACTCCCAATTGCCACCCTCGCGACTTACCCCAATCATTTCGCCGCCCCAGTTGGCGGCGAAAAAAGGCAGCAGAGCATCAGGTTCAAACTCGAAGGTTAGTTCGAAAGGCTACGTGCCTGACAGGGCGCTTTTGTCACTTGATCGCGCCTGCGAGACGTGGGAGGCAGAGTGACCAAATCGCCATCGGTTCAATATGCATGGCCGCTGGCAATTGCGATCGACACAGATAGTAGCTTTTTGGACAACCGTTAATTCGCGACGATATTTACGATCACGGTGCCCCAGGTCGTGAGCAGAATATGGCCGATGGGTACAGCCGGCGTGTAGCCAAGAACAGCAACGGTACTTCCCGATCGATCCTGGACGGCCGCCATGCCGGCAGTCATCGTCTGCGCGCCGGCCAGCCCCCCGAGTAGCAGGATGGGGTTCATGCGAAGCACGTAGCGGCCGAAATAGAGCCCTACAATCATCGGGGCAATGGTGACGATCATGCCGCCAAACAGAAGCCCCACACCCGCTTCGGCGATTGCAGCAACAAACAGCGGCCCAGCGTGCAGCCCCGTCATTGCGACGAACGCGGCAAGGCCGAGCGCGGTCATAAGCGATACAGCAGCATCTGGAATCCGCCCGAAGAGGGGGAAGCGCGTGCGCAGATGCCCAACCACCAGGCCCGCCAGCAGCGTGCCCACACTCGTGCTCAACGAAATCCGCATGTCGCCGATCGGAAAGGTGACGAGGATGCCGACAAGTCCACCAAAGAATATCGCAAGACCGAGAACGAAGAAATCCGTCGTCGTTATCGGTGCGATGACGACACCGATCTGCTTTTCCGCACGCGACACCGTCGCCTCCGGCCCGACCAGGCGCAAAATGTCGCCTCGCTCAACGTGGATCCCAGGCCCTACAGGGATCGCCGCGCCGCCACGGCTGAGGGCACGGAGATATAGACCGCGTGTCCAACCCTCCTTGGCGATGTCATCGATCTTTCGGCCCGCAAGCTCACGGTTGGTCAACAGCACGTCTGCGGCTAGTATCGGGACATCAAGAAGTTCACGATCCTCGACCTCTTCGGCGCGCGGGCCAAGCACGGCCACGAGTGCCTCCCTCGGCCCCGAGACGGCAACGACATCGCCGGGAGCAATCACCATCTGCGTCTCCGCCTCGATAATCGTGTTCCCCCGTCGCAGGCGCTGGACGAAGAGCCTGTGCTCGGGAAATTTCGCCTCCGCGGCGCTCAATGTCAGACCAGCGATCGGCGCCGCGTCCGCGATCCGATACGCGCGCATTTCGAAGCGATGCCAGGCAGATGCCACGCCCGGCGTCTTGCGGGATATGCCGAGTTCCTGCTCCAGCTTAAGTGCCTCCGCACGTAAATCGATGCGCATCAGCCTCGGGCCGACGACGCTGCAGAATAGGATCACTCCAACGGCGCCAAATACATAGCATACCGCATCCGCGACTGCGATATGTGCCACCAGCCTCGCGCGCTCGGCTTCCGTCAGTGCCAGCCCATTGATCGCCTCGGTTGCCGTGCCCATGGCCGGGCTTTCGGTCAGCGCGCCCGAAACGAGCCCCGCCGCGAAACCCGGATCAAGACCAAGAGCCTTGGCAATCGCCACCGCCGTCAGCAACCCGGTCACACATACAACGACGGCAAGCAATACCGGCTTGAGACCGTCTCGTTTCAAGGCTTGCATGAACTGAGGTCCGACAGAGTAGCCAATACCGAACAGAAACAGAAGGAACAGGAAGGATTTTGCCATGGCGGCAATCGGGACGTCGGCGAATTGACCTATCAGGATGCCCGCAAAAAGGGAGCCTGTGACGGGTCCAAGGGTAAAACCTCCGAGTTTGATCCCCCCGACCAAATATCCGATGCTGATCGCAAGAAACACTGCGAGTTCCGGATACTTGACGAGGAATTGCGCGACCCAAGACATGACCAGATTGCCCCCTCTCCCCTTCTCCAGGCCAGATATGATCGCCAACTGTCCGCACGCCAGAAGTCAGCAGTGCCTCGCTACGGCATACCGTAGCGAGGCGGCATTATGGAGCGCAAAGCCAGCGCTCCTGAAGCAATGGCTCAGCGCTTTGCGCCTGCAGCCTTCGGTTTGAGCAATTTTAGCCCCCTGGCTCTCTCGTAACCGTGAATCTCTTTCACATCCAATTTGCGCATGAAATCGATGGTCTCCTGCGTCAGCACTTGACCCGGCACCATGATCGGAAACCCGGGCGGATAGGGTATTACGAAATTGGCCGAAATCATTTCCGGTCCCTCCCGCAGTCTGCGATCGCACTCCGCACCGAGCAGCGGCACATACTCGCAACGCGCGGCGTCGTAGGCATTGAAGAAGGCGGTCCGCATGTCACCTTCGGGTGTTGCCTTACCCGCATTACCGCGGAAGGCTTCGTGGAAATGACTGAAATTGGGAAGGTCCGGCACGTCAGTCATCAGGGATTTGACGCGCGCATCGAAGCCAGCTCTTTCTGCCTGTCCACCGTCGGCGAGGCGCTTCTCAATGCCAAGACAAATCTCGACGAGAACGCGGATGAGGTGGGCCACGTCGCTACGCGTGTTGTTGATGTTCGACTGGAGTAGCACGCTGTTGCGCGACGTCTTGTTGAGCTGGATGCCATACTCGCTCGCCAGCAATCCCTTGAATTGCGTTCCGTCGAAACCAGCGGTTCCGCAGACAAGCGTCATGCGAGTCGGATCAAGATAGAACTCATCCTCCTGCATCGCTTTGACCGCAGTGGCCCAATTCGAGCCTGGCGCGAGGTAGTCCTGGAAACCAGACTGGCGGTACGCGGCTGGTATCATCTCATCCGCACCGAGGACACGGAAGTATTTCGAGATCAGCTGATGCTCATTGATTGCCCGACGGATCTTCAACGCAATCTCGATCGCGTTCATCACAAGCCCATAGCCTTCGAGTTCCATCTGTCGACGCGCAACGTCGAGGCTGGCGATCAGTTGCTGGTTGGGGCTCGTTGATGCATGCGTGAAGACTGCCTCGTGGAACTGAGCTTCGACCGTATGAAAGTCCACATCCTTGACGAGGAGCATGGAGCCCTGCCGGATCGCCGACATCGACTTATGCGTCGAGTTTGTCTGATAGACGCGAAGGCGTACGAGCCGCGGATCGGGGATGAGCCGGGTGGCCAGAAGTGTCTCGTCGGATGGATTATCTCCGAGATTGGCGGTTTGCTTCTCATAGGCACTGATGGAGGCGGGATCGCGCAACCATTCCTCTATGTCGGAGGCGGCTCCCATGGCGGTTCGAGGTCGCAGGAAGGGAGAGAACCGGGCAAATCCCGACCACGCCTCGTCCCAGAGAAAGATCAGATCCGGCTTTATGGCAAGGCACTCCTCCATCACCCGCCTGACATTGTACATGTGCCCATCGAAGGTGCAGTTGGTCAGGTCAAGCAGCTTTAGGCGGTTGAGCCGCCCCTCCGCTTTCAACGCCAGCAATGCACGTTTGATGGTGGCGAGTGGCACTGCCCCGTACATCGAGTATTCCGTCATCGGGAAAGCCTCGACGTAGTATGGCTGCGCACCCGTTAGAACCATGCCGTAGTGATGCGATTTGTGGCAGTTGCGATCGACCACCGCGATGTCGCCCGGGGCCAGCAGCGCCTGGACAGCCATCTTGTTGGAGGTGGATGTGCCGTTGGTAACGAAGAAAACGTGGTCGGCACCGAAGGCGCGAGCAGCCATTTCCTGGGAGCGCTTGATGTTGCCGGTGGGCTCCAAAAGGCTGTCGAGGCCACCCGTTGTCGCGCTGCTCTCTGCTAAGAACAGGTTGAGGCCATAGAATTCGCCCATGTCGCGGATCCAGTCCGACTTGAAGACAGACTTGCCGCGAGCAATGGGCAGGGCATGGAACGTACCGATGGGCCGGCGTGCATATTTTTTCAGGTTGTCGAAGAAGGGCGTCTCGTACCGTGCCTGCACGCCTTCGATGATCGCGAGATGCAGTTCCAGCGGTTCCTCGACGGAATAGAAGATGCGCCGTATCGAATCCGCCGCCGGATCACCGGCAATTTTCTCGACCTGCCGGTCGGAAAGCAAATAGATGTCGAGTTCCGGCCGGATCCGCTTCAATATACGTGACAAGTGAAGCGCCGAGACCTCGGGGCTTTCCGCCTCGCCAAGGAGCGGATTTAGCACGGAGCGCAATACTGGCGCGTCATGGCGCGAGCGGTAAGGAAACCCCTCCGCAAGGACGACGGAGATGATAGATGGGTTCAATGCCGCAGCGCAAACCGCATCCTCGAAGGAGCCGACAAAGATGGGCTCGTAGATGAAGGAATCCTCGTGACGGCGCATCCTGCGGAGCTCACTGGCCAAGGCGGGCCATCGCGCCGCCGGTTGGCTGTTGACAAACAGGACCTCGAAATAGGGGCGATGAGCACGAGTCTCGCCCATGGCTGGCGGCATAATATCGACCACCTCGTTTGGCGACAGGTGGTCATTGACATCCCACTCCTCGGGACGGCTGCGATAGGCATCCGTCAAAAGGCCGTTGGAGATGCGCCGAGCCAGTCTGGCCGCCCCGCCGGGGTCGTTTGAAGCAATGCGCTCGACCAGGGCTTGGCGCAATCGCGCACCGGGATAAGCGTGGTATTCCTCTACGGCTTCTATGGCCGCAAGCGCTGCCTCCAGCGCCTCCCGCCCTCCCCGTTGTGCGGCCCACGCGTCGGCCAGAGACGTGACCTCGCGCCAGTTGTCGGCACGCCCCGAATGCATCAGCAGAGACTGATTGTCTGCGGTTTTTTTTGGCATCTGATGCTCCCAACACCCTTTTATTGAAGATTCGCTACAGTTGACGAATTATCACTGCACAGACGATTGGAGTGGCCTGCTGCAGGTCGCCAGCTTGTAGAAGCACTGCAAGGCGAGCGGAGCCGTATACCGACCCCCATCCATTTCAGGCCAACGTCAGCATTAGTCCCAGGTCGCGATTGGACTATTGTCGGCAGTGTAGCCTAGACTCAGTTTCTGGCATTCCGTCCCGTTAGCCCCGAAGCGGAGCCGGAGCTATCCGGCGTCGTGCGCGACGGGACAGCATCACAGCCCTAGCGGGCCGAACTCAGGATCACTCAACGGCTGCAACATGCGAAGTAAAATACGGTAGTATACCTACTCACTTCCGCCTCGACCGATGGTTTTCGCGCTGCAGCCTCCCCCGGCCTCTGTCTTTCCCGACATCCTATTCTACCGGTCCGGTGGCCAAACGACGCGCGCAAGGTCCCTGACGATATCAGCTTCCAATTCAGCGACCATCGTCTCGTACTCCTCGATATAAAAGCGGCCAGCACCATCACGCCGGAAGGCTTCCAGTGCGACGCAACCCTCATCGTAGGCTTCAAGAAGATTGCAAAAGAACGGCCATGAACTGGACGCGGGCAGTTTCTGGAGCAGTTGGCGTTGCGCAGGCAGCTTGAGCATCAACCGACGCAATCCAGATTGCGCGGTCCCACGGCAGCCGTCCTCCTCTATCCAATCCTTCCCCATTGGCGATCCTCTACCCGATTACAGTGTAACAACCGCGCGCCCACGCGGAAGTAAATTACGGTATGTTCTGTTTCCGTGCCCGTTCTGGCCGCCGGGCAATTGCGCGGCCTTTTTTTTGGCGTGATTAAGGAAGCCAATTGCCATGTCACTACATGTCGATAATCTAACATCGACATGCCTCTAGTTGTCCACTTGTCGGAAGGACGCAGATGAGAAGTCAACCCGACGGCGTACATTCGCACCCCTCTCCCGTCGAGGCGCGAGGACAGTTGGATCGCATACTGTCGAGCCCAGACTTCATTCTCCCCGATCGCGGGCGCAGGTTTTTGCAGTTCATCGTGAACGAGACACTCGAAGGACGCGCCGCCTATCTGAAGGCATTCACAATTGCAGTCAGCGTCTTCGGACGCGACACCTCATTCGATATGCAGAATGATCCTTGCGTACGAATGGCAGCACGCCAGCTTCGTAGTGCTCTTGAGCGGTACTATCTGACGAGCGGCTCAATGGATGAGGTGCTGATTACCGTTCCAACTGGCAGTTACGTTCCAATATTCGTGAAACGCCCTATTGAGTGTAGCATAAGGACTGAAGATGAAGCGCAAAGCGTTTCTGCCGCTACAAAGCCATCGATCGAGCAGGCGTCAATCGAGCCGCCGAAGCGCGAAAGCAGATTGCTACGTGGGATTATGATCGGTGCTGTATTCATCTTACTTGCTGCCGTGGTGATGGCGTCAATTGCCGAAAGCGATAACCCTGTTTTGAAGCAGGCGTTCACGAGCGGCCGTCCAACGATTTTAGTCAAGCCCTTTACGACCAACGAAGAAACGAGGGTCTCGAATGAAGTCCTGAGCGGGCTGAAAAATGAAATTATCGTTAATCTCGTGAAGTCCAAGGAACTGGTGGTAATCACGGAGGGCGCAAAACCCAACGCCGACGCGACATACACTCTGCAAGGTAGCATACGCCTGGAGGCTGATGATATGCGAGCAATCGCACGCCTGGTCCGGGGGGCAGACGGTGCAGTCGTGTGGTCGAGCGACTACGACGTCAATATAAAGGGTCGAAGCATTCTCGACGCCCAGATGGCGATCGCCCGATCAATCGCGGCGGCTGTGGCAGCCCCATTCGGAGTGGGTGCGACGTCGCGGCCCCAAGAATAGGCTACGCCCTGTGCTGGAGATATCAGCTCTCGGAAGCGCGTGGCCAGGCTAACCGTATCCAGCCGGCTTCTGCTTTCTATGCTTGGTCAATGCATGTGCGCTCCTTACCCGCTCGAAAACCAGTGCCGGCGAAATGGCTTCCCGCTTGGTCCGGGGCGCGGGTCTCGTATTAGGACGAAGCTTGCAGACGGGAGAAACCCTTCATTACGTCGTCGAAATCGTCCGGATCAATATCGTCGACTGTCGCCGTGGCGTCGAGGTTGTCGGCGCTCTTATTGGTATGCGGCAGTGATAAAAGGGTGAGAGCACATCGGTGATGCATGCCTTAAAGGGTGTAGGATACCGTATACTACCCCACTTGAAGGTGTAACATTCTTTGCCGTTGCAATCTCATCGGATACCATTCCAACTAGCAGAACTCGAAGTCCGCATTCGATGTGTCCAATGCCCGGCAGGCATACCACAGTGGGAGGAATGATGATGACGGAAGCGGGAATCTACGCAAAATTTGTCGATCTCAGCCCCTTTGAGATCAAGGACGAACTCATCAGGCTGGCTCAGGCCGACAAGTCGGGTCGTGCATATCTCAACGCCGGGCGAGGCAACCCCAACTGGATAGCAACCAAGGCCCGCGAGGCTTTCTTCCTTCTCGGTCAGTTCGCGCTGACCGAGGCCAAGCGTGTTTCCTTCGATGAAGAAGCGGGTCTCGCTGGAATGCCGCCCGTCGACGGATGCTACAAGCGGCTGAAGGCATGGGTGGAAAAGCGCAAGGGCGATCCGGACACGCCCGGCGCCGACACCCTCGACGCTGTGGTGGATTTCGCCATTACGAAATTCTCCTTCGAACCGGACAAGTTCGTCAACGAACTCACGGACTCGATCATCGGCGACCACTATCCGGTTCCCGACCGCGCGTTGGTGCACAACGAAGCGATCACTCATGAATATCTGATGTGGGCCATGTGTGCTGGCCACCGCCCGACCGCGAAATTCGACCTCTACCCGGTCGAAGGCGGTACCGCGGCCATGTGCTACATCTTCAAGGCGCTCAAGAATGCGCGCCTTCTGAACTCCGGTGATACGATCGCGCTCGTCACCCCGATCTTCACGCCCTATCTCGAGATGCCGCATCTCGAGGACTATTCGCTGAAGCAGATCCATGTTTCGGCGGAGGCGGAAGACCGTTTCCAGTTGACCGAGGAAGACCTGAAGCCGCTCGAGGACAAGTCGGTCAAGGCGCTGTTCATCGTCAATCCCGGCAATCCCTCCGCGGTCGCGATCGATCCGGAAAGCATGAACCGGCTGGTCAAATTCGTCAAAACAAAGCGCCCAGACCTGATGATCCTGACCGATGACGTCTACGGCACCTTCGTGCCGAATTTCGAATCCGTCATGGGCCATCTGCCTCACAACACGATCGGCGTCTATTCCTACTCGAAGTATTTCGGATGCACCGGCTGGCGCCTCGGCGTCGTCGCCGTCGCCCAGGACAACATCTTCGACAAGATGCTCCGAGACATGCCCGCGGCGACGCAAAAGCTTCTCGACGCGCGCTACAAGGCGCTGACGCCACATCCCCGCGATCTCAAATTCATCGATCGCATCGTTGCTGACAGCCGCGATGTGGCGCTAAACCATACGGCCGGTCTGTCGCTACCACAGCAGGTGATGATGTCGTTGTTCGGCCTCGTCGAAATGATGGACGAGGAAAAGATCTATCAGAAGGCGTGCATGGCCATCTGCCAACGCCGTTTCGAAAAGCTGATGAACGGAATGGGGATCGAGTTCAAGGCTCGCCCCTATTTCGACCGCTACTACGGCATCATCGACTATGAATACTGGGCGCGCAAATATGTAGGCGACGAGGTGACGGACTGGGTGAAGGAGAACGTTCATCCGCTCGATATCGCCTTCAAGCTAGCCGAGGACCATGGCATCGTGGTGCTGAACGGATCGGGCTTCGAGGCGCCGAACTGGTCGGTGCGCGTGTCCTTCGCCAACCTGCCGGACGAGGCCTACGATTCGATCGGCAGGGCCATCCGTGCGGTGGCACGAGGTTATCTGCAGGCCTACCGCGCCGCCAAGGGCGAGACAGCTCAGCCGTAGGGCGGGTCGCTATTCGATTTGTAGAAGACGCAGCCGAAGAGATCCTACGCCGGAGATCGCCACCATGCTTCAATGGTTTGCCGCAACGCTTCAGAAATATCCCGAAATCGCCATCTTCCTGTCGCTTGCGATCGGCTATTTCGTTGGCAAGTTCACCTATAAGGGTCTCGGTCTCGGTGCCGTCACCTCGACCCTGCTCGCCGCCGTGGTCATCGGGCAGCTCGGTATCGTCATATCGCCAAACGTCAAATCGGTCTTCTTCCTGATGTTCCTGTTTGCGGTCGGCTACGGCGTTGGACCGCAGTTCGTGCGCGGTATCGCTTCCGACGGTCTGCCGCAGGCGATCTTTTCCGTGGTCGTCTGCATCTACTGCCTGATAGTTCCGGTGGTCGTTGCAATGATCGCCGGCTACGATGTCGGCTCGGCCGCCGGCCTCTATGCCGGCTCGCAGACCATCTCTGCCTCCATGGGCCTTGCCACCGATGCGATAAACCGGCTCGGACTGGCGGCAGAACAGACCCAGGCGACGCTCAACGCGATGCCCATCGCATACGCGGTGACCTACATCTTCGGTACCGCCGGATCGGCGGTCATTCTGGCGTTGGTTGGCCCTCGGCTCCTCGGGATCGACCTCGTCGCTGCCTGCAAGGATTACGAGGCGCGCCACAGCGCCGCAGCGGAGTTCGGCGGAGCGGGATCGGCCTGGCACCGCTTCGAACTCAGGGCCTACCTTATCAAGCCGGACGGCCGCGCCGTGGGCATGACCGCGAAGCAAGCCGAGGCGATGGTGCCGGACGCGCGCGTTTTCGTCGAGCGCATCCGCCGTGACGGCCGGATCGAGGAGGCGACCGCCGATACGGTACTCAAGGCCGGAGACGTCGTCGCCGTGGCCGGTCCGCGTGACGTGCTGGTCGAGGTGCTCGGCCAGGCCGCCGAGGAAGTAAACGATCCCGAGCTTCAGAATGTCCGCGCCGAGGGCGTCGACATCTACGTCACGTCCAAGGCGGTCGACGGCAAAACGCTGTCCGAACTCGCCAAGTCGCCTACGGTGCGCGGCGTCTTCCTGCGCAAGATCGTTCGCGGTGCGACCGCGACCGTGATCCCGATCCTGCCGGATACCAAGATCCATCGCGGCGACATTCTCACCCTCGTCGGGCGCCCGCAGGACATCACCGCGGCGACGAAAGACATCGGTTACCCCGATCGCGCCACCGACGTCGCCGACGTCGCCTTCATCGGCGCCGCGATCGTCCTCGGCGCGTTGGTCGGGGCGTTGGTCCTCAACGTCGGCGGTGTGCCCCTGACGCTGTCCACCGCCGGCGGCGCACTGATTTCCGGCCTTGTCTTCGGTTGGCTTCGCTCGGTGCATCCGACCTTCGGACGGATCCCGTCCTCGACCGTCTGGTTCATGAATTCGGTCGGCCTCAATGTCTTCATCGCGGTGGTCGGCATCAGCGCCGGCCCCGGCTTCGTCGCTGGGCTGAAGGAGCTTGGAGTAAGCCTGTTCCTCTGGGGTGTGGTTGCGACGTCCGTTCCGCTGATCCTGGCGATGTACACCGGCAAATACCTGTTCAAGTTCGACCCAGCCATCCTGTTCGGTGCCTGCGCCGGAGCGCGTACTACCACAGCGGCGCTCGGCATGATCACGGACGCGGCGAAGAGCCAGGTTCCCGCGCTGGGCTACACCGTGACCTACGCGATCGGCAACACGCTGCTGACGATCTGGGGGATGGTCGTGGTCCTGTTGCTTGGCTAGTTTGCCGTAGGTAAGGTAGCGTGTATTGCCGAGGCAACTGCTTGGGCCCAAGTGGTCACCATCGTCATCTCTGGGTCTGATATCAGTCCTGTGCACCTGGAAGCAGCATTAGTGGCTAGGACCTCGAGCTACACCCCCGCCAACGGTCAAGCAGTGCTTCGGCCGCACTCGAAGCATGACAGCATCCAGACCCGGCACCTCGATCCCCGTCCGACCGTCGACGCGTTCTTCATCCTTGCAGATATCTGTGACTTCCCATTCGTCTGGTACCAAGAACTCAATCCATCGAGCGTCACGGCTATGGTTGATTATGACGACGAACCGAAGTTCGGGCGAGAACGCGTGCTCCGTTACGGCAATTGCCGGATCGGCAACCTCTATCAAGCGCGACTTCCTGTTCGCCTTCGAGAACTGCGCATACAGGCGCCAATAGGGATTGTCCTCACTAAGCAAGGTTCCGGCAAATTCGACCTCAACTGGAAAAGCCAAAGCGTAAACATTACCCTTGCCGAGGCGATTGCTCCAGAAGACGGGATCGCCAGTATCGTCCCTCGTTGCAATGGCTTCGCCTGACGTCAATTTCACCCGTGTCTCGCCAGCTCCGAGTATTTCGATCTGATGGCCACCGTCCAGGATCGTAGCGGACGCCGCCATCGGTGATTTTGACCGCGATACTATCTCGGCACCAAACGTTTCCACGAAATGGGGCACGATGCCGTCCTTGAAGGACACGTAGAGCGTCGCCCCTTCCCTGGCCCGCCGCAGCAGTTCGAGCCATACGCGCTTCGGTATGCAGTTGGGACCAGTCAACGAAGGCAGGATGTAGATGCCAGCTTCGGGGATCTCTTGATGAACGTGACAATAGGCGAGCTGCAGCTTTGCTTGCTTGGCAAGGACAAACGATCCATAGGCGGCCGCCCAATCGTCCTGATTGTCCGACAGGATGCAGACAGCATCGATCGCTGCAGCAGGTAGCGTGCCATTTGGAACATGCCCCATCATCTTCTGGAATTTTGCGAACTCTTCCAAGACAGGTTTCGCCGTGTGGTCGGTCTTCACCAATCCGAGCTCGGTTTCGACGGCGAACCAATCATAGGGCGCATGACCGAGACCGGTTTGATCGTAGGCGCACCACCATCCAAAGGCTCGGCAATCGTTCGCCCACAAGGACCACATGTTGACCCGAGCGAACTTCGCCGAAACTTCATCGCTGGCAATCATCGGACCCATTGTCCCGACTTCCTCGACGATACAGGGCTTGCCGCTGATATCGCGATAGAAGCTGGTTTCTGCGGTCGCGTGGAATGTCGTTCGGAAGTCATCGACGTGGCCGAGTTCGGCGTGGCGAACCCAGTACGGGTACGGATGGGTCGTCAGGATATCGGTCAACTCACCCTGATCTTCGATCAGCCACGGGTTCTTATGGCCTTTCAACCGCGAAGAAAGGGTATGCATGCCTGAGACGACCGACCGCGAAGGATCGGCGCGCTTGATGGCACTCGAAATGGCCGCGGTCCATGTATAGGCGACGTCCGGATTATCTGCGATGCCCATGCAATTGCATTCGTTTCCGAGATCCCATGCCGCGATCGAACCCTCGTCCTTCAGGGCACTCACGAATTCTCGGACAAATCGTATCTGCCAGGCAATGCTCCTCGCGTCACTGATAGGATCCATACCCTCCAGCGCCGGCGGAACAAACAAGCGGCCGCTCATCCATCCGGTAATCACACCGACAACGAGTTTGAGATCGTGCTTTTCGGCGAGAGCGCACATTTCCCGAAACCGGCCGATCATTGTCGAGGACAGTCCGGCCCGGCCAAGGGCATCGGTTCCAAGAGGCTCTTCGCGTAGCTGATATTCATAGGGGGCGGCGGAATGTGTTCGAAGCAGCTTGATCGGCTGAAAGTCGGGCCACAATGGGAAGACCCGCAACCAACGGACCCCATGCTTAACCAGGGCAGCCATGTCGGCATCAACGACGGACGGCTGCCAATCCTGCCACATGTTCGTCCCCGCATGGGATGCCCAGTAGTTGCATCCGAGTGCCAAGCCCCCCTGAGGAAAGAGCTTGATTGAATCATTCGCAAAACCGACCAAAACACATCTCCGTAATCGATTACGGGAAGCGAATACACAAAATGCCATGACCCCGCAAGTGCTGTAAAATAAGATATGTTTGACACTGTTCGTCGAGAGACTTAAGGGTAATTTCTATATCGTTTTCGGAGAGTTCCATGAGGAGCAATCGTGGTCGCGTTGATCGCCAGTCAAAACCAACGCTCAAGACGATCGCTCAGCTCACTGGGCTGGCCCCTGCGACCGTCTCCCGTGCGCTCAACGATGCCGACGACATAAGCTCATCGACGAAAGAGCGCGTGAGGCTCGCTGCACGCCAGATAGGCTATCGCCCGGACCGCGCAGGGTTCAGACTTCGTACGGGCAAGTCACGCGTTATTGCCCTGGTGCTGAACATGGAAGATGAAATCCTTGGCATAGCCGGGCCGCTTGTAAACGGCGTCGCCGAGGTGCTCTCCCGTTCAGGCTATGGCATGGTGGTGGTGCCGGATAGCCCGCATGAGGACCCGTTGAAGGCGGTCGGAGAGGTTCTCGGCAGCGGCATGGCCGATGGACTGATCATCACCCGTACCCAACCGATGGATCAGCGCGTTATCTTTTTGACGAACGAAGAGTTTCCGTTCGTCACCTTCGGTCGAACGCAGCTACGGAGTGTTCACGCCTCCGTCGATTTCGACAATGAGACCTTCGCTTATGAGAGCGTTCGACGGCTTGCGGACAACGGGCGGCGAAATATCGCGCTCCTGGCGCCACCGTCGCATCTGATGTTCTGCAAACACATGTCGGACGGATTCCGCCGAGGCATACGTGACTTTGGATGCGTGGAAGTACCGTTTGGCAACGTCGATCTCGACAGCCCCCTGGAGGATATTTTCAAGGAGGGGACACGCTGGCCATTCGAGAGCGGTTTGGTTGACGGCTTTGTCGCCGGCAGCGCAAGTACTGGTGTCGCTCTCCTTGCTGGCCTCGAAAGCGTCGGAGCCCGGATCAAGGTCGATTTTGACATGGTTGCGAAAGAGCCGACGCGTTTCACCGAGTGGATCAGGCCCGAGATTATCGCCATAAACGAGGATATTCGTGCGGCCGGAAACGAATTGGCCCGCACCATCATTTCCGCAGCCAATGGCGTGGAACTGCCGAACCTGCAGTCACTCATTGCTCCGAAATTTCGTGACGCGTCGGTTTGATCCGACACCTTCGCTCCCGCCAATCCCTCTAGCCGGAGCCTATCTATGTGGGCTATTGCGCGCTCGGCGCCACCATCGGCGTTGGCCGATGAATTGTCATGCCCTAGTCGCCAAGCAGGCCGCGCGTGGCAAGGTTGCGCATGAGCGCGGCCGTCCCGAAGGTCCACGGCGGGCATTCGGTCGACAAGGCCACCGTGTTGATCAGGCTGCCCAACGCAGCGTTCGAAATTGCTACCCTGTCGCCGATCTTGTGCGTAAAGCCCTGGCCGGGTGTATCGCGATCCTCGACCGGCGCAAAAAGGGTTCCCATGAACAGCATGAGCCCATCAGGATATTGATGGTGGCGACCAATCGTCTGGGCGACGAGATCGAGCGGATCGCGGCTGATCTCCTTCATCGAACTGCTGCCATCAAGGACGAAACCGTCCCTGCCCTCGATCCGTAGTTCCAGTTCGGCGTTGCGCACGTCCGCGATCGAGTAAGTCTCGTCAAACAGGCGGATAAACGGCCCGATGGAGCAAGAGGCGTTGTTGTCCTTTGCCTTGCCGAGAAGAAGCGCCGAACGACCCTCGACATCGCGCAGGTTGACATCGTTGCCGAGTGTCGCCCCCTTCACGCGCCCCCGGCTGTCGACGGCCAGCACGATCTCGGGCTCGGGATTGTTCCAGTTCGACACCGGATGAAGTCCAACGGAGGCGCCCCAGCCGACGGAGGACAGCACCTGCGCCTTGGTAAAGACCTCTGCGTCTGGTCCGATACCCACTTCCAGATATTGCGACCAGAGGCCGACCTCGATCAATGCCTCCTTGACCTTTGCTGCTTCCTCCGATCCGGCACGCAGGTCGCGCAAGCTATCCCCGATAACCGCCGTCACGCGTTCGCGTATCGAGCGCGCCATGTCCGGGTTTCCGGCAGCTCTTTCTTCGATCACCCGCTCGAGCATCGATCTCGCGAAGGTGACACCGCACGCCTTCACCGCCTGCAGGTCACAGGGTGCAAGCATCGAAAATGGGGCATGGTCGGGTAGATCCGGGTCCATGATCGCTCCCAGCGACGCGACAATTTCGCCGGGCTGCGCGCGAACGAACGAGACCGGATCGTCTTTCTCCAGCAGGTCGCGCATCGTCGACGCCTCGGCACAGGTGATATCGAACACCATTCCGTCGCGCACGACGACCACGGACGGGCCGCCAAACTCGGAGCGGAATATCCGGCCAGCAAACGTGCCGCGTTCGAACGAATTCAGTACCATGAGGAACTCCAGTCCAAAGTCATGGAACTTGTGAGGGTTTTGCCGGGCTGAAGAACCGTCAGCCCGGGCATACCGGGAAGATTGTGCGCATCGACAGGATGAGAAACAGGCTCGAAACAGAAGAAATCCGCGTCCGGCCCGGGCGAATAGACGACAGCAACGTCGAGATTGTCAGATGCGCTCAAGCGAAAGGAGACGGCATCAGGGCCTTGTTCGACATCGCAGGAGCCCGGCCAGCCAGTGAACGCATTGTTGATCCACTCGCCCGGCAAAGGGGTCGGCGCCGAGAAATCCCAACAACCATCCGCATCAATATCGACCAATGCCAGCGGCAGATGTCTTTCATTCTCCAGCCAGACTTTGTTCGCTGAAAACCGAACTGTTGTTCGTGCGCTTCGTGGAAACCAGGGATGAAACCCGATGCCGAAAGGCAAGGCCGTCGGTGATGTCGATGTCACCTCCAAACGCACGACAAGCCGGGTTTGCGACAAGACGAGCGTCTGCTTTGCATCATATCGGAACGGGCCGATACTGCCGTGAGGACAATGCAGCGTGATCGTCGATGTATCCCACCCGGCGATCAGCCACTCCCGCATGAACACATCTCCGTGAATCGGAAGCTCTTGACCCTCCAAATTGGGACTGATGGCGTGGAAGTGCTCACCGAATACAAAGCCTCCCTGCGATATCCGGTTGGAGAAGGGAACCAGAACATTACAGCCCAGAGCGAAGGGACCATCAGTGATCCGCCCGCTCCACGGCCGCAGGAGAGGCCGATACCTCCCCTCGGCGTCGCGAACATCAAGCCGCGCCAGACCGCCACCGAAGCTGGGAACAACGGCGACGCGGGCTTTGTCGTTCTCCAGAACGATCTCCTGCCGATGCAATTACCAGCCTCCGTCGATGGCAAAATTCTGGCCCGAGATCATATCGGACGCCGGCGACACCAGAAAGAGAACGAGGCTCGCGACATGGTCGGGCTCGATGCGCTTCTTCAGGCACTGACGGTCCAGAACCCAGTCGCTATATTGCTGCAGCCGATCCCCGAACACGCGCTCTTCGGCTTCCGAAACCACCGCGCCCGGCGAGACGGCATTGACGTTGATGCCATACGGACCGAGTTCACGGGCGAGCCCCTTGGTCAGACCGAGCATCGCGCCTTTCGACGCCACATAAGGCACATAGCCGTCCCACTGCCCGTTCATGGTGATTGACGTGAAATTGAGGATCTTTCCGCTTCGCTTCGGTTTCATAAACGGCGCGACTGCCCGCACCACCGCAAAAGCGGCGGACGAGTTGACCCGGATTTGATTCTCATATTCCTCCAGGCTAAACGCCTCGAACGACCTGTTGATGATCAAGGCGGCGTTGTTGATAAGGATGTCGATGCCACCTAGGGCTTTGGCTTCCTCGCTGACAATTTCCTCCGTGACCTGCAGCTGGTTGAGATCACAACCGAGGAACCGAACGCCGGCTCCAAGTTCTGCCGCTTTCTGCGCGCCGTCTTCGATGTCTGGCCGATCAAGAACGATCACGGAAGCGCCTTCGGCATGAAGCCGTAGCACCTGAGCCCTTCCCAGAGTCCCGAGGCCTCCTGTTATCAGGGCCGTCTTTCCTTCTAGCATTCCCATTGGCGTTTCCTCAGAGCACCGACTGAACTTCTTCGATCGTCGTGTCGCCGATCCGCTTGTCGAGCACGACTTGGCCACGGGCCATGGCGACAACCCGATCACAGCATTCGAAGACATGGTGCATGTTGTGACTGATGAAGATGCCGGTTACGTTCTGCTCTTTCAGGGAACGAACGAAACCGATGACCTTGTTGGTTTCCTTGACCGAAAGGTGATTGGTCGGCTCATCAAGGATCATCACCTTCGATTTGAAGTGCATGGCACGCGCAATGGCGACGCCCTGCCGCTGCCCGCCAGACAGCTCGCCGACAAGGGCGTCCGGCGATCTCAGATGCAAATCCACATTGCTGATGGCCCTGACGCTCTCCTCACGCATCCTGCCCATGTCCATGACACCGACGCCTGCAATCGAAAACCGCATGGGCTCCCGCCCGATGAAGAGGTTGCGCGCGATCGACATGGTCGGGACCATGGAGTTGTATTGATAGATGGTCTCGATGCCGAGCCGCATCGAGTCGCGAGGGCCAGAAATGGCGACCTTTTGGCCCTCCACGAAGATCTCGCCCTCGTCCTGTCGCTGGACGCCTGACAAGATGTTGATCAGGGTGGACTTTCCAGCACCGTTGTCGCCAATCAGCCCGACAGCTTCGTTCCGCGCGAAATCGATCGAAACACCTTTGACGGCATGAACACCCGAATACCATTTGTGCAGGTTTTTAACCGAAACGATGAGTTCGTTCATGGCTCACACCTCCACCTTGATTGCCTTGGCGCGCTTGCGCAGCCAAGAGTTTGCAATAACCGCGAAGATCGTCAGCGATCCGATAGCGAACTTGAACCAGTTGGCGTCGATCTGGCTAAGGATGAGGCCATTGTCGATGACGCGGATTAGCGCCACACCGATAATCCCTCCGAGAACCGCGCCGATGCCGCCTGTCAGTGCAGTTCCGCCAATGACCGCAGCCGCGACAGCCTGCAATTCCATGCCTTCCCCGATGGATGGCAAGGGAGAGCCGAGGCGCAAGACCTGGATCAACCCAGCAAATCCACTCAGAACCGAGCATAGGATGAAGCAGGCAATTTTGACGCGCGCCGTGGGGATGCCCATCGCGTTTGCTGCGGGTAAGAAGCCGCCGGTCGCGCGCACCCAATTGCCGAAATTCGTGCGGCTCAGCAGCAAGGACACGAGGATTGCGACAACGACGAACCAGATAAAGGACATACGGAAGAGCTCGCCCGGACCGACGAAACTGGTAAACAACCAGGTCGGCAGGTCCGGCGATAGCAACGGCGGAAACCCACCGGAGACCACCACCGTTAGCGAGCGCGCCACAAACATCATTCCGAGCGTCGTGATAAAGCTCGGGATGGCGAACTGGATCGTGAGAAAGCCGTTGAGGAAGCCGATTGCGACGCACACTAGCAATCCCGCCGCCAGCGCCACGGAAAAGGGGACATCATGGGTCATTAGGACCGCGACCGTCATCGGCACCAACGCGAACACCGCGCCAACCGAGAGGTCGAACTCGCCACATATCATCAAGACGGTCACGCCGATGGCGACCAAGGCCATCTCGGGCAAGATTCCGAACACGCCTCGCAGATTACCGGAGGTAAGGAATATTCCTCCTGACCGGCTCTGGAACAGGAAGATCAGAACGACCAGCAGGAGGAGAGCGGCAAGCTCTGGCTTCTCCATGTAAATCTTCAGAAGTCTCTTCATAAAGCAATCTCCAGAGTGGAAGGGGCTCTTGAGTGATCCCCTTCCTGCCGCGCCTTAGCGCAGGCCCTTGGCGGACAGATCCATGATCATGTCTGCATCCGCCGGGCGCACAATGCCTTGGCCCGTATCGATGTTCGACGGCGCAAGACCCAGCTTCTTGGCGAGGTAAACTTCCATCACCGGCATGAAACCTTGCATGTATGGCTGCTGGTCGACCTCGGCCTGCACATAGCCGGCCTGCATCTGCTGGACCACTTCAGGAACGAGGTCGAAACCGCCGAGCAGAACCTTGCCGGGCGCAATGCCGCGATCCTTCAGAACTCGTGCGACCGATGCATGCCAGAAACCCGTGTCGAGATAGGCGGTGGTTTCGGGATGCGCGTTGAGGTAGGCGCCGACACGGTCTGCGGTCACAGCAAGGTCAGTTCCGCTGTCGATGCGGTCCCAAGAAATATCCCGCGCGGGGTTGGCAGCCTTATATTCTTCAAGAAAATCAATGACACCCCGCCCGCGCGCCTCCGACCAGTTCTGCCCAGGCGCGGAGACGCCAACCAGAACCTTGACCGGCCCATCCTTCGGAAAACTCTCGGAGATCGCCTTGCCGAGCGAATGACCGGCCGGCCGGAAGCCCTGGCCGACGAACGCAGCGCGTTTGTTACCGTCGGCCCCCTTACTGTCATCAACGTTGACGCCAATCACAACAACGCCGTCTTTGACCGCGCGATCAATCACGTCGTCGAGCGCCTTGTCGTCAACGATCGAGGTCAAGAGAGCGTCAGGCTTGCGAGCAAGTGCTGCTTCAATGTTCGACAGCTGCTGCTCGACCGATCCTTCGGTTTGCGTGAAAACCATCTGGCAGTTCGCGCCGATTTTCTCGCAGGCGTCGTCGAAGCCCTTCTTGACCGCCTGCCAGAAGGTATTTGATGCCGACGAATGGTGCGCAAAAACGATGTTCAGCGGTTCGGCCTGTGCGATGCTCGTAGTGGCTAAAAGGGCAAGCCCCCATGCACCGCAGATAATGCTCTTTCTCATGCCTTTTCCTCCCAGGTTTGCGTGTTGCTTCAGTTACAAAGTCAGATGCTTACGGAGTTCGATATGCGGCGAGACACCGTGAATGCCTTATCGAGATCGGGATGCAGTTCCATGCCCAATCCGGCACCAGGCGGCACGGTGATCATTCCGTTTTTCACCTCGGGCAATGCCGTGACGAGATCGCGATACCAGGTTTTGTAGAAGGCCCGCACACTCTCCTGGACAAGCGCATTGGGCGCGTTGAGCGAAAGATGCGTCGAGGCGCAAAGCACGACGGGCCCGGTACAATCATGAGGCGCGACCGGCAGATGCCAGGCTTCCGCCATCGCAGCTATCTTCCTTGCTTCCGACAGTCCCCCGCACCAGCTGATGTCGAGCATCACAACGCCAGCCGCCCCGGTCTCCAACAGATCGCGGAAGGCCCAGCGCGAACCCAGCGTTTCCGATGCCGAAATCGGTGCTGGCGACACGGCCGCATAGCGTCCGAGACTGGAGAGACTGTCCATCTTGATCGGATCTTCGTGCCAGAATGTCTGGTAGGGCGTCAGCGCCTTTGCGATCTGCATGGCAGGCAGCAGTTGCCACATCGAATGGAACTCGACCATGATGTCCATCCTGTCGCCCACGGCCGAACGAATTTTCTCGAACGGCTCCAGCGCCCGCCTGAGATCCGGTGAGGAAATGTACTGGCCGCGAGTCTTCTCCGCCGCGATATCGAAGGGCCATATCTTCATGGCCGTTATCCCTTCTTCAAGCAGGGAGTGGGCGAGTTCGTCGGCGTGAAGAAGGAAGCCATTCAGATCGTCGTAAGCGTTGGTCGCAGATGTCGCCAGATCGTAGTTAGCCGTCGTTTGGCCGGTTGTCTTCTTGATGTATTCCGTACCGGCGCAGGTATTGTAAGTGCGGATTTCGCGACGGCTGAATCCGCCCAACAGCTGTGCAATCGGCTGTCCGGTTGCCTTGCCAAAGATGTCCCACAGTGCAATGTCAAATGCCGAATTGCCCCGCACCTCAGCCCCTGACGACCGAAATCCGAGATAACCGACGAGATCTGCGGCCAGGAGATCGATCTGCAGCGGGTCGCGTCCAATAACGCGTGGCGCTACGTATTCGTGAATGTAGGCTTCCACGGTCTCTGCACCGAAGAAAGTCTCCCCGAGACCGGTAATTCCTTCATCCGTATGGACCAGTACCCAGAGCAGGTTCTGGCGTTCCGCGACACGCACGGTCTCTAGTTTCGTGATTTTCATAAGATGCTTCCCTATGCGACGCCGGCTGCCAGCAACGCCTTCACGCTCTCTTCAAAATGCTGGGCCATCAATTGGCTTGCAGCCTGGGGGTCACCCGCAACAATCGCCTCGGCGATCGCGACATGCAGGTCGTTCATGGCATGCCGCTCACTGTCAGATGATCGACTGCGCCATCCGATCGGCCATGTCTGTCTCGAGACACCCTGAAATGCACCGACAATCATCGCGAAGATCGGGTTCTTCGAGGCGCGAGCAATCTCAAGATGAAATGCCAGGTCGCTCTCCATGACCCGTTCCGCCGCATCGAAATTTGTACGCATCGCCTCGGCATGCTCAAGAATCGCACGGGCTTCATCATTGGAGCGGCGCAGCGCCGCGAGTGTTGCCGTCCGCACTTCAATGGTCCGGCGGACGTCATAGATTTGCTGGACATTGATTTGTGCGGTGTCAATGCCATGCTCGATCATCAGCGACATCGCACCATGATCCAGTTGCGCGACCATCGCTCGCTTGCCGACACGCAGGTCGATGAGCCTCATTGCTGCAAGCGACCGGAATGCCTCGCGCACCACTGTGCGCGATACGCTGAGCTCTTTAGACAACGCTCCTTCGCTTGGCAGGCGATCGCCCGGGCCCAGTTCGTTCATGCGGATATGAGCGGTGATCGCTCCAATCGCATTGCTGACCAGCCCCGCGTTTCCGGCTACCTCCGAAACAGTCGCCATGGTAACTCCGTTCAAAAGTTCAAAACCTGTATGACAGCTTTCATTGATTTATGCGTATTTTATGATTACCCTGTCTGTCAACAGTCAATATTCGGACCGGGGGTTTCTGTGGGAATAAATGTTGAGGTGGCTCTGACGGCGGCCAACATCGTGGGGGAGAGCGCAGTATGGGATGACCACAGGCAGCGCCTGCTGTGGGTCGATATTGTTGGAAGAGCCATCCATGCCCTGGCGCCGGCAACGGGTGAGTACCAAAGCTGGCCGACGCCTGAC
The DNA here is from genome assembly GCF_000510625.1 of Rhizobium sp. IBUN. Lineage (NCBI taxonomy): Bacteria > Pseudomonadati > Pseudomonadota > Alphaproteobacteria > Hyphomicrobiales > Rhizobiaceae > Rhizobium > Rhizobium sp. IBUN. The sequence continues at coordinate 160,525 of NZ_AZNV01000006.1, forward strand.
ATGCCAACCTCGATCGGACTGAGGCAAGACGGCGGAGCGATTGTCGGCCTCGCCACCACGATTGCGCTTTGGGATTACGGAGACGTGTTCCGGACGGTTGCGACAGTAGAGCCCGGGACGACCGGCAATCGATTGAATGAAGGCGTCGTCGGTCCGGATGGCGCCTTTTGGGTCGGCACGATGCAGAACAACATCGCCGCTGACGGCACGCCATTGGCAATGAACGGCGAGAAGGGTCGGCTCTACCGTTACACCCGCGATGGCAGGGTGCTACTCTTGACGAACGATCGATTCGGCATCACCAACACCTTGGTCTGGCCGGGTGACGGTACCGTGCTGACGGCGGACACGCTTCAAAACACGATCTACTCCTATGAGATCGCCGGCTCTATGCTCCGCAACCGCGTTCCAGTATTTGCCGGCTTCGAGCGTGGCCTTCCAGATGGCTCGTGCCTAGACGACGAGGGGTTCATCTGGAATTGCCGCGTCGCCCGTGGTGGCTGCATCGTCCGCTTAGATCCAAAGGGACGCGTGGACCGGGTCGTTGACCTGCCGGTTTCCCAGCCAACAAGCTGCACTTTTGGCGGCCATGACCTTTCCACTCTTTTCGTCACTTCCGCCCGGTTTTCGATGACGGACGAAGAGGTAAGGGGAAATCCGCTCGAAGGCGCCCTGCTCGCCATTAACATGGGAAAGCGCGGCCGAAGGACAAATCGCTTCGGGTAGATCCCATCGCCAGCGGTAAGATAGGTAGGCTGCACGCACAATCGGGAATGAGGTATTACCCGCGCATCAGAACTTGATTGCCGTCGTACTTTAGTTCCGCCTCTGCAACCGATCGAACATTGGCAAGTTCTCCGGATGCCGCCTATTGTCCGGCAGCCTATGGTTCGCCACCTATGGAGAAGCGGTAGGAGCCCATGCGGCTCGTCTTTCACCTGCAGCCGTAACCTGCCAGCTCCCGGCCGCTCGGACATCGGCGTGCGGAACCACTTCCGGCGCTTTGTCGGCCTCTCTGAAATGAGGCAATCTCATTCGCTTTGAGAGCGATGGGTTCTTCTCCAGGTGTCGTTCTTCGAACGCGGTGCACCCCTCCGCCTTTTGCGCATTGTCGCCCAGCTTACAGCCAATGAGAAAGTCGCATGTGCTGGTCATGTCTACTTTCCAGGTCATGAATCGCAGCCGACTTCGAGCACCGCCGCATTGTCCTGGTGCTCTCGCAGCCCCTTGTAGGAGGCGTGCCGAAGCTTTCCATCATGCGTCCATGCTCGATACTCAACTTCGGCGATGAGGGTCGGCTGCACCCAGACAATGTCCTCCCGGCGGCCGTCGTACACGACTGGCGGCCGCCTTCTGACGATGCGGTCCAGCAGTTTCCGAAGCGCGGCCGCGCTATTTTCATTGAAACCCGTGCCAACGTTGCCAACATAAATCCACGCGTCCCCCTTTCGAGCAGCCAGCAGCAGACTGCCGATCCCTCCCCGCGCCACAGGCGACGGCTCGTATCCGACCACGATAAAGCTGTCGCGCTGGACGCATTTGATCTTGACCCAATCGCCAAGGCGACCAGATCGATAACTGCTGTCCTTGTTCTTGGCGATTATCCCTTCGAGCCCATGCCGGCATGCAGCGGCAAAAATCTCACGGCCATCACCATCAATGGTATCGGACAGGCGGATAGCGCCATCCTCGTTTCGCAAGAGTGACTCCAGAAAGTAGCGTCGCGCCGTCAGTTCCAAGCTGCGAATATCGTGACCGTCGAAATAAAGCAGATCAAAAGCCATCATCATCGCCTGGCCGGACGGAAGCTTGCCACCTCGTCCCCCGAGCAAGTTCTGCAACATTCCGAAGTGAGGGCGACCTTCGGGATCGAGGACTACCGCCTCCCCGTCGATGATGGCGCTCCCAACATCCAGTGCCTTAGCCGCCTGGTCAATGTGTGGGAAGCGATGCGTCCAGTCGTGTCCGCCGCGCGTCAGGATGCGAACGTTACCCTTGTTGAGGTGGACCGCGATCCGATACCCATCCCATTTTACTTCATAGAACCATTCGTCGCCGACCGGCGGGCGCGGCTTCAAAAGCGCCAGGCACGGCTCGATTCGGTCGGGCATTGGGTCGAATGGCAGCTGAGGCTGCTTGGGGTCGCGCGGCTCTCGTGGACGGGAACGGATTGGCTGGTCGTCGGCCAGCAACGGCCGTTCACGAGGAGCTTTCACCATTAGCCAGCCTTTTTCATCTCGGCGATGTCGTCGGGAAGTACGTGCATGCCTGCCTCGTGGGCAGCATCGACGAACGCGGCCCTGGCTATATCGGCATCGGTATAGAATTCCAAAGCCTCCACCGATCGCATCAGCGCACTGTGAAATTTGTCGCCGCCGCGATGATGCCATTTGCCGCTGAGCAGCATGGCCGCCAGTTGGTCGACGGTCTCGGCTTTTCGATATCGTCCCATGCCATCGATTTCGACCTGCAGGGGCTTAATAAACACGGGAAGATCGACGGCCACGGCGAAACTCCTTGACATATCTCCGTCCACTACAATGCCAAGTGATTCGTTTGTCTAGGGGAGTGAAAATATATAAGTCCAGCGGAACAAAAGCGTCGCATGGGAGTTAGTCTTTCCCCTGAAGGACAGCAGTTTCCATTTGGAAAACACTTCTCTGGGTCCACTCTGATGTGGCTTTTTGCGAGATTGCTCAACTCTTTATATCAGTCCTCCCTAAGTCAAAGAGCGTTGTGTCGTTACCCAGCGAGCCATGCTGCCTCAATCTGCGTTGGATTCCCGTACCTCCCGGGCGCACCAACTGGCAGGTCCTCAAGCATGGCTCTGCCACTTATTTGCGCTCAGTTCCCACAGTTGATCATCGCTCAGATCTTGGCTTCCAACCCCGCGTTAGACCGCTGCTCATGCATTTCCGAGCGGTATCGAGCTGCTCTCGAAGGAAGCGGCAGTCGTCGATCAGCGTGGCAATCGTGGCACGCAGATCGCCATCGTGCCACTCTATAGCTTGATCGACTGGACTAATTTCCTCGCGCACTTGCTTCATCGCAGACATGACATTTCCTTTGTCGTCTTCGGTTTCATCGGACAGGATTTGTTGAGCACCCGGCGTCACTGCTCGGCGAACATGCGCGTCACGCGGCGTGTACCAGCAAGGTGGATTGGATGAGTGATCCTGGTAAACTCAACTGGCATGGGCGGATCGATTTCCTCCGGTACTCCAGGTTCCAGCCGAGGTTGGGATCGCAATGCGACCGGACAAATCACAAGCTTCGACTTCGAACTCGGCACACTCGCCAGCTTTCACTCTCATTAACTCCAGTATCCAGCGAGCCCTTCCCACACCAGGAACAGGAAGCTCTTCCGATGGCATAACGCTCACCCTCCATCGCGTGGCCGAGGCCGTTGGCTGACCGAAGTCAGTTGCCTCGGTCTGTCGGCGCCACCGCCGAATAATCAATCCCAGTGTGCCGGACTTTTCCGCCGCCAGTTGCAGCCGTCGGGATGCCGTCATCGGCAGTCGAACCAATTCAGCAACGACGGCTCCTAGTGCACCGTAGGAAAGGGCTTCCTCCATCGACGCGAGAACATCCTCCTCTCGGTCCGCCTCGACGAATATTACCCGGTTCGGGTGAAGGCCGACCTGCGCAAGGGCAGGAAAGAAGAGGTCCGGTCGGGTAAGGCACCAAATCACCTTCCCTTTCGTGCGAGCGGCGACCCCGGCTGCAAAAAGGGCTGCGGCTGCCCCATCCACGGCCCCCGCACCACCGCCCGCGAACTCGTGGATCGCTCCCAATGCCAGCCCCCCACCAGGCAGATGGCTATCAATCTCCGGCACACCAAATGGCAGGGCGCATTTGCGTCGCGATAGGGCGCCATCAAGATGAGAAATACGCTCGCGAAGCTCGGAGATAACTGGGTTTGCGCTCGCATGCGCCATCTGTAGCCTTCGTCAATTCATGGGTTCCATCTCGCTTTGGAAGCGATTGTGTTCTACATTTGTTCCTGTAAGGCAGCCTAGTCAATAGGGCTATTCGCGGTCACCATGGGCAGCTCGGCTTTTCTAGGGGTGGCATGAAAATGATTTGCGAACGAATCCAATGCCGTAGCCGGTCGAAATTCAAATGCGTACGATATCTTACCAATGAGAAAAAATTCCTGCGACGAGAGAACCTTGCGGAAGTATCGCGGCCCAATCATTATCTTGGTGTGCGGCGTCTGCGACCGGAGTATCGAACTCGACCGGAAGGCCGTAGTCAGGCAGTGCGGAGCCAGTCTGTGCTTTTTGGCAATTACGGCGACGGCTGACCGGGTGCTCCCGAATGAACGCTTTAGATGGAATTGACCGATGCGAGGCGCATTTTCCTTGCCTCCCTCACCCGGAACAAGAGTGAATAGGCTAGGCCCGCTAATTGAGCCGATCGGTAGCCTTCGTTGAAAAGGTCAACGGCCGCAATCACGTCGCGTGATGTTGAGACACGGGCGTTCCCTGCGCCATCGGCCAATCCACGCAACACGAAATGCAACATGCGACATGCCCCGGCAATTCTATGGCCCGGCAAACAGTTACGACCTTCCAATCTATCCTAGGATGCGGGCTGCGCCACGGCCTCGGCAATCGGAGCGGGTCGTCGTTCCAATTCAGCTGGAATCCCGAACCACAGGACATAAAGCGCCGGCAGGAAGATCAACGTCAGTGCGGCAGCGACCACCAGTCCGCCCACCACAGTAAAGGCGAGCGGCGACCAGAACGGATCTCGGATGATCGGCAGCATGCCGAGGATCGTCGAACCGGCGGTCAGGAAAACCGGCCGCAGACGCTGCGCCGTGACGTCGATGACGCCCTGCCAACTCCTGCCTTCCTCCTCCATCCGTCTATCGATCTGGTCGATCAGCACCACTGAGTTTCGGGTGATCATGCCGATGAGCGCGATCATGCCGAGGACGGCGATGAAACCGACTGGCACGCGAGTGATCAACATGATCAGCACGACGCCAATCAACCCGAGCGGAACAACGCTGACGACCAGGATGAGGCGCTGCACACTCTGCAGCTGAAACATCAGGACGATGAGGATGATGACCGCCATGACCGGCAGCATGGCTACGACTGCTGCGAGTCCATCTTCCGCACCCTCAACGGAGCCACCGACCTCGATGAGGTAGTTGGGATTGTCGCGAATGAGTGCAGCGATCTGCGGCGTGGCGGCATCGACGATGTCAGTCGCCAGCACTCCTTTTTCCGCGTCGGCCTGGACGGTGATCGTAGTCGAGCGGTCATGCCGCCAGATCAACGGCTGCGTTGTCTGGTATTCCACCGTCGCAATGCTTGAAAGCGGCACGGTGTGATTGGGACCGACCGGGATCTGGAGCGAACGCAGCGTATTGATGTCGACACGTTGGTCCTCCGTCGCACGTGCGACAACGTTGACCAGATAGATGGAATCACGCACCTGGGTGATCGGCAGGCCAGAGGAGGTCGCAAATAGCGTCTGCGCGATAACGGACGAGTTCAACCCGACCAGCCTGGCGCGGTCTTGGTCGACGTTGATGACGACCTTCCGGATAGGTTCGTTCCAGTCGAGGTGCGGTTGAACGGCGCCCGGGAGGGTGTGGAGAACGTCAGCAACCTTCCAGGCGAGATTGCGCACACCGACGATATCAGGGCCGCTGACGCGATATTGAACGGGCCAGCCGACTGGTGGCCCCATTTCCAACGGAGAGACACGAGCGATGATCTCTGGAAACTGTTCGTCGAGGAGTTTTTGCAGCCTCTGCTGCAGGGCGTCCCGCTGGGAAACGCTCTTGCTGATGACGACCGCCTGCGCGCGGAAGGGTGCGGGTGGATTGAGGTCCATCGAGAGATAGAACCGGATCGGGTCGGAGCCGACGTAGAAGCTCCAGTTGGCAACCCCTTCGTCGGCGGCGAGGATTTCCTCCACCCGCTTCACCTGGGCGGCAGTCGCCTCCTGCGAGGCATCTTGTGGCAGGACGAGCGACAGAAGTAATTCCGGACGATCTGACGATGGGAAAAATTGCCGGCGCATATACTGCGAGCCGAAAAGCGACGCGGCAAACAGGGCGACGGTCGCCAGAATGACGAGAACGCGCATGCGGACGCAGGCGCCGAGCAGCCTCTTGAAACCACGGATAAGCTTGCTCTCGGTCTTTTCGCCGGCTTTTTCGCTCGGCTTCAGGACGGCAAGGCCAACGATCGGTGTCAGAAGCACCGCGACCAGCCAGGACACGATCAGGGAAAAGCCGATCACGAAGAACAGCGAGCGCGCGTATTCGCCCGAGGAACTCTGGGCGAAGCCAACCGGAATGAAGCCTGCAATGGTGACAAGCGTTCCCGCAAGCATCGGAAAGGCGGTGGATGTATAGGCGTACGCTGCCGCCTTCACGCGGTCCATTCCTTCCTCGAGCTTCGCCATGGTGATCTCAACCGTCACCATCGTGTCGTCGATCATCAACGTCAGCGCGATGATCAGCGCACCGAGCGAGACACGTTGCAGTGCAATGCCGGTGATGTCCATGAAGAGGAAGGTCAGCGCCATCACCAGCGGGATCGAGACTGCGACGGCAAGGCCCGCTCGCACGCCGAGTGCCAGGAAACTGACACCAAGGACGATGACGACGGCCTGCGCCAGCGAAGTCGTGAAGCCGCGAATGGCGGTTTGCACTACTGTCGGCTGGCTCGCGACACGCGTCAGGTCGATGCCGATCGGCAGGTCGTGCTCGAAACGGTTCATGACGGTATCGATGTTTCGGCCAAGCTGCAGAATGTCGCCGCCGGAGGCCATCGAGACGGCAAGCCCGATCGCCGGCTTGCCGTCGACGCGAAAGCGCGGTTGCGGCGGATCGACGGTGCCGCGCACGATATCGGCGATGTCGCCGAGGCGAACGAAGCCGGAGGCGGTCGGAATATTGAGCTCGCGCAGATCCTTTTCGCTGGCGAGACTGCCGGAGACCTCCAAGACCGTGCGATCGCGCTCGGTCGTCAGCTGGCCGGTGGGAAGAACGGCGTTCTGCGCCTGAATTGTCGAGATCACGTTCGGCATGCTGAGGCCAAGGCTGGCGAGCCGATTGGTCGAGAACTCGATGAAGATCGTCTCGTCCTGCGTGCCAATAAGCTGAACCTTGCCGATATCGTCGAGCTTGAGCAGACGGTTGCGCGCCTCGTAGACCCAGTCACGCACTTCGCGGTCACCGAAGCCGTCGGCAGTGAAACCGTAGATGATACCAAAGGTATCGCCGAAATCGTCATTGAAGAACGGCCCGCGGACGCCAGCCGGAAGCGTCGAGACGATGTCGCCGACCCTGGTTCGGGCCTGATACCAGGATTCACCGACCTGGTCGGGCGGCGTTGCGTCGTCGAGCACCACGTAGATCACTGACTGGCCGGCGCTGGTCAGGCTCCTCAGGTGATCGAGATGCGGCACCTCCTCGAGTGTCCGCTCCAGCCGGTCCGTAATCTGGTCCGTCGTCTGCTCGATGGTGCCACCTGGCCACGCGGCAGACACGATCATCGTCTTGAAGGTGAATTCCGGGTCCTCGTCGCGGCCGAGATTGAAATAGGCGAGGATGCCGCCGACAGCACTCAGAAATGCGAGGAAGACGATCAGGCTTTTGCGCTGAATGGCCCATTCGGAGAGATTGAATCCTCCGTTCATTGGACGCTTCCTTCAAGCAGGCGAACCGCCATGCCGGGACGCAACTGCTGGACGCCGGCGACGACGACCTGATCGCCGCTCGACAGCCCCTTGCTCACGAGGAAATCCTGCGTATCGAATCGATGGACCTCTACCGGCACGAGCTTGGTGGTGTTGCTCGCAGGATCAACGACCCAGACGGCCGGCTGGTTGTTCTGGTTGAACAGCGCCGTCATCGGCAGTCGCGCGACAGGCGCGCCTGCGATCTGGATCGTACCACGCACCGAACTGCCGAAACGGAACTCTTCAGGCGCGTTGTCGAGGCCGACGCGGACGGTGAAATTGCGCGTAACCGGATTGGCGGTCGGCGATATTTCCCTGACGGACCCACTCGCCTTCACATTTGGATTGCTTAACAGCCGAACGTCGACGTGGGCATTGCTGTTGGCCGTCTGGATCGTCGCCTCCGGCACCTGGAACACCGCATCCCGCGGACCAACCTGCGCCACGCGGACGACCATCTGCCCCCCGCCGACCACCTGGCCCACTTCGCCGCCAATGCCAGTGACGACGCCGGCACCATTGGCTTTCAGCGTGCGGTTGTCGAGGTTGGTCTGGGCAATCCGCATCGCCGCCTCAGCGGCGTCGACACCGGCCTGGGCAACATTGGCCTGCGCTATGGCCGCGTCTAACTGCTGACGGGTCGACGTCCGCGGGAAGAGTTGCTGCTGGCGATTGCGCTCGGTCTCGGCGTTCTGGAAGGTCGACTGCGCGGAAAACAGATTGGCTTCCGCCTTGCGGAGCGCATCCTGAGCATCTTCGGAATCGAGCCGGGCGATCACCATTCCGACCTCCACGCGATCACCGACCTCGACGTCGCGCTCCCGTATTTCCCCGCCCTGGCGGAAGCCGAAGCTGGTCTCGACCCGTGGCTGGATTTCGCCGACGAGGGAGCCGAACGTATCCTCGGGATTGAACGAGACAGCCTGCGTCTTGACTGGCCGCGTCGGCAGCTCGTCCTTTTCCTCGCTTCTCTGGCAGCCGGAAAGGACAAGGGCGGCGAGCCCCGCGTACACGAAAATCGCTTTGTGTCTCGACATCAAGGAATGCGACGGCATGGCGGCCTCTCACTTCTCGAACACACCCACAAGTTGGCGCGGCTTACACCGCGTCAGCGATTGGTAACCCGGGCGACCGGAGCACGCGTAAGAAGGTCAGTAATCGACCGCGTCGCGGATGATCGGGCAGGTCATGCAATGCCCGCCGCCGCGCCCGCGTCCAAGTTCAGCACCGGTAATGGTGATGACTTCGATACCTTCCTTGCGAAGCAGCGTATTCGTGTAGGTGTTGCGGTCATAGGCATAGACGACGCCCGGGGAAGCACAGACGAGGTTGGCACCGCTATCCCACTGGGTGCGCTCGCGCATGTAGTCATTACCCCCGGTCTGAACGACACGCATCTTCTTCAAGCCAAGCGCGTCTCGGACCGTATCGACGAAGCTGCCCTTGTCCTTGTGCAGTTCGACGCCGCCTTTGCCGTCCGGGCGGTAGGAGAAGGCATCGATCTTGTCGACGATGTCGGGGTAGATCAGGACGCAATCACGGTCGGCGAACGTGAAGACCGTGTCGAGATGCATGGCAGCGCGCAGCTTTGGCATGGCCGCGACAATAACGCGTTCGGCTGCACCTTTTTCGAACAGCGCCTGGGCAACCTGGCTGATCGCCTGGCGTGAGGTCCGCTCGCTCATGCCGATTAGCACGTTGCCCTTGCCGATCGGCATTACGTCGCCGCCCTCGAGCGTGGCAAGCCCCCAATCCTTGGTCGGATCGCCCCACCAGACGTTCACCTTTCCGGCGAAGTCCGGATGGAACTTGTAGATCGAAGTGGTGAGAATGGTTTCCTCGTGGCGGGCCGGCCAGTAAAGTGCGTTGAGCGTCACCCCGCCGTAGATCCAGCAGGTGGTGTCGCGGGTGTAGAGCGTGTTCGGTAGCGGCGGCAGCAGGTATTCGTTGACACCCGCCGCGTCGCGTATCAGCGCAAGCTGCTCACCACCGATCGATTCCGGAAATTCAAAGGTCGACAGGCCGCCGATCAGCGTTTCGGCAAGCTCGCGGTTGGAAAGCCCCTCCAGATAGGAGCGAACCTCGTCGAGCAATCCGAGTCCTATCTGGTTTGGAGCGACCTGATGGTCGAGGATCCACTTCTTCGCTTCCGGGATGGCAACTGTTTCGGCGAGCAGATTGTGCATCTCAACGACTTCGACGCCGCGATCGCGCATCTTCGTCATGAAGTCAAAATGGTCGCGTTTGGCATTGTCGACCCAAAGCACGTCGTCAAACAGAAGATCGTCGCAATTGCTCGGTGTCAGGCGCTGGTGAGCTCGTCCGGGCGCGCAGACCATCACCTTGCGAAGCTGGCCCACTTCCGAATGCACGCCGAAAGGGATGTCTGATGTCATGACGCTCCTGCCTTTCTGTTCAAGGTGTGATGATGCCCGTCAACAGGCCGTAGGCCCCGATCAGGCCAGCAATCAATGTAACGGCGAAGATGATGAGCTCGGTGGAGGTAAACAGCTGTAATTTCTGCTCACGCCGCGCCCAGACATAGAGAATGGTGCCGGGCACCAGGAGGACGGCGACGAGAAGCACATATTTGAGACCGGCGGCAATGAACATGAAGATCGTGTAGATGATGGCGATCCAGGCGAAGATCTGGTCACGACCGCGCTCATTGGGCGTCGTTTCATAGCCCACGCCGCTGCGGGCAAGCAAAACGCCGTAGCCGGCGACGAGGAGATAGGGCAGTAGCGAGGTGACGCTCGTCATGTCGAGCATGAAATTGAAGGCGTCGCGTGACCAGTAGGTGGAGATGATGAACAGCGACACGACCAGGTTCGTCAACCACAACGCGTTGGCTGGTACGCGATTGGCATTCTGCGCGGCAAAGAGCTTCGGCATGTCGTCGGACTTGGCCGCGGCAAAGAGCACTTCGGCGCAGATCAGCGACCAGGCGAGATAAGCGCCCAATACCGAGACCAGAACGCCTATCGAGATGAATACGGCACCCCAGTGGCCGACGACAGCTTCGAGAACCGCTGCCATTGAAGGCTGCTGGACGGCGGCGATCGCCGATTGCGGCATCACCGCATAGGGAAGCATGGTCACCGCCACCATTAGACCGGTGACGCCGACAAAGCCCAGTATGGTTGCGGCGCCGACATCGGAGCGTTTTTCAGCAAAGCGTGAATAGACGCTTGCACCTTCGATGCCGATGAACACGAACACGGTGATCAACATCGTGTCGCGGACCTGCGCGACTAGCGACTTTGCCGGCATGTCCGCACCGCCAAAGAAGTTCTCGGAGAACTGCGTGTAGTTGAAAAAGAAGATCAGCAGCAGGATGAAGACGAGGATCGGCACGATCTTGGCGACGGTGACGACGGTGTTGATGAACGCTGCCTGCTCTACCCCCTTCAGGATCATGAAATGGAAGGCCCAGACGCCCACCAGCGACACGATGATCGCAATCGCGCTGCTTCCGTCGCCGAAGATGCCCGGGAAAAAACGCCCTAGCGTCGACCCGATGAGCACCCAGTAGAAGACGTTGCCGAGGCAACTTCCAAGCCAGTAACCGAAGGCCGAAAGGAAGCCCATGTAGTTGCCGAAACCAGCCTTGGCATAGGCGAACACGCCCGCGTCGATGTCCGGCCGTTTCTCGGCAAGAGCCTGAAACACACGCGCGAGCATGTACATGCCGGTACCAGCGATTGCCCAGGCAATGATGGCTCCGAAAGGTCCTGTGGCGGCGCCGAAGCGACCGGGTAGGTTGAAAATGCCAGCCCCGACCATGGATCCGACAACCATGCCAGTGAGTGCCAAACGCGAAAACTTCTGCGTGGATTGAGATGCCATGTCGCCCTCTCATGCCAACTGATGTTGCTTTTTTAAAGCTTATGCACGTCGCGTAATTTTATTTTCTCTGGAACGATAATTCGTTTCTCTGCGGCTGTGATCCGCTTGAAGTACCACGAATATGCGATGCCTGCAATTTTTTACGACCACTGGCTGTAAATGAGCAACCATTCACCGCGGCGCGATCAACTAAATGCTAATGCGTCCCGTCGCGATGCCCACAATCGCGACAACTGCACCGACGGCCGCAACCATAAATATGGCGGTCTCCTTCGAAGTAAAGGCGCGCTCATTCTGTTCGCGTCTCGCCATGAGGTAAAGGATCGTTCCAGGTCCATAGATGGCGGCCGACAAGAGCAGGTGTTTGGCGCCTGCGGCATAGATCAGTCCGGCGGTATAGAGAAGCGCGATACCGGCCCGCACGAAGTCGCCACGATGACCGGACGAATCCCGGTCGTATGTCTCGCCGGTCCAGGCAAGCTTGAAGCCGTAAGCGGCAACTAAGAGGTACGGGATCAGGATCATCGAGCTCGTCAGCTCCAGCGCCAGGGTGAAAGCGTATTGCGCAAAGAGAGTGAGGATCAGAAACACCTGGACGACAATGTTGGTGAGCCAGAGCGCGTTCGAAGGAACACCGCTTTCGTTCTCTTTGGAAAGAAAGCGCGGCATGGTGTCGAACTTCGATGCCGAGTAGAGAATTTCGGCGGCGAGAAGCACCCAAGAAAGGTAGGCACCGGCGACCGAGATTATCAGAGCGGCGCTGACGAACAGCCGACCCCACGGCCCGACCACCGCTTCCAGCACGCCAGCCATCGAAGGATTCCTGAGCGTTGCGAGATCCGCGCGCGGCATTATCCCGTAGGACAGGAGCGTGATCAGAACCATCAGCAAAAGCACGCCGAGAAAGCCGGTCAGCGTCGCGATACCAACATCGGCACGATTGCGCGCGTAACGCGAATAAACGCTCGCTCCCTCGATACCGACAAAGACGAAGACCGTGACCAGCATGGTCGCGCGCACCTGGCTCGCAATATCGGCGAAGGTCGGGTCACCGCCGCCCCAGAAATTGGCGGCGAACAGGTCGTATCTGAAACCTGCAATCACGAAGACGATAAACAGCAGGATCGGAATAATCTTCGCAAATGTAACGATCGTGTTGATGACCGCGGCTTCGCGAATGCCGCGCAGGATGACGAAATGCATGCACCAGAGCAGGATGGAAGACGTTGTGACCGCGAGTATCGTGTTGCCATCGCCGAAGATCGGGAAGAACAGCCCAAGTGTCGATTTGATGAGCACGAAATAAGAAACATTGCCCAGGAGCGCCGCCGACCAGTAGCCAAGAGCCGAGAGGAAGCCGAGATAGTTGCCGAAGCCGGCCTTGGCATAGGCATAGATGCCTGCGTCGAGATCGGGACGGCGCCGCGACAGTGATTGGAAGACGAAGGCGAGCATCAGCATACCGACGCCGGCGATCGTCCAGGCGATGATGGCACCGAACGGTCCGGTTGCGCGGCCGAAGGCCTGTGGCAAGGAAAATATCCCCGCGCCGACCATCGAGCCCACACACATCGCCATCAAGGTCCAAACCGAAAACTTTCCTTCAGAGGGAGAGGTCATGACACAAACCGAGTTGTTGGATGGGTGACGTTTAGCGCGTCCTTTGACGCAAAGTGCTCAGCAAGAAATCGAGAAACTGCGCCTCCAGTCCCGTTTGCAGGATCACGCACGGGCCGCGCCTGTATTGAATGCCGATAATCAACCACGTGCATAGGTCCCGAAAAGATAAAGGACGATGATGTAACAGAGTATCTGCAACGCGTAGGTCTGGCCATTGCCGGTATAGGCCTGGCGAACCCACTGCGCCGCGCCAATGACCGCAGCGCTGGTTCCGTTCCAGACGGCGCTGGCTAGGGGTTCGGTGAGCGCTGCCAACGCCGGTTTATAAAAGCGATAGAAGGCGTCGATGCCCGTTTTCGAAAAGCGGCCGAGATTGCCCCGATAAATTAGCCAGGCGACGAGAAGGATCGCAGCAGACAGCATAAGTGCGACCGTCATCGCTGGCAGCGGATTCCAGTGCGCATAAACCTCTTCGAGCGACATTCCCTGCCACACCAGCCTTGAGGAAAATTGCGGGTCGATTGCTGCCGAAATCGGACCCATCACGAGTTTCGGGAAAAATGAGAGTGCCAGAATGGCGGCCGCAAGCAGCACCTGCGGCGCAAGCAGGCTGATCGGGGCTTCACGCAGATATAGCCGGTCTCCATTCGGTGGGCTTAGGAAGATCGCGTAGGCGAAGCGGAACATGTAAAGCAGACCGAGCAAGGTCGCAGCCACGCCAAGCGCGGCCAGCCCGTACCACCCACGATCGATCATGGCACTGAGGAGCAGCCATTTGGCGCCGAAGCCGACGAGTGGCGGCAGTCCCGACATCGACAGCAACGCGACGACGGCAAGCACGAAAGTGAGCGGCATTGCCGTCATGAGTCCGCTGATTTCATCGAAGCGGCGCGTGCCGGTTCGCAAAATGACGGCAGCTGCCACAAGAAAGAGAATGCCTTTGACCATCAGATGGTTGGCGACGAGATACATCGCCGTCACCCAGCCAAGATGGCTCATCATCGCGATGGCCGTTATGATATAGCCTATCTGGCTCATGCTCGAATAAGCGAGCATGAGCTTTACGTCATCCTGCTTGAGCGCCATCGCTGCACCGCCAAGCGTGGTCAGAAGGCCGATCCAGGCCATCACATGCGCAAGCTCCAACCCCGTGTTTGCCCTTATCGCCAGATAGGTGACAAGAAACAGGCCGACGATCGCGACCTTGCTGACCACGGCCGACAGCATCGCCGACATGTCGTCATCGGCTTCTGCATAGGCGCCGGGAAGCCAGACATGCAGGCCGATCGCACAGGCCTTGATGAGAAAGCCAATCCCCAAGAGGGTGAATGCCATCGACGCCATGCTGGATGAAACGAGCGCGTTCAGGGAGATGGTGCCGCTCGCTGCAGCCGCGAGCCCGAAACCGGAAAGAATGCAGAAGGCCGAAATCAGGGAAAACATCAGGAAGGGCAAGGCATGCGGATGCGCACTTCGCCCTTGCATGATGAGGAAATAGGTCGACAGGGTGATCAGTTCCCAGTTGAAGAAGAACTCGAGACTGGTGGGCGCCCAAAGCAGTCCGACGATCGCAAGCAGCAGAACCGTCATGAATGGATAGTAGCCGGGACGCTGATCGGTGCGATAAAGCCCCGCCATGGCAACGACGAGCCCGCCCCCAAGCAGAAGGGCGGCGAACAGCTGATTGAGCCCGGACATCAAAGAGACTTGCGCCATGCCGAGAAAGAACACGAGCGCGAGCATCAGCACGCATTTGATCCGGCCTGGAAGAAAGTCCAAGCAGAAGACGACGAGACCCGCCAGGAGCGGCAGGAAAAGCTGGAGCGAGGCAACCCCGGCAAGTCGCGATGCGATCCAGCCCCCCGCAGTCAGTAGCATCACGCAGACAAGCGACGGTGCGAGTGCAGCAATCCTGGGCCAGGCTTCGTCAATCTCGGCCGACGCCCGTGTCGACTGCTTGAACCAGCGAAACATATAGGCAGCTTCGAGAAGCGACCCAGCCAGAATGAGGATCACCCAGCCGTAGCGCTCGCCCGCGGCAAGCCGCACCACGAGTTCCCACTTTGCCCAGAAGCCGGGGAAAGGTGGCAGACCGGAGATTGCGACCAGCAACATGGCAAAGACGAGGAGCGTCAGCGGTCGGTTGGCGATGGCAGGCCATGCCGCGGTGCGTGGGAGCCCAACCGCACCGGCCAGCCAGAACAGGCCGGCTTTCGCGAAAAGATGATTGAAGAACAGTCCGCCGACCACAAGCGGCATCGCTTCGTCGGCGTCGAGTTCTCGCAGCAAGGCAAGCGACAGCATCAGCAGGCCCATCTGCGCAATCGACGAATAGCCGAGCAGGCGCTGCACCTTCGTCTGCGGCAGACCGGCGAGATTGGAGAAGAGGAAGGTCAGGCCACCCGCCCAGGCAATGAGGTCGTAATGGCTCGCAAACAGCGGCAACAGCTTGAACAGCGCAAAGAAGACGCCCGCCGACACGCCACCGGAGATGAGGGCCGCAATCCCGGCGGGCGCAGTTTCGTAAACATCGAGACCCCAGCCATTGGCGGGAAAGGGTTTCAGTTCGAGGATCAGCGCCGATAGGACAAAGAGAAGCGCCGTCGTGCCGATCGGGCCTGATATCAGCGCTCTGTGTTCGATCATGTCGTCGATGTTGAGGGTTCCGGTGACGTGGTAAAGCAGCACCGAGCCCAACAGGAAGCATGATGAAGCGAGCACCGTTGCCATGATATACTTGAAGCTTGCCGAAAGTGCCGCAGGGCTGTTCTCCGTCCCAAGCAGGCCGTAGGTGGCAATCGACATGATTTCCAAAAACACGAACTGGTTGAAGAGATCGCGGGTCATCACCATGCCGTTGATGCCCATGACCAGTATGAGATAGAGCAGCAGTGCCGCATAGGAGTTACGCAGCCGGCCCCAAAGCTGCCAGACGCCGAGCATTGCGGCGAGGTTCACACTAACGGCGAAAAGCCCCTCCCAAAGCCCGAAGCGCAGATTAATGGAAAAGGGTGGGATCGCTCCGGCGGTATAGATCTCGTTTGTCGACCCGCCATGGAGCATCCACCACAACTGGACTACCGAGACCAGCGTCATGCCGGCAAGGGCGGTGAAGAAGACGATGGCCGGGAGCGGCTTGGCAATGCGATAGACAAGCGGGATGAGAAAGCCGCCGCCAAGGCCGAGCAGGAAGATCGTCAGCGGTTGCAGCACGCCGCTTACCATTTCGATTCCGTCAGC
This sequence comes from Rhizobium sp. IBUN, assembly GCF_000510625.1. Classification (NCBI taxonomy): domain Bacteria; kingdom Pseudomonadati; phylum Pseudomonadota; class Alphaproteobacteria; order Hyphomicrobiales; family Rhizobiaceae; genus Rhizobium; species Rhizobium sp. IBUN. Next base: position 176,950 of record NZ_AZNV01000006.1, read on the forward strand.
GCGTCGATGGAAAGGGTTTTCCTGGCATCATGGATACGGATCGCAAAAGCAAGCATCACGGCGGTCACGGAAAAGCCGATGACGATCGCCGTGACCACCAGCGCGGCGGGGATGGGATCAACCGAACGCACAGTTGCTTCAGAGATTGAAAGCGCCTTGTCGATAATCGGAGCCGTTCCCCCGGTTATATAGCCTGTCGCGACCATCACCAGATGCAGGCCGGTATTGATCAACGAAAAGCCGATGATGATGCGCAGTATGTTGCGATGGCTAAGCATCCCCCAGAAGCCGATGAGGACGAGCGCGAAGCCCGTGACCATGAGAATGTGCGACACCGGCAGCCCCATGTTTCCTCCTTCAGCTTCTGAAGCGATCGATGACGACGCTGAGCTCCGCCCCGACCTTGATGCCCAACAGCGCCGAAATCACCGGGATCGCGCCGGCGCTGGCGAGTGAGCCAAACTCTCCCTTGGGCAGGATGTGGCTGTCGAGAAACCCGCCTGCCAACCAGAGCCCGCAAATCCCGAGCACGACGTAAATGACGCCCGCCAGCGATTCCGTGACGCTTAGAAAGCCTTGATGGAGGCGCGTACCGGGTCGCGCGAGCACTAGCAGCATCACGCCCGACGCCACCACGGCCCCTCCCTGGAAGCCGCCGCCGGCCGAAAGGTGACCGTTCATGATCACGTAGGCGCCGAACAGAAAGATCAGCGGCAGGATGATCTTCGCGCCGTTTTCCACGAGCTCGCTTGGCCGCGGGGCTTCGTTCCTGCGGTCTTGCGCCGGCGATCCGCCAAGCAGGATGCCGACGCTCGCAGCCACCATGAAAAGGACGGCCACTTCGCCGAGTGTATCGAAGCCGCGAAAGGTGATCAGGATGCCGGTGACGACGTTCGCTCCGCCGAGATCCTGTGGCACCGCGGTGAGATAGTGCCGGGCAAGCGGCGAGAGCATCTGGCGTTCGCTATATCCGCCTGCGATGCCGGCGAAGATGAACGCGAAGACGAGGATGGCAAGAAGGCTGAAGACGCGTTTCGTCATGCCTTGCCCTCCTTGGCCGCCTCATCTGCATCGCGAAGCGCGTCCACAACCGTCGTCTCCGCCATCGGCGTGCGTACCGCATGGGCCGCGCGCGACAGCGCGTGCGACGACAGGGGGTTGGTTATCAGAACGAAAACGGCGACAATCAAGAGCTTGAGCGACCAATCGGGATGGTAGATGCCAAGCCCGGCGACGACAAGGATGTTGCCGAGCGTCGAGGCCTTGGTCCCCGCCTGGATGCGGGTAAAGACATCGGGCATGCGCAAAAGCCCGAGGCCAGCGGAAAAGAGAAAGAACGCGCCGACGAGAATGACGATACTGCCGAATAGCTCCTGCATGTCTCACTCCTTCTCTCTACCGGCGTCTCCGCCGCCGGTTCTGCGAATGGCATAGAGAAAGATCAGCGTCGCGAGCCCGGAACCGATTGCTGCTTCCGCCATGGCGACATCGGGCGCGGCAAGCAGCACGTAGGAGACGGCCGCAAGCAGGCTCGCGAGCCCCGAACTCACCATCGCCGTCATGAGATTGGGAAGGCGCACAGCAAGAACCCCGCTGATCAGGATGCAGCCGCACACCAGCAGGACGAGAAGCTCTAGCATCGTGTCACGGTCCCTTTTCCAGGAAACGAGCGATAGCAAGCACGGCAAGGAAGCTGAGCAGCCCGTAGACGAGCGCCACATCGATATACACGAACCGGTCGGAAAGATGCGCATAAAGCGTCACCAGCGCGATCGAGACCACGGTCAGCATGTCGATTGCCACGACGCGGTCCATGAGGGTTTTGCCGATGATCAGACGCAACGCCCCGAAAACGATGCTGAAGAAGATGAGAACGGCGGCAATGCGAACGATGAAATCAGCCAAACGCCGCCCCCAGGTGCTTTTCGAAGGGGCCGGCGATCATCGCCGCGGCTTGCTCCGGGTCTGTCGTCTTTACATCGAGCCAATGAACGAAAAGGGCGTCGTCCCTGATGTCCATGACCAGCGATCCGGGAGTCAGCGCGATCGCATTGGCAAGGGCAAGGCGACCGATTGGCGATTTCAGCCGCATCGGGATCCTCACGATGCCGGGATGAATGTCGATGCGCGGCGAATAGACGTAGCGCAGCATGTTGACGTTCGCCTTCACCAGTTCGATGAAGAATACCGATGCAAAGGCAAGGAAATGGTATGCGGCGCCCGGTGTCAGCGCGGTCTGCTGCCATAGTCCATAGCGACGAGAAAAGATCGCTGCGATGGCAAGGGAGATGACGGCGCCTGTCATCACGACCGCCAGTGCGAGAGAGGCGTTCACGATCAGCCAGAGCGCGAACAGCAAAACCCAAAGGCCGATCAACCCCTTGAGGGCTTCAGGCAAGCCGCGTTCGGTAGTTTTGCTCTCCGCCGGCATAGCATCGACCTTCGTCGCCACTGCTAGTAGCAATCAAGCAGGGTTACCCCTCGAAATCAAGAGGGGCCGCCCTCCCGAAGGCCGACACCGATCGAACGAAACCTGACATCGCCCACGAAGGTTGTGGCATTGCTCGCTCAAAATCGCGAAACCTGAGAAGCCGCAAGGTGATCAGAGCCTCAACCAAATGTCATCGAAATCAAGCTTGAAACGTGCAGCAGAGCCGTTCGGGCTTTCAAATCTCTTCTGGGAAATCGTTCAAAGGCCCTATTGCGTAGAACACAATTCGAAGACATTCGATCCTCGAAATTATCTTAATGCTCCGCTAACATTTCATAAGTTTAATCAGAGTTAGAAGCCGGGGAGTAACTTAGCGGCAAGACGCTCTCTGCCGAATTGCTGCCAGTCTTGCCGTTAGCAGCAACTTTTCTCCCCGACAGCTCCATTGAAGCAATCAATGATCGACGAGTGGTGATCAAGATGTTTGCAAGGCTATTGGTATTAAGCCGTTATATCATGATCCTGCCAGTGGTCGTGACGTTGATTGGAGCCATATCGCTGATAATTTACCAAACTGCGGTCATGGCTGTAGGTATCCGCGATACAGTGGAGGATATTGCTATCTCGACGCAAGCAGTCAAAATGTTTGCGATCGGAGTCGTCGAGGGCATTGATGTCTTCCTAATCGCCGTAGCCGCCTACATTATCAGTCTCGGCCTTTATACGCTTTTCATTGACGAGAATTTGGAGCGCCCCCGATGGCTCATGCTGAAAGATCTCGAAGACCTGAAAGCAAATTTGGTCAGCGTGGTGATTGCCGTGCTTGCGGTGCTGTTTCTTCGAGAGGCCGTTGCGTGGGATGGGTCGCAGAGAATTGTCTATCTGGGGGTGGCGACAGCCCTTATCATCTTTGCGCTTGCTTTCTACCTTTCTAAGCACAAAGGCTCCCCGCCGTAATGGCGTCACGCAGATACTCCCGTTTTCGCCGCTTCCTGGTCCGGGCCTGCGCACCATTTAGGGCCCGGCAAATTGCCCGGAGAGCACCAATGACATCTATTGGGCCGGAGCCGTTTCCTCTATCCGCTCACTTCCGCCGAGCGCCCATCGGGTGACTGGGCGAGCGAGAAGGACGAGGACGATCCCGAATCCGGCGCTGATCAGGAAGATGCGGGTGAACGCGTCCGGAAGTCCGGCGGCATGCTCGGTGTCCATGCCTGCGGCTAACAATCCCGCCATCAGGTTGCCGAGCGACGCGGCGACAAACCAGAACCCCATGATCTGGCTGGTGAAGCGCTCTGGCGCAAGGCGGGAGAAGGTTGAAAGCCCGACCGGACTGAGCATCAGTTCGCCCACTGTGTGCAGCAGGTAGGTACAGACGAGGAAGAGCCCGGTAACCTTTACGCCCGTTGCCGCTGTGTGCGCCGCCGGCACTAGGATCAGGTAGCCCAGGCCCATCGCGACGAGCGCCAATCCAAACTTCACGAAAACGGGAATGGTCCAGCGTTTCTCGGCATAGATCCAGAACGCGGCAAAAGCCGGGGTCAGCAGGATGATGAAGAGCGAGTTCAAGTTCTGGAACCATGAGGCAGGCACGGTGAAACTGCCAAGCTGGCGCTGTGTGAGGTCGTTTGCGAAGAGGTTGAGCGAGGAGCCGGCCTGTTCAAAACCGGACCAGAAGAGCGCGGCAGCCACGAAAAGGAGGGCTAGGACGATCATGCGCCGCTTCTCAGTGCCACTAAGGTCCCCTGCCAAATAGATGTTGAGGAAGAAGCCGATGGCCACAGTCACGATGATCAGGCCCATGGCCTGTGCCAACCCTTGCGCGCTGGTCAGATTGATTTGACCGGTTAGCGCTGCTGCGGCGACCAGGACGACGACGAGGCCACCGATGGCACCGGTGAAGAGGTGGTCACGACGGCCGGTCGCCGCGTCGGGGTGACGGTGCAGGGCAGGCGCACCACCCTTGTCGCGAAGCGAGGTGCGGCTCGCCCGCAGGAAGTTTATAAGCCCGAAGAACATGGCAGCGGCAGCCGCGCCGAAACCCCAATGCCAACCCCAGTTCTCGCCGAGATAGCCGGCAATAAGTCCTCCGAGAATCGCGCCGATGTTGATGCCCATGTAGAAGAACGAGAACCCTGCGTCGCGGCCGCCGATATCGTTCTTGTCATAGAGTTGGCCGACCATGGTCGAGATGTTTGGCTTGAGAAGCCCGGTGCCAATCGCGATGCAGAAGAGGCCGAGGAAGAACACCGTTGCGGCGGAGCCGGAGACCGCGAGCAGGACATGCCCGATCATGATAACGACACCGCCAACGACGATCGCGCGCTTGCAACCCCAGAAGCGGTCGGCGATCCAACCACCTGGCAGCGCCAATATGTAGGCCGACGCGGTATACAGACCATAGATCGCTGCGGCGTCGGCCGTGGTGAGGCCCAGGCCGCTATTCTCGACCCGATCCACGAGGTAAAGGATGAGGATCGCCCGCATGCCGTAGTAGCTGAAGCGTTCCCACATCTCGACGAGAAAAAGCGCAACCAGTCCTGGTGGATACTTGACAGACATCGTCATCGGCTCCCCCAAGTTATACATCTGCGCGAGTATAGCGCCAATCACCGCGGAAAGCGCGCGCTACTGACCGTAACCTTGGCGTCAGCAGCATATTGGATGAGATTGATTGCAGCTTTGAGCGATCGCAAAGGTGATATCAGGTTAGGTCTATGAGGACAAAGCGTGGCTAAACCGGACTTAAGGCGGCGCACTGGCGGACTTCGAGTGTGCAACTTTGCTTAGGCGATGGGGCTGGATTGCAAGGGCGGTCCATAGAGCCGGTCGGGCGCTTCCTGCGAGGAGGTTTCTTCATATCAATGCTGCTTGACGCGAGTACGGCCCACCTCTGGAAACGAATTTGCTAGATACGCGATTGATACTCGTGGTTGGCGCACCATTATCCTCCATAGGAAATCTTTCTCGAGCAACCATAGTTGGTGGAAGACACGATCATGTTACGCTCTTTGCTCCTAGTCATCTGCTTGACCATTGCAGGAGCCTCGCTTTTAGCGTGCGCTCCCCTTACCGAGCCCATCGATGTTAACAGCAATGCCGCGCTCAGCACGAAGTCGGCAAATAGGAACCCGGGCCCCAGGCGCGTCAAAGGCAAGACTGACTGCAAGGCAAAGCCCAATTACGCAGGAATGCTCCGCACACTCTGCTATTGACCACTTAGAGCCCCTTTCAACGGAGTTGGGTGGCTAAGCTGCTGGAACACTGGCATAGCCGCGTTAGACGTTTTTGAAGTTGAGGCGTGTGCTAAGTTGTCGACAATCTACCGATTGACTAAGACGGATGCGGCGATTTCTCGCCGCACCCAGCGCATCTGGCTTTACGCCTTGATGAAGGCCAGGAGATCGGCGTTCAGGACATCGGCGTTAACCGTGAGCATCCCGTGCGAAAAGCCTGGATAGGTTTTGAGCGAACCGTTTTTCAAAAGTTTGGTCGACTTGAGTGCCGAATCCGCGATCGGCACAATCTGATCGTCCTCACCGTGTAGGACAAGCGTCGGTACGGTGATTTCCTTCAGGTCTTCCGTTTGATCGGTTTCGGAGAACGCTTTGATGCCATCATAGTGGGCCTTGGCGCCGCCCATCATGCCCTGACGCCACCAATTCTGTATCACGCCTTCCTGGATCTTCGCACCGTCGCGGTTGAAGCCATAGAATGGGCCGGCCGGAACATCGCGGAAGAACTGCGCGCGGTTGGCGGCAAGTGCCGAACGGAAGCCGTCAAAAACTTCGATCGGCAGGCCCTCGGGGTTCGAGGCCGTCTTGACCATGAGCGGTGGAACGGCGGAGACGAGAACCGCCTTGGCGACCCTGCCGGCCTTTTGACCATGCTTGGCGACATAGCGAGCGACTTCACCGCCGCCTGTCGAGTGACCGATATGCACGACATTCTTCAGGTTCAGGTGCTCGACGACGGCAAACGCATCGGAGGCGTAATGGTCCATGTCGTGACCTTCGGAGACCTGGGCCGAACGGCCGTGACCGCGGCGGTCATGGGCGACGACGCGATATCCATTGGCGAGGAAGTACAACATCTGTGCGTCCCAATCGTCGGACGACAGCGGCCAGCCGTGGTGGAACATGATCGGCTGTGCGTCCTTCGGACCCCAGTCCTTGTAGAAGATCTCAACGCCGTCCTTGGTGGTTACAGTGCTCATGCTTTTGCTTCCTTCAGTGGAGTGCTTCGTGGATGCAGCGTTGGCTGCAACGCTGAAAGAGGTTGGAATTGCAAGGGACGCAGCGGCGGCAGCTCCAGTGACGAGGGCAGCGCGGCGCGTAAGCGGGAAGAGGTTATCGGTCATTTCGGCTCCGGTTTCCGTCGGATGTGGTGCGCGACGGGTGTCTGATGGACGGATATTGTCGAAGAACATGGCCATCAACAATTGCATCAATAATTCAGATTTAATTGCGCATATTGAAATTATCGGCGGGCAACTACTCCCGCCACCCATTGAGAAGAATCAGGCAGCCCCCGGACGGTTGATCGTCAGGAAATGTCGGACGACTGGTCTTTCCGGGCCTGAATGATACGTCAGAACCTTGCTCTGCAGGTCCGCATCTGCTTGCGACACACGCTTGTGCTGGCGCAGATGCTCGGCCCAGGACTCCACCATGAACCATTCGACAATCTTTTGAGGATTGGCCGAATCCTCGGTGATGCCCCAGCCGTAGGCGCCATCGCGGCGACGTTCCTCGGAGAGTTCGTCGATTGCACGAAGGAAGGCCGTGCGGTGATGTTTTTCCACCTGGTACTCGATGAGGATCAGGACTGGGCCACGGTCATGGGCGACCGGTTCTGCGACCAGCGGTTCTGGCCAATGGTTTGAGGCCACGAGATCAGCATCGCCGGCCGGCAGTTTGATGCGATGCATGATGATACCAGCGACCAACAGGCCCGCAGCGCCGATCAGCAGTGTACCGGGTACGCCGGCAACCTCACCGACTGTGCCCCAGCCGATGCTGCCGGCCGTCATCGCGCCGTTGAAGACGGTCAGATAGACGGCAAGGCCACGGCCTCGCACCCAGTTGGGCAGGATTGCCTGGGCCGCGCCGTTGAGAGTCGTCAGCGCGGTGATCCATGCGCCCCCGAGGAAAAGCAGGACGATGATGGCGACCCATTGCGGCGGGGCGAGCGAGAGCGCTGCCATAACGAGAGCAGTAACGACTGCGGCGCCGAGAAGCAGTCGATCGGCGTCGAAGCGTTCACGCAACTTCGGCATGACGAGCGCACCGCCGATGGCACCGGCACCGACCGCACCAAGCAGAATTCCGTAGAAGCCGGCATCTCCGCCAAGCAATTGCCTGGCGACGAGCGGCAGTAGTGCCCAGACGGCGCTGGCGAAGGCGAAGAAGATTGCCGCGCGCAGAAGCACGACATGCAGCGGACGGCTGGCGCGGGTATAACGAAGACCGGCACGGAAGGCGCCAAGGAAGCCCTCGGCGAGCGCGTCATCGGCATTCTTTGCTCGTGGCCACCAGACGAGGGCAGCGATGACAACGAAATAGCTTGCGACATCGGCGCCATAAGTAATGCCAGCCCCAAAAGCTGCCAGAAGCAGGCCACCAGCAGCAGGTCCTATCGAGCGGGCAATGTTGATGCCGAGCGAATTGAGGGCGACGGCGCTCTTTACATCCTCCCGCTTTACCAGTTCCGGCACGATCGCCTGCCAGGTGGGGCCCATCAGCGCAGCACCAATGCCGCCGAGGAAGGTAAGTCCGATCAGGGCGCTGACAGAAAGCATTCCGGTGTGTGCCAGAACCATCAGCGTGATGCTGACTGAGGCGAGCAGGAATTGCACGGCGATCAGGAACTTGCGGCGATCGAGGATGTCGGTCAGCACGCCGGCCGGAATGGCGAGAAGGAAGATCGGCAATGTGCCGGCCGCCTGAACCAGCGCCACGGCAGCTGGCGAGGCCGAGAGGTCCGTCATCAGCCAGGAGCTTGCGACATCGCGCATGAAACTCCCTGTGTTGCCAAGCACTGTGGCGGTCCACAGAACTGCGAAGACAGGTTGAGCGAGTGGGGCGAAACTGCCCCCTGAGGACCGTGCGGGGCTCATTTGGCTGCTCCTTTGGTGAGATCAACGGCGGCGACGAGAACGAAGGCGCCAGTCAGGCCCAGATGTTCGAAGAAGGCATTCGTTGCCATCATCCTCTCCATACCAGGGGCGAGTTCCCAGAAACGCAGCGCCACGAGGGTTGCGAGAAGTGTAAACCCGGACAATGCCAATGCCCCTGCCCAACGCAGCAGGCCCGAGACCACCATTGCGGAAGCGGTGAGCTCAAAGGCGATCACAGCCACGGCAAAGAAAGGCGCCGGATGCAGGCCGAAATGGTCCATCTCGGCGATCGCGCCATTGAAATCTGCGATCTTGAAAAGCGGTCCCTGGATATAGGCCGCGCAAAGCGCCAGAAGCGCAACCGTGCGCGTGGTGGGAGCGGTGACGACTGCTGCGAGCGCGCTCCGCTCTTTTTTGAATGATGCTTTGTCAGTCATGTCTGCTCCTTTGAATGTGGCCGGTCGTAAGAAACGGCGCTCTGTATGGCTGTTGGAGCGATATTGGCTGGAATTATTGCCGCCAACAATTGCATCAATAATTTCGTATTAATTGCGAATTTTGCAATTAAGTGGAAGGTGGGAATGGGGCAGCGGTGATACGCTGCCCGCGCTAGACGCCTGTGGTCGTCACGGGTCTTAGACGGCCCAGCAGGAGCAACCAAGCGCGCCAAAGAAGCCCCTCAGGTCGGCGATCGGCAGCTTCGAAGTCCAGGCGCCGGCATGGTCATGGCCGTGGACACCGCAGTCGTTGGCGCAGCCGCACGAAGCGATCGCGGTGCGGCGCAGCGAGTGGCGACCAGCGCCTTCCGGTTCGCCCCAGGCGGCATAACCGCCAAACTTTCTGACCGGCGACCAGTCGGGCATGGCTGGAGGCACGTCGCTTTCGTCGAGCGCCTTGAAGTCGCCGGCGCCATAGACGACCTTGCCGCCGACCATGGTGAGATCCGATGTCAGGAAGGAGATCTCGTCCTCGGCGCAGGAGAAGAAGTCCTTGTCCGGCACGACGAGATCGGCGAACTGGCCCTTTTCGATGCGACCCTTCTTGCCTTCCTCGTTGGAGAACCAGGTCACCTTTTCTGTCCACATTCTGAGGGCCGTTTCGCGGTCTAGGCAGTTGGCACGTGGATAAAGCTGCATGCCGCCGACTGTCTTGCCGGTGACCATCCAGGCAAGCGAAACCCAGGGGTTGTAGGAGGCGACGCGCGTTGCATCGGTGCCGGCCGAGACGTTGACGCCTTTGTCGAGCATGCGGCGGATCGGCGGGGTGGCTTCAGCGACGCCGTGGCCATAGCGCTCCACGAAATATTCACCCTGAAAGGCCATGCGATGCTGGGTGGCGATGCCGCCGCCAAGTGCTGCGATGCGGTCGATCGAGCGCTCCGAGATCGTTTCGGCATGGTCGAAGAACCAGTTCAGGCCTTCGAGCGGAATATCCTTGTCGACCTTCTCGAAGACGTCGAGCGCGCGCGAGATGGTTTCGTCATAAGTGGCGTGCAGACGCCAGGGCCAGCGGTTCTGAGCCAGCACCCGAACGACCTCTTCGAGCTCGCCTTCCATTTCCGGCGCCATGTCTGGTCGCGGCTGGCGAAAATCCTCAAAATCGGCTGCCGAAAAGACCAGCATCTCGCCGGCGCCGTTGTGGCGGAAATAATCATTGCCCTGCTTGTATTTGACCGAGGACGTCCAGTTGAGGAAGTCCTCCTTTTCCTGCTTGGGCTTCTGGGTGAAGAGGTTGTAGGCGAGGCGGACAGTGAGCTGGTTTTCGTCCGACAGTTTCTGGATGACTTCGTAGTCATCGGGATAGTTCTGGAAACCGCCGCCAGCATCGATGACGCCGGTGATGCCGAGCCGGTTCAGTTCGCGCATGAAGTGGCGGGTGGAATTGACCTGGTAGTCGAAGGGCAGTTTTGGGCCCTTGGCCAGCGTCGAATAGAGAATGCCGGCGTTCGGCTTGGCGAGAAGCATGCCGGTAGGGTTGCCATTGGCGTCGCGGGTAATCTCGCCGCCTGGCGGGTTCGGTGTGTCCTTTGTGTAGCCGACGGCACGAAGGGCTGCACCATTCAGCAGTGCCCGGTCATAAAGATGCAGCAGGAAGACAGGCGTGTCGGGCGCAATCGCATTGATCTCCTCGATCGTGGGCAGGCGCTTTTCGACGAACTGATGTTCGGTAAAGCCGCCGACAACGCGCACCCATTGCGGGGCGGGTGTCACGGCCACCTGGCGCTTCAGCATGTCCATGGCATCGGCAAGCGAGCGAACGCCATCCCAGCGCAGTTCCATGTTGAAGTTCAGGCCGCCACGCACGACGTGGGTGTGGTTATCGATCAGGCCCGGCAGGACACGCTTGCCCTTGAGATCGACGATCCTGGTGTCGGGGCCGGCGAAAGCCATGATTTCGGCATCGATGCCAACCTCCAGAAAGGTACCGTCCTTGATCGCGACGGCAGTGGCATTCGGTTTCGAACGGTCGAGCGTGGTGATCAAACCGTGGTGCAGGATGAGGTCGGCGAACATGAGATATGCTCCTGGCTTCACTATTAAGATTGATTTCAACGCTTTGCGCCGGGGTAACTGGGCATCGGCCCCATCGCAAGCGAATCTCCTCTTGCGGCCTCAGCTATCAGACTTCGTCTGAGCTTGGCGAGACACGACGATGTCATTGCGGACGTCGCCTTTCGGCATATGGCCGAACATGTGCGGCTTGATCTGGTTGATCCACGACACTGCCGCGGGCTCCTTGGCGATCAGCGTTCTTGCGAAGGGAATGAGCTGTTCGCCAACCAGGATGCCAAGCAGGCCGACCAGGGCGACCACCGGGGGAGCCGGAGAGCGGACATTGAGCAGGCTGTAGACAATGCCGACCAGAAGACCGGCGCCCAGGGAAAGAAGATAGAGTTTCATCGCAGCGTCCTCGACGATGGAGGCGCCGCTTCGGCAAGACATCCTTTCATGCTGCCGAAGCGGGCCGATTGGGTTGGATGGCGGACTTATTTGGCCGGGTTCGGGCCGATGCGCTTGCCGTGGGTGACGCGTTCGTCTACGTCGTGGACCATCGTGTAGGCATAGTCGATGCCCATGCCGTAGGCGCCGGAATGCTCCTTGGCCAGCGAGGTGACCCCGTCATAGGTCTCGCGGTGAGCCCAGTCGCGCTGCCATTCGAGCAAGACCTGCTGCCAGGTCACCGGGACCACGCCGGCCTGGACCATTCGGTCCATCGCGTATTTGTGGGCCTCGGAAGACGTGCCGCCGGAAGCGTCGGCCACCATGTAGATCTCGTAGTCGGGCATGTCGTGCATCGCAGACAGCGCGAAGGTGGTGTTGCAGACTTCCGTCCACAGGCCGGAAACGACGATCTTCTTGCGTCCTTCGGCGGCGTTCTTGGCCAAGGCATCGCGAACGTTCTGGTCATCCCAGGAGTTCATCGAGGTACGTTCGAGGATGTCGTTGTCAGGGAAGACGGCGAGGAGTTCAGGAAAGGTGTGGCCGGAAAAGGACAGCGTCTCGACGGTGGTGATGGTCGTCGGGATGTTGAAGATCTTGGCAGCCTTGGCGAGGCCGACAACATTGTTCTTCAGTACCTGGCGATCCATCGACTGGACACCGAACGCCATCTGCGGCTGCTGGTCGATGAAGATGAGCTGGCTGTTCTTCGGGGTCAGGACTTCGAGCTTCTTGGACATTTCAGGTTCCTCTTCCGTCTGCTTGAACCGCTGATGCGGCGGGTTGAACTGTGAAGCACTTTTCTGGTCGGCGCAGGGTGGCCTTCAGAGTGCTCTTGCGTGGCCGGAGCCGGTTAATCGGTGTTAGCGGCCCATCTCTTTTCGTTCGTCTTGGCTGCTGAAATGGAACCTAGATCGGTTTGGTGTGCGGCGGAATTGCAATATTAATTCCGATTGAATTGCTCCAAATGCAATAATCTACGCGATGAAAGCCCTTTCCAGATTGCGGGTGCTCACCGAAAAAACCCTAGTTTTAAGGGGGTGACAAATCGCTCAATTGTCGAGACGGGTCTTGTCCAAAAGTCAGGTCGATTGGACGAAATGCACTTGCGCTCGATCAAAACCTGGAAATCGCTGCTGCCCAGGCGTGGTCCTCAGCAACTGCGCCGCCAGCTTCCAGGCGTCGTGCCGACAAGATTGGTGAAAACACGAGTGAAATGGCTCTGGTCGGCAAAGCCGCATGAGATTGCGACTTCCGACAGCGGTATATCGGGCGTGCGCAAGAGTTCTCGAGCACGCGAAACCCGTTCGTTGAGAAGCCACTGGTAAGGCGTCATGCCCATCGTCTCGCGGAAGGCTTGAATGAAGTAGCCGCGCGAAAGGTTGAATGCTTTGGCGACGTCGAGGACAGATATCTCGCCATCAAGGTTGTCGAGGAGAAGGCTCTTGGCCCGCTTCTCCTGAACGCGCGACAGCTTTCTGGAGCGGAGCGCCAAGGGGCTCGATCTCTTGCCATAGCGCTGCACGAGGTAGCTGCCGATTGCGGTCGCCATCTGGTCGACAAATAATTGCGGCGCTGTTTCGGGGCTTTCCAGCGCGGGCATCAGCACGCGGGCAAGGTTGGAAAGCACGACGTCCTTCGACGCCGTTTCCGCAGTGAGCGAATTCACTCCAGCTAGCTCGGCCTCCTCTGCTATCCGTTCGAGCGACGCCGGCGAAATTTGAAGGAGCAGAAAGTCGAAAGCGCCGCCGAGGTCAGCCTTGTAATGGTCGGACAGGTCTCGGATGTAGATCGCGTCCCGGTCGAAGGCATGATTGGTCGCGTGGTGCCCATAGAAGACACGCCGGGTATGCCTTCCGGTGGTGGATACGCCTACGACAAAACCGCGATTGCTGGCCTCGGCCTCGATCTGCTGCAGATGGCCGTCGCGACTACCCTTGCGGAAAAAGACGATATCGGCCCCCACAATCGACTGGTCCTTGTAGAGCTTGTCGAACGGGCAGCCGAAACTGTCCGTTGGCTTCGACTGGGCGGGTTTGATGTGATCGATAGAGATGAGTCCCAAGTCAGCAACCTTCCGTTCGAAGCATTCGGCACGGCATCTCGATGCCGCGGCTCACGACTCGCCTGGTGAGCCGAAAGTTCGTTTACGGGCGGCGCCTTGCCTCTTCAAGACAGGTTTGCGGCAATCCCCAGAACACAAAATCGTGAAGCGCCGCAGGGGGTTAGTCCTGCGGCGCGGGAATTGTGGGTGTCCGCCACCAAGGATTCCGTCAGGCAGCCAGCGGCTGGAGATTGGCTTCGATCTTATCACGGAACGGCTCGTAGCGGGTCGGCAATTTCAGTGCTTCGCCGAGATGCGCGGTGTCCTCATCACGATTAAAGCCAGGTTCATTGGTGGCAATCTCGAACAACACCCCACCCGGCGTGCGAAAATAGATGGCCCAGAAGTAGTCGCGGTCGATGACAGGGGTTACCTGATAGCCCGTATCCATTAGCGCCTTGCGCACTTCGATCTGCTTTTGGCGATTTTCGACGGCAAACGCGATATGATGGACCGATCCGGCGCCCTGGCGAGCAAAGGGCGTTTCTGGCAAGGCGGCGAGATCGATTGTGTCGGCACCATTTCCGTCGGGCATGATAAAGCGGGTAACATCCCCTTCCTTGCCGGTCCGCTCGTAGCCCATGAAGCTCAGCAGTTCTTCCGTCGCAGCCGTGTCACGCAGGTTGAGGCGAGCCCCGGAAAAACCTCGGATCGCAGCCTCCTGCGAGACATCGCCGCCAGTCCAGGCCGGTCTGGCGTCATCGGCCGTCTCGATGAGCGCAAAACCGTCGCCGTCCGGGCCGTTGAAGCGCAGACGCCTGGCGCCGAAGACCGTGTCTTCCTGCAGGCCGCCAACATTCTGTGCGTCAAGGCGCTCACGCCAGAAGGCAAGCGAGCCCTTCGGTACGGAGAACTGGGTTTCGCCAACTTCGCCGACACCGGCCCGACCACGCATCATGTGCTCGAAGGGGAAGTAAGTCATGACTGTTCCGGCCGAACCGTTCTCATCGCCATAATAGAGGTGGTAAACACTCGGGTCGTCGAAATTCACGGTCTGCTTGACGCGGCGAAGGCCGAGCGTGTCGGTGAAGAATTGGTTGTTCTGGCGGGCATCCGACGCCATCGATGTGACGTGATGCAGTCCCGTGATATCCTTGATCATGTTCCTGGCCTTTCTCTTGGGCGTTGTCTGTTTGATGCCCAAGATGTATGTCGGTTGATCAGTCCCCGGAATTGCAATATTACTTCCGATTGAATTGCTATTTTTGAAATAATCGAGATGAACGACTATAAAGCCCTGAAAACATTCCTCTTGGCGGCCGAGAAGCGCAACTTCGCCCAGGTCGCACGCGAACTCGACATGACCCCCGCGGCGGTGACCCGAGCGATTGCCGCACTGGAGGCCGATCTCGGCCTCCAACTTTTCGTGCGTACCACGAGGCAGGTGTCGCTGACGACTGACGGTGCTGTGTTTGCCGCCCAGATACAGCCGGCGATCGCGATGCTGGAAGATGCGCGCAAGGAGGTGATGAATGCTCACAAGGCCGATGAAGGGCGGTTGCGGATCAGCGCGCCGACCTGGTTCGGCAAAACTGTGCTGCCGCCGATACTGTCGGGCTTCAGGGAGCGTTATCCAAGGATAAGCTTCGAGATTTCGCTGTCGGACGGGCTCGTGAATATCGTCGATGACGACTATGACCTGGCAATCCGCATATCCTCCCAACCGTCCGACAAGTTCACCATCTGGCGCAAGATTCGCGTCGTTCCTCGTATTCTCGTGGCAGCGCCGGGAAGCCGATACGTGACCATGCAGCACCCGGGCGAGCTCACGCCAGACGATTGCCTTGCCTATAGCGGCGAGAGCCGAAGAGAGACCTGGGTGCTTTCGGACGGCGGATCGAGCATGACGATCTCGGCGGGGCGCTCCTTCTGTGCCAACAATGGTGAAGTGCTGGCCGACATGGCTGCCGATGGGACCGGCGTCGCGATGCTGCCCGGATTTAATATTGCCGAGCATCTGCGAAGCGGCCGCCTTGTGCACGTGTTCCAGGGCTGGGCGCCGCCCGACCTGTGGCTAACGCTCTATTACCCGCCCTATCAGGCGCTGCCACCGCGCATTGCTACCTTTTCCAAATTTTTCGAGGAGCAAGTGGCCTCGCAAATGACGCTGCTCGGCTAGTATCGAATTTGGAGTTTCAAGGTATGATTGACGACGGGGAAAGCTCTTAGGAGCCCTGACCTGGCGTAATTGAACGTGGCTTGGCTTCATAGACTGCTCTTTGGCAGAGGCGCGCTGATGGATCCGGCGCGACCTCTCGGTTGTGCTTCTCCAATAGACGCAAAAAGCTCTTGCGCTTTTTCTTTCCCTGAAGAAGGTCGATGTCGCTGACCAGCTTCGCACCGCCATGGCGCCGTTCCAAGGTTATCTTGCGGCTATGGAAGGCCTCCAGTTCGGCGCGGTGCGCAACGCTGACAATGGTGGCGTTCGGCAACTCGTCGATCAGCATCTCCATCATCTTGTCCTGGCTCTTCGCGTCGAGTGCCGAGGTCGCTTCATCCAGAACGATGATGTCGGGATCGTGCAGCAGAAGTCGCGCGAACGCGAGCCGTTGCTTTTCCCCGCCCGAGAGCGTCTGGTCCCATGGTGCCTCCTCCCCGATCTTGTCGTTCAGATAGTCGAGCCCTGATTTCTCCAGCGCACCCTTGATTTCGTCGAGCGTCCAGTCCTCGGCGCCACGCGGATATGCGACCGCCCTGCGTAGCGTCCCGGACGGGATGTATGGCCGTTGCGGCAGCATGAAAAGCTGTCGGTCGGCATGAAAGTTGACACTGCCGTGCCCCCACGGCCAGAGCCCGGCTATCGCCCTCACCAGCGTGCTCTTTCCCGATCCCGACTCTCCAGCAACGAGCACCCGTTCGCCTGGCTCGATGGTCACCTGTGTCTCCTTGACGACGGCAGTGCCGTCGTCGAGCGACACTGCCAGATCATTCAGGCTGAGCACCACCTCACCTTCGGTTTCTCCGCGCTTGATGCGCCCCAAGGCTTCGCTCTGTTCGGCACGTTCAAGTCCGTCAAGAGACATCATCAGCGATGCGATGCGCCGTGCACATGCGTTCCAATCCGCAAGGCGCGGGTAGTTGTCGACCAGCCATCCAAACGCGCTCTGCACGATGGCGAAGGCGGACGCCGCCTGCATGACTTCGCCAAGCGTCATGCTGCCATCGAGAAATTTCGGAGCGCAAAGCAGAACCGGTACGACCGGCGCAAACAGGCTCGATCCCTGGGACACGAGGGTCGTGCGCATATGCTGGCGTGCAAGAAGCGCCCATTGGCCGAGCACCTTGATGAACGTCCTGTCGAGGTCGTTTCGCTCCTCCTCCTCGCCTCCGAGCAGTGCAATACTCTCCCCATTCTCCCTTACGTGCGTCAGAGTATAGCGAAACTCGGCCTCCGCCTGGTTCTTGGCCTCGGAGACCTGAACAAAGTTGCGGCCGATGAGGGCCATCGAACTGGAGGTTATCCCGGCGTAGATTACCGCAGTAACGACGAGGAAGCCGGGAATGGTGATAGTCGAACCTGCAACAGTAAGGGTCAGCGCCCCACCGATCGTCCAGAGCACCATGATGAAGGTCGAGGCCGACAGAAATGCAGCGATGACGCCCGCGACGAAATCGACGGGAGCTTCAGTAGCGATCCGTAGATCCTCCGCAATACGCGCCTCCGGATTGCTGTGGTCGCCGCCGATGAGGTTCAATTGATAGTAGCGGCCATTTGCGAGCCACCGCCCGATCACCGACGTCGTAAGCCACGAGCGCCAACGGCGTTGGATCATCATCCGGACGGCGACCTGCGTCGTGACGAGGCCAACACTTCCAATCACGAGCGGCAGGAACACTCCGCTTAGAAAATAGACGGCGCTTGCGTTGCGCTGTTCTATCGCGTCGAAGATGGAGCGGTTCCAGACGTTTATGCCGTACTGGAAGCCGACGTTACCACCAATGAGGATCAACAGCCCGATCGAGCATGGCCAGGCCAGCTTGTCGCCTCGGCGTCCCCAATAACGCATCGCGCTGATCCAGAAGCGCTTGAGCAGATATTTCTTCCGCGCCCTTTCGACCTCCTCAGGCGTCCACTTGGGGTCTGGCTCAACAATCTCCGGCGGCGGCTCAACCTCGGCGTTGGTTGGCTCGTTTGCGCGGATGTCGCCATTGGAGGGATTGGTCCGATCGACCGATTTCGAATTCACATTTCTGTCCACCATCACGCGATAACGGACTGAGAGCAGAAAGGTTTCTTGGCCCTTCAATCCATGTGGTTGGATAAAGCCGCTTTTATTTATTGTCGCGGCGCTTGGATTTAGCCGCGACCCTGCAGGGCCGCGTATATTTGAAATCAGGAACAGGAACAGTGCAGGAAAACCAATTGTGCATGGCCACCCTGCTTGAATGCTGGACGCTCGAGACCTAGATTGGCTAAATGCTTGACCATTCGTCTCAACCGTTGTCGCCATCAAATATTCCAATGGATGCGCTAAGCGAAGTCCTGCAAGACTTTCGCTTGAGCGGGGTCAACTATGGCCGCTGCGAACTCAGACATCCGTGGAGCATCGCCTTTCCACAAAACCAACTGCTTCGTTTTCATTTTGTCAGCCAGGGTCCGTGCTGGATCTATACCGCACCCGATGGATGGCAACAGTTGAACGATGGCGATCTGGTCCTTCTGCCGCAAGGCATCGAACATCGATTGGCCAGCGCACCAGATGTTGAGGGCGACTCGCTTAAAGGCTGTCAGATAACGAAGGTTGGAAGCAACGTTTGCGAAGTGGTCCGCGAAGGAACGGGTGCGACGAGCACCCTCTTCTGCGGCTCCATGGCTTTGGGTGCGCATGCGCTCAACCCCCTGATCGCTCTGATGCCACCGATCATCAAGGGCTGCGATGTGGCCGGCAATGACGCTGTCGTTGGCCCCCTGCTGGCAGCTATGTCGGCGGAGGCGACGCAGCCCCAAATGGGGAGCGCAACCGTCTTGTCGCGAATGGCGGACTTGCTCGCCGCCCGGCTTATCCGCTGCTGGGTCAATTGCAGCGGAGCATCGACGACGGGCTGGCTCGCCGCCATTCGCGATCCTCACATCGGTCGCGTGTTGGCAGCCATGCATCGAGACCCCGGCCATAACTGGACCCTTGAAAGCCTTGCCGGCGTGGCAGGCCAGTCGCGCTCGATCTTTGCCGAGCGCTTCAGCGCTATTTTGGGAGAGGGCGCAGCACACTATCTCGCCCGTCTGCGCATGCAGCTTGCGCGCGAGTTGTTGGGGCAAAGCGGCCTGTCGGTTGCCGAGGTTGCTTCCCGTTTAGGCTATGAGTCTGAGGCATCCTTTGCTCGCGCCTTCAAGCGTATCACGAGGGTGTCACCGGGCGTTGTGCGCCGCACCAATTCCGGACGAATAGACATGGATTTCGGATTCTAAGGTACATATCATCCCGAACAGTTCGTTTATGACATCTCCAACCTAAGGAGATACACGGGATGACGGACACAACATCGCAGCTTGACGTCGCAGCAATTGACCTGGATACCGCCGCGCCATCCACGTGGAGCCCGGCGACCTGGTTTGCCGTACTTTCGATGGCGGCCACCAGCTTTGCGCTGGTATCGGCTGAGTTCCTGCCGGCGGGTCTGTTGACGCCATTGGCGCGCGATCTCGGGATCACCGAAGGAACAGCCGGTCAGGTCGTCACCGCCACCGCTTCGGTTGGTGCGGTCACCGCTCTTTTGAGCAATGTGCTCATCGGCAGATTGAACCGCAAGACGGTGCTGGTCAGTCTCAGTGCATTGGCGATCGGCTCCAATATACTTGCAGCGTTAGCGACCGATTTTTGGCTGTTGTTGTTGGGCCGGGCTGGATTGGGCATCGCACTTAGCGGTTTCTGGGCCCTCTCAGTTGCCGTCGTCGCTAGGCTGGTCGGCGCCAATGCGACGGGCCGGGGCATGGCTATCGTCACCCTTGGCGTGTCGCTCGCGACAATAGCTGCACCATCGTTGGGTGCCTTGATCAGCGACTGGCTGGGATGGCGCATTGCCATGGTCATGACAGCGGGGCTTGCCGCGCTTGCAATGCTTCTACAGGCACTTAGCTTGCCAACACTGCCTGCAAGTACGAGCAACAGTCTCGCTGATGTTTTCAGGCTGACGCGGCGGCGTGGGATTCAACTGGGCATGCTTGCTATCCTGTTGCTCATGACAGGCCATTTTGCTGGCTCGGTTTACGTTCGTCCCTTCCTCGAACAGGTGACGCTCCTTGAAACCAGATCGATCGCCGTGGCGTTGCTTGGATTTGGCATCGCTTCGGTCATCGGCAATGTCGCTGGTGGCAGAATGGCCGACGCCAGCATCCGCCTGGCACTCGCTGTCACCGCAGCTTTGATGGCGTTTGCTGCACTCTCTTTGGTACTCTGGGGCGCTCATAGCGGTATTGCGTTCGCCCTCGTCACGCTTTGGGGCTTCGCCTTCGGCATGGCGCCGGTGGTTCTGCCCACCAATCTTTCCCGCGGGGCACCCGACGCTCTGGAGGCGGCAGGCAGCCTGATGGTTGTCTCTTTTCAGGTCGCCATCAGTATCGGCGCGGTTTTCGGCGGCTATATCGTCGACCACTATGGCGCTGTTGGGCCCTTGACCCTTACCGCGGTACTCGCTGCGTCTACGGTCGCCTTGGTGTCGACGCAGCCTCGCAGCTGATCCTTGCTTCCGCGTTGTGAAGCGAGGCAATCGGACCGAAGTTGCTGTGAGAGAGTGGCGCTCTTGCCTCGCTCTGGATATGGGGCCGCCCGGCGATCGTCGGCGGCCTTTGTGGTCGCAGTGCCGAACGAGCGAATTCATATCAAGCAATGCAGAGGGGGCATCAGGATAGCATCGTCAACTTTGGGCTTGTCGGGTGCCCTACCCTCAGTTTTGACGAATGTGCTGCCGCATGAGATCCTTCAGCCGTTCGGTCTCACCAGCACCGATTGCATCAATCATCAAGTGATGCTCCCGGCCCGACTGTTCGATGCGGGCACGCGTGCGCCATTGGGACACCGGCGCGGACGAGGTTCTCTGGCGGATCTCGGTGATGAGATCGACGAGTTCCAGATTGCCGCCGAGCACAAGCAGCTGGCGGTGAAACGCAAGATTTGCTTCATAGAGCTCCAGCATCGTGCCGTTCAGCGCCATTTGATCGAAGTGCTCGGCAAGCTTCCTGAGAGTGCTGACATTCTCTGCCGTGGCGTTCTGGACGATCGTTCCAGCAATGGCCGTTTCGAGAATGACGCGAATTTCGCTGACCTCCCGCGCCCGGCGGCCGTCCGGCTCGTAGACGTGATAGCCGCGGTTCTGCACGTGCTCGACTAGCCGTTTCTGCGCCAGGCGATCGAGCGCACGGCGCACTTCGGGGCGTGTACAATTGTATCGACGCTCGAGGTCAATCTGCTTCAACCACGTCCCAGGAGGCAGAATGCCGGCCAGAATGTCCTGCAGGATAAAGTCTGTCACGTCGCGCGTACCGGGCGCTTCCGCTTTTTCTTCCATCACGACATCTGCCATGCGATCTCCCCGTTTTTAACCACCGATAACACGCCAATCGCGGATTCTGTAGGCGTAAGAACCGCTTGAGGTTGTACAAAATTTATTCATGCACACGGATTGCACAAATAAAATTTGTACCATAAATTGGCGCCAATTTTGGATACTATGCGAAATGAAGCCGGTTTTAAAGCCATGAAAAACACCGAAACCGTGTGGGACATCGTCGAAGCAAAGCGTGAAGCCTTTTTTGCGCTCAGCGACCGCGTCTGGGATATGCCGGAAACGAACTATGAGGAATATCGCTCTGCCGAAGAGCATGCGCGGCAGCTCGAAACCGAAGGTTTTCGCGTCGAGCGCGGCATCGCGGGCTTGCCGACAGCCGTCATGGGCGAAGCTGGCGAAGATGGACCCGTGATTGCCATCCTCGGCGAGTTCGACGCGCTTCCCGGCCTCAGCCAGGTCGCTGGACTGGCTGAAAAGCGCGAGGCGCTCGCGAACGGCAATGGCCATGGCTGCGGCCACAACATGCTCGGGGCCGGTTCCATGCTTGCGGCTGCCGCCGTCAAGGACTTCCTCGAAACAAATGGCGTCAAGGGCCGTATCCGCTACTATGGTTGCCCTGCCGAAGAGGGCGGCTCATCCAAGGGCTTCATGGTCCGCGCCGGCGTCTTCGATGATGTCGACATCGCCATTTGCTGGCACCCGGCTGCCTTTGCTGGAGTGAACAATCCGGTATCGCTCGCCTGCAACGAGATCAATTTCCACTTTAGCGGCCGCGCCTCACATGCTTCGGCCACGCCGCATCTCGGCCGAAGCGCCCTAGATGCCGTGGAACTGATGAATGTCGGCGTCAACTATATGCGCGAGCACATGCCGTCGACGGCACGCATCCACTATGCCGTGACCGACACAGGCGGCTCGGCACCGAACGTAGTACAGGCCAGAGCGACGGTGCGTTACCTTATCCGTGCCCGCAACCTGCCCGAGCTCCTGTCGCTTGTCGCCCGTGTCAAGAAGGTGGCTGAGGGCGCAGCCTTGATGACCGAGACGTCGGTGCGAAGCGAAGTGATCAGCGGTGACGCCAACCTCGT
Organism: Rhizobium sp. IBUN; assembly: GCF_000510625.1. Classification (NCBI taxonomy): domain Bacteria; kingdom Pseudomonadati; phylum Pseudomonadota; class Alphaproteobacteria; order Hyphomicrobiales; family Rhizobiaceae; genus Rhizobium; species Rhizobium sp. IBUN. Next base: position 199,133 of record NZ_AZNV01000006.1, read on the forward strand.
CGGCAATGTGCCGCTCGAGGAACTGATGTTTGCAAATCTCCAGCGTCTCGGACCACCGGTCTTCGACGATGCCGACCGCGACACCGCGCGCAAGTTCCAGGCGACGATGAGTGCCGAGGACATCGCCTCCTCCTATGCCCGTTTCGGCTTGAAGCCGAAAAAGGACCAGCCGCTCTGCGAGGAGATCTTCCCTCTCTATGCCGGCGACAGCACGATCGTCGGTTCCACCGATGTTGGCAGCGTCAGCTGGGTCGTCCCGACAGTGCAGATGCGCGGCGCCACCTATGCGATCGGCACGCCCGGCCACTCCTGGCAGCTCGTCGCGCAAGGCAAGCTTCCGGCGGCCCACAAGGGCACGGAGCATGCCGCGAAGGTCATGGCGAGCACCGCCATCGCGCTGATTTCCAATCCGGCGCTGATTAAGGCGGCCAAGGCGGACCTTCAGGCGCGCCTCGATGGGTCACCGTTCGTCAATCCGATCCCCGAGGACGTCGAGCCACCGCTTCCCGAAAGGCAGGCATCATGAACCAGCCCGGAATCCTCGAGCTCGTAAGCTTCGGCGGTGACGGTTGGGGCAAGGCGCTGCTTGCCGGCGCGTGGATGACTGTTCTGATTGCCCTTGCCGGCTACTCGATCGGCGCAGTCATCGGTTCGTTTGGCGCCTGGGCGAAATTATCAGGCGGACGGGGAATTCGCATCGCCGCCGATACCTACACGACCGTCCTGCGTGGCATTCCGGATCTTCTCGTCATCTATCTCTTCTATTTCGGTGGCAGCGCGGCCGTCACCGCCATCGGCCGACTGTTCGGAGCGGAGGGCTTCCTCGGTTTCCCCGGTTTCCTCGCTGGTTCGCTTGCGGTCGGCGTCACTTCGGGCGCGCAGTTCACCGAAGTTTTCCGCGGTGCCTTCAGGGCCGTGCATCACGGCGAGATCGAGGCGGCGATTGCCTGCGGCATGGGCAGGACCCTGCGCTTCCGGCGGATCATCGCACCGCTCACCCTTCGCCATGCCCTTCCGGGGCTTGGTAATGTGTGGCAGGTTGTGCTGAAGGAATCAGCCCTGGTGTCGATAACAGGCGTCGCCGAGCTCCTGCGCCAGACGCAGGTGGCCGCCGGATCGACTGGCCTGCCCTTCGATTTCTACGTCATCGCGGGCGCGATCTACCTGATCATCTCGACAGGCTCAGGTCTCTTTCTACGCGGTGCCGAAAGGCACTTCTCGCGCGGCGTGAGGAGGGGCTAATGGACTGGTCGTTTCTCTTCGAGACATTCGTCAGCCTGGTCTCGGCAATCCCGCTGACGATCGAGCTTGCCGCAACCTCGATCGTGCTTGGGGCGATGCTGGCGCTTGCGATCGCGCTTTGCCGTCTCTCCGGCATTGCGCCCCTTGAATGGTTCGCGCGGAGTTATGTCTTCGTCTTCCGTGGCACGCCGCTGCTCGTACAGATCTTCCTGATCTACTACGGCCTCGGCCAGTTTCCGGCCGTGCGTCACAGCATTTTCTGGCCGTTTCTCCGCGACGCCTACTGGTGTGCGGTATTGGCGCTGACGATGAACACTGCGGCCTATGCAAGCGAAATCATCCGTGGTGGTCTGCTCTCGGTTCCGTTCGGCCAGATTGAGGCAGCACGAGCCTGCGGCATGCCGCGGCTCATGCAGTTCCGCCGCATCATCCTGCCGCTGGCGATCCGCCAGGCCTTGCCGGGCTATAGCAACGAGATGATCGCGATGGTCAAGGCAACCTCGCTTGCCTCGATCATCACACTGATGGAAGTGACTGGTGTTGCGGCGCGTATCATCTCGGAGTCCTATCGGGCGATCGAGGTCTTCATCGTCGCCGGCGCGATCTATCTTGCGATCAACTTCCTGCTGACGCGCCTCGTCCATCTCGTCGAATACTGCCTGAGCCCGCACCTGCGCCAGCCCGTTCCCCACCACCCGGCAGTCCCGGCTGCTCCCGCACTTGAAGGAGACGCCCGATGACAGCGGCGAACGCCTCCCCTTCCCCTATCGCGCTCAGCGTCAAGGACTTGCACAAGAGCTTCGGTCCCGTCGAGGTGCTGAAAGGCATTTCGCTCGATGCACATGAAGGTGATGTGGTCTCTATCCTGGGCTCGTCCGGCTCCGGAAAGTCTACCTTCCTGCGATGCATCAACCTGCTTGAGACGCCAAACTCCGGCGAAGTGACGGTTGCCGGCGAAACGATCCGAATGGTGCCCGATACCAGGAACGGCAGCCGTCCGGCCGACCGCAGCCAGGTCGATCGCATCCGCTCTCAGCTCGGCATGGTGTTCCAAAGCTTCAATCTCTGGACCCACAAGACCGTACTCGAGAATGTCATCGAGGCGCCGGTTCATGTACTCGGTCGGTCCCGGGCGGAATGCGTCGAGGAAGCCGAAGCGCTGCTTGCCAAGGTCGGCATTGCCGAGAAGCGCAATTTCTATCCGGCCCACCTATCTGGCGGCCAGCAGCAGCGGGCCGCGATCGCACGGGCGCTCGCCATGCGGCCGAAGGTCATGCTCTTCGACGAGCCGACTTCCGCGCTCGATCCCGAGCTCGTCGGCGAGGTTCTGCGCGTCATGCGTGCGCTCGCCGAGGAAGGCCGCACGATGCTGGTCGTCACCCACGAGATGGGCTTTGCCCGCGACGTCTCAAGCCGTGTCGTCTTCCTGCATCAGGGCCGCGTCGAGGAAGACGGCAAGCCGCAGGAGGTGTTCGCCAGTTCGCGCTCGGACCGTTTCCGTCAGTTCATCAGCAAGTAAATCTCTCAACCCAAACCAACAAAAGGGGAGCAAAACATGACAATTCTTTCGCGGGCTTTTTTGACAGCAGCCGCAACGGCGCTTGTCGCCGCCGCCGGTGTTGCACACGCCGAAGAGAAGAAGTGGACGACCGTGACGATCGCCACCGAAGGTGCCTTCAAGCCCTATAATTTCACCAAGCCCGACGGTTCGCTCGACGGCTATGAAATCGAGCTGACAAAGTATCTCTGCGACCATATGAAGGTCGAGTGCAAGATCGTCGTGCAGAACTTCGACGGCATGATCCCGGCGCTCAATGCCGGCAAGTTCGACGCCATTATTTCCGGCATGTCGGCGACCGCCAAGCGCGAGGAAGTCATCGCCTTCAGCAATTCCTACGGTTCCACCGGCCAGGCGTTCGCGACCGCCAAGGAAGGCGACCTCGCAAACCTGCCAGAAAAGGGCCAGGTCTTCTCGCTTGCAAGCGACGAGGCCGGGGCAGCGGCCGAGATCGAAAAGATCAAGCCTGCCCTGCAGGGCAAGATCATCGGCGTTCAGACCGCTTCGACCGCGGCGACCTTTGTCGACAAGTATTTGAAGGGCGTCGTCGAGGTTCGCGAATACAAGACGACGGAAGAACATGATCTCGACCTCAAGGCCGGCCGCGTCGATCTGGTGATGGCGTCCATGGCCTATTTGACGACGGCCTCGGCAAAGCCGGGCAACGAGGACATGACGACTGCCGGACCGCGATTCCAAGGCGGCTTCCTCGGTCGCGGCAGCTCTGTTGGCCTGCGCAAGTCCGACACCGAGCTGAAGGCGATGTTCAACGACGCCATCGAGGCCGCCAAGGCCGACGGCACGATCAAGACGCTTTCAGAAAAGTGGTTCGGCTTCGACGTTACGCCGAAGTGAGTGGGGCCTTCAGAACGGTCGGCCCGGCGGGACTCCCTGCCGGGTCGTGACATCGGAGCTTAAAACTCAGCGTCATGGCAGGGGTTGAAACGTGGGACCGACTGCCACACGACCGCATATTCTGTTTCTAGCCGAACTCGCAATCAGTCATTGTCCTTGCAACCGATCGCCGGCCTACCCGCGTCTTGCCAGCGACCGCGCGATGTCGACAATATCATCGCGCCCAGCGGTTGGGTCTTCCTTGTTCCAGGCAATGCCAAGCCCGATCCTAAAGTCGATCCCGCTTACCTTCTTCAGTTCAAAGCCGCGATTGGGAAGATCAAGCGTCCATTCCGGCGCAAAGCCGATGCCAAGCCCGGCAGAGACCAGCGACACCAGCGCATAGGTGTC